>JAZNMT010000061.1:0-82718 GCA_045579895.1 Paludibacteraceae bacterium
GAACAACTCTTTTTTGATATAATCATACAACCTCGCAGGCACAGCAGGTTTGCCATTTTGTGGCATACGCTGATGTTTGCTTGCCTCACGCAATGCGGCACGATGTTTCTCTGCCCACGCTTCACGTTGCGCAGGGTCACGTAGGATGGCACTTGCCTCTTCTGACACTTTGCTAAATGCCTTAACCATAGGGCGTTCCGCCATTTCTTTGCGCTTCTTCTTTGAGTAGTCTGGTTTGTGACAATAGGCAGCATAACCCAACCTGCCAGGGATGGGACGGAGGTAATGATCTTTGTCGATTGACCCTCCAATACTTTCTAAAAACGATGCTACATGTACAATCATAGTTGGTAATATTTTCAGTAGTTAATTTACAGCTGCAAAGATAATAAAAAATTCTCAATTTTCAAAATCCTATAGCAATAAATTTCCAAAAGAGTGCCTGATATATCTTTTTCGGACATTTCTAATCTCTTCTGAGAACCTATGTTTATTGTTCCGAATGATATTCGGATATATAGTGCGGCTAGAACTACTAGTGCTACCATTTCTCCGCCACCAGTCTAATGCTCTAATCCAAAAAACCGAACAAATTTTCGGAACATAATCCAAAAAGTTTGCATAATTCGAAATAATTCACTACCTTTGCAGCGCAAACTTGGAGTGAAAGAACAATATTGAACTACTCTGAACGATGTTGAACAATATTGACCTGCCGCTCCGCGGCTTTGCAGACATAATAAAAGGCGTTTATTGGCGCTTGTTTTGGAACAACGAAATCTAGCAAACTTCTAACCCCAAAACAAGAAAGCGGTAAATGCCCCTTGGTGTGTTTAATCCGTTGTGTGCTCACGACGATTAACATATCGGCGTGGGCATTCATTGTTTATTCTTGGTTAAGGGTTTTGCTAGAACCTCGTTGTTAAGAATAAGCAAAGGTAAGGTTCCACGCTTTTGTTTTTGGTGAAAATGCTCTATATCGGAACCGTATAGACCATAAAAGTTGTTCCCGACACAATAAGGGAGAATTTATGAAAACTTCTTTTTCTCTATTTTCTGTAATAGGTATCTGTCTATTACTTTTTTGCGCATGCCAAACAACCAGTATTTTACCACAACAAGATTTTAACAAGCAATCAGCACAACAAGGTAGACAAACGCAAGTAAACAAACAGACAAGTGTAGTAACAACACAAAAGCAGACGATAGTGTCGGAGCCAGTTGCAGAGCCCAAGAATATTTATTCTTACCATTATCAAGAAGCGACAGCCAGACACTCCAATCCTAAGCGTAGTGAAACATATATATATCCCAATGTAGCAGACTTGGAGGTTACTCCGAATAAGATTACTCATAGCCAGATCTTTAGTACTAGGATGGAAATGACGGCTTCACAGTTCAGAAAATTTACTGAAGAATTTAATAGACATATCAATAGTGGTACAGAACCTGCATTTGTCAAAAATTGGAAAAGTCAAGTAATAGCAAATGCAGCAATGAAATATCAAGCAGACGAGATTGTTGCTCCAATCTTTATTATTACTCCAAGTGCAGATAAAACAGAGGTCGAAGTAAAAGTGACTGGCTATGTAGGTAAATATAAAAATTTTCGCAAAGCAACAGAGAAAGATATTAATTTCTTAAACACTTATAATGGAAATTTACAATAGCATTTGATAAAATTCTAAAAACTAATAATATGAAACGTTTTTATTACCTCTTGTGTGCCATCATACTTTCATCATTGGCATTAGCAAACACCCCTCCAAATGATAGTTATTTCTTTATGGATGCCGGGGTAAATATTGTAGAAATAACACCTACTCCAAAGCCCAAAGTAGATACAATCATTACATATCATAGAGACACTCTGGTGGAATATCAAGAGTATACAACACCAAATATTGCTCTGCAAAATCCTATCCTTGTTCAAAACTCTGCTCACGAGCAGCGCATGTTTGGGGTAAAGAAGTATTCGTATGGTGATTTGCAAATGGATGAAAAAGCACTTGTGAACTTTTTACTCAAAAACAATCAAGAAATATATGCTGATTATGTGAATGCAACAAAATTGATTACAGCTGGTTGGTGGTTATTTGGTGGCGGAATATTGCTCGCTGTTCCTATCGGTGTTGGCTGTGGAATATTGTCCGAAGGGCTACTCTATGGATTAGGAATTCCAAGTTGGGCTATAGGAGGCGCTGCTTTTGTATCTGCTATACCGATATTATGCATAGGATATAACCAAAAGAATCATGTTTTTGCAACCATTAATAATTCTCGAAAAGTATATAATCTTTCATTAAGTTTCCAAATTAATCAGACAAGTGTAGGTTTAGCGTTGAATTTCTAAGGCACAATCTTCTGCATACAATAACTTTTTTCAAAAAAATACACTCACGCGGGAAGTCTTGTAAATACTACACTTCCCGCGTGTTATATATATCGTCTTTTACTCTTTCCCCCTTCCCCTCGAATCCCATTCGGGTATTTCTTACCTCTCCGCCATCTGTTTAGTCTTGCGGTTCCGTCCGCGAGTGTATCTAGTATTTCCGCCTCAGTCTAATGCTCTAATCCAAAAAATCAAACAAATTTTCGGAATACAATCCAAAAAGTTTGCATATATCAAACAAACAGAATCTGCGCTCAGAGAACATTTTTGTAAAAATATTTGTATAATTCAAGGATTTTCAGTACCTTTGCGGCGAATCATAAATTGACATAATCCAACCACAACAATATGAAAAGTTTTAAACCAAATGCTTGGGTACTTCCCCAACCTGTATTGATTATCGGCACCTACAATGCTGACGGTACTCCCAACGCCATGAACGCCGCATGGGGCGGACACTGGGATAAGACACAAATCGTTATCTCAATGGGCATACATGCCACGACCGAGAATCTGGCAATTTCGCCCGATTTCACCGTAAGTTTTGCTACCACCGACACCGTTGTAGCGTCAGACTTTGTGGGCATTGTGAGTGCAAAGAACGACCCAGAGAAAATGGCAAAGACAGGATGGACAGCCATACCTGCTGAACATGTAAATGCGCCCGTATTCATCGACTTTCCGATGACACTAGAGTGCCGCTTGGTGCAGAAATACGAGGAGTCGGAAGGCGGCTACTGCCTTGTGGCAGATATTGTGAATATCCTCTGCGATGAGCAGTACCTTGCTGCTGATGGAAAGCCCGATGTGGAGAAGATGAAGATTATCACTTTCGATCCCGTTCATATGGGCTATATCGAACTCGGCCAACGCGTAGGCAATGCCTTTGCCGATGGAAAAAAATTAAAATAAGTTATCTGGACTTGCATATTCGCATTTTTTGTTGTACCTTTGCAGCAGAAAACCACAAACTAATATAAAATACCATGGAATTACCTTTTGCAGAATCGTGGAAGATTAAGATGGTAGAGCCCATCCGCAAATCCACCCGCGCAGAGCGCGAACAATGGCTGAAAGAAGCCAAGAACAACATCTTTATGCTCCGCAGCGAGCAAGTATATATCGACCTTCTGACCGACTCGGGTACAGGCGCCATGTCCGACCGCCAATGGGCTGCCTTGATGCTCGGCGATGAGAGTTATTCGGGTAGCAAGTCGTTCTTCGAACTAAAGGACACAATCACTCGTATCACTGGTTTTCAGTATGTTATCCCAACCCACCAAGGTCGTGCAGCCGAGAATGTGCTATTCTCTCACCTCGTGAAAGAGGGACATGTCATCCCTGGCAATGCCCATTTCGACACTACAAAGGGTCATATTGAGGCACGTAAGGCACACGCTATCGACGTGACCATCAAGGAAGCGAAAAACACCCAACTCGAAATCCCATTTAAGGGCAATGTGGATTTGGTGTATCTGGAGCAATTGTTGAAAGACAACCCTGGCAATGTGCCATTTATGGTGCTTACTGTAACGAACAACACGGTAGGTGGACAACCTGTTTCGATGAAGAATATCCGCGAGACATGCGAGTTGTGCCACAAGTATGGCGTGCCTGTGAATATGGACTCTGCTCGCTGTGCCGAGAATGCCTACTTCATCAAGACCCGCGAGGAGGGCTATGCCGATAAGAGTATTCAAGAGATTGCCAAGGAGATGTTCTCCTATGCCGACTCTATGACCATGTCCGCTAAGAAGGACGGAATTGTAAATATGGGCGGATTCATCGCTACCAATCGCGAAGATTGGTACGAAGGTTGCAAACGCTATTGTATCCCATACGAGGGCTTTATCACTTACGGTGGTATGAACGGTCGTGATATGGCTGCGTTGGCTGTAGGTTTGGAAGAGAATACTCAGTTTGATATGCTTCAAACACGTATCCACCAAGTAGAGTATTTGGCTGAGTTGCTTGATGAATACGGCATTCCTTACCAACGCCCTGCAGGCGGTCACGCTATCTTCGTGGATGCAGATAAGGTTTTGACCCATGTGCCTATTGAAGAGTTCCCTGCGCAAACGCTGACTTGTGAGTTGTATCTGGAGGCAGGTATCCGTGCGTGTGAGATTGGTTATATCTTGGCTGACCGTGACCCAGTGACCCGCGAGAACCGCTTTGGCGGACTGGACTTGGTGAGATTGTGTATTCCTCGCCGCGTTTACACCGACAACCACATGAAGGTCATTGCTGCTGCCCTTAAGAACGTCTATGACCGTCGCGAGAGTATCACTCGTGGTTTGGCGATTACGAAGGAAGCACCATTGATGCGCCATTTCACCGTTGAATTGGAGCGTATGGGCGAGTAAGGTGTCTTTTGAGAGAAGACAACATAGACAACATTCCGCGGCAATCAACTCCCTGCCGCGGCACGGAATAAAAAAGCCACTTTGTTGAAAAGACAAGGTGGCTTTTTTTAGGGGGCAACCAGCAGCTGGAATCCAGAATCCGATAACTGATATCGAGGATCGGATATGGGTATTGGCTATTTTACAATGGTGCGGGTGTAGTGCTTGGAGTTATCGCGGAGGGTAACTTCGGCGATGTGTATGCCTTGGCCTACAGGTAAGGACACCTGATTGTATAATAGGTCAAGCGTTTGGCGGGCAATGATATGACCTGCGATGTCATATACGGTCACCGATTGGATAATATCGTTGGAGCAAACAGTGATCTCGCCTGCTTGCTCGGAGTATGCCCAAACTTGTAGTGGTGCCACATTGGGGTTGGTGGTGTTGGTGACTACACCGCTATTGGTGGTTCGGTCAGGACCTGTGATGAAGTAGCGTGTCTCGTGGTTGAGTGGCATATCCATCTCTAGCCATAATCCGTCTAGAATGCGATAACGTGCGCCTGTTACGGCGTCGCAGAAGTAACACTCTTTCTCCCAGTTTAGCGAGAGGTAGAACGAGAATCGCACTTTCTCTGTGCGATAGCTGTCATGTACCAACATAGATACAGGAACGGTATCAATGTTCTCACGCACATCCACCATCATAGGCACTTGCTGCGCAACGGTGTACATATTGATAGGCGAAGTGGCTGTAGCGCTATTGACTCCATCCTCCACTCCCGAAGAAAGGAACAACGCATCTTCGTTGCCATCATAGATGTCTTGTGCATACGGATGAGACACAAGGATACAGCGTGCTTGTCCATTGTCACAACTAGCATGGATGCTCATTAATTGTACTCCTTCGGCATCTTGTGCAGGCGATTTTTTACTAGGTACTCGTGCTGCTTGTTGAACTGGGGTGCTCATATGATCTGCCGACAGCGTGATGGTGATGGATTTTCTATTTTCCGATCCATCTTTTAGCTTGAGCAATACCGAACGCATCGGTTCCAACACACCAGCTGTAAGCGGTGTTTCAGCTTGCCATGAGCTATTTTGCATTTTGTAGTAGGCAGATATATGTGTGTTGTCTGCCAAAAACTTCTGCATGTCAATATTCGCCATAGTAGGATTGCCAAACATAAACTGATTGCTTGCAATATCATTACTAAGCGTGAGCGTCATATTACCCGATTGGTTGGGTTCAAAAGCCAGTCTGTTGGAGTGGCTAACCGATACTCGTTGGTTGGATTCTGTACCATCTTTGTTGTAATAACTATAATAAGTATCTGGTTTAGGCAAGCGAACAATGATTTCATCTTCACCTCCTCTAGTTGGACCAAAACCAAGTACTTGATATCCGCTACCGACTGGTAAGGCTTGACCTAGCGAGTTGGTTTGTAAGAAATTAGCCGACTCGGTCAATGCAGGGTAAGACTGGTTACCATTCTCATGGTAGATGGTCACACGTTTGTTGTAGAGCGACTGCCAGAACACGTATGGAGCTTTACTCGTACGTGTACCTTGGAAAGGACTGACCGCAAACGGATAGTTGCTATGGTCGGTTATGCTCTTGTATTCAGCGTTGTTGTTATCCACATGTGGCACGAACATATCACCGGTGTACATACCCTTGAGCGGAGGAGCCATAGAGTTCCAGTTGGCTGCCTCGATCTTCATGTCCACAAAAGCCTTGTTGTATTGCAATAGATGCTGATTGTAAGCCATCGCCCCATCGGCAAAATAGATGTTGTTACATGCGTAAGGACTATAGTGAACATCCATTGGATGTAGGTTGTCGGTGGTGACTATGGGTGCGGCACCTTGCGGTATAATCACATTCGTAGCAGCCAATGGAGCAAAACCCTTGCTGGTCAGGCTACCATCTGCTTTAACGCCTCTCCAATTACCATCATCGCCCCAGATATTGGATACACCACCTACCCATTGTACTGTTTTAGGTACGATACTGAGGTAGAAATAGACATAACCCACACGGCACTTTGTTGGCTCTCCATTGATATGGATATACGCATTACCTTTTTCATCATAGAAGGCAAGACGCAACAGGTAGTCTTCGCCAATCTCCAATGATGTAGGGGCATCTACCACCTGAATAGCCGCATCACTGATGGTGACATATTCCAGTACGTGTGGAATAGGTTCGTTGTACTTGAATCGCACCGAATCCTTACCCGGTGATAGTTGAAGGCTTAACTCGGTATTCTCCAATAGTTCCTTAATCGGAATGACAATCTCACTAGTGCCTTCTAATATGCGGATAGAAGGGATATCTAGGCGTTGTTTGTGAGTTTGGTCTTCCTTATCCAAAGGAGATAAGTTCACCGCATATTCGGAGTAACTAGATTGAACTTTTACCCACAGCGGTTCGTCACAGTCAAAGAGCGGATAGGTGCTTCCGTTGAACACGATGCTTGTATCTTGTGCCACAGGGTATGCCCAATAGCGAACAATCTCCTCGGAACCCATATAGAATTGTACCTGTTTCTTGTACAATGACAATTTACCTTCGGCGCACAAACGTTGAATGAGTGCTAATTCTTCATCGTTGAAGAACTCAGTGGTAACGAGTTGGTTAACATCCGCCTGCTTGTAGTTGGGGTTAGGGTGTTCTGCTGAAGGCATCTGACGCATATTGCTGATAGCTTCGCGCAGTTGGTGTCGGTTGCAGCCATATTTCTCTTGAAATTCCTCGTCTGCTGCTTGGCGCTCCTCTTCGGTCATTGTACGTGCGTGGCAGTACGCATCGTCTGTCTCTTCTCCAATCAGCCAATCCGCATGTACCTGAGCGCCCATCGTTTCTAATCCACCACCAATACCCGAAGCAAACGTGTTCTCTACTCGTACATTGAGGAAGTAGATATTATTAGCACAGAGTGAGTCTTTGCACTCTACACGTTCTATGCTACCCTCCGTGTCCCGCAATTCGACATAGGTGTCCGTGGTAGGGCGAATCGGAGTGATGGATGAACAGAGCGGCTTGGCTAGCTCCTTAGGATCGTTGGCTATAACCAATAGATAGTCTTTATCCTTCTCTAGGTAGATATCCGCATCGTCACCTACCACATCTTGCTGGGTGTTAGGGATAACGTGAATAACATATAGATACCACTTGGTGTCGCTGGCATCTCGTACATAACATTTGCTATGTCTAGTGCCATTTTCTACCAATGTGTGTAAATATGCTTCCAACTGAGGCACCCGTTCCGCTTCTGCAGGTTCATATCCTCTTCCTGGAATCTGTACCGAACCAAAAGCCTCGGAGACTTCGTCTTGTTTTTCGGCGTAATATGCCGATATGATATTTCCTTCGCTATCCAAAGTCTTAAGCTCTACCACACGGTCATCTGTGGTATTATGCAGTTGGTAGTACACCCATTTGTTTTCCATGTCTGGGTTTAGTTGTGTGTAGTCCATACGCACCACTACTGCTGTACTCGCTTCTTCAACATTGGTTGCTGAACGACAACCCATAGTGGCCATATAGGCGGCTAAGGATAGAGGTGAGACATACAAACGAATATCATCAATCATAAAGTCATTGCCGCCAGCACTGGTGGCAAAATTGTAGATGGATACACGCGTCTGAGCGTAGGACTCTTGGTCGCTCAGTACAGGGAAATTGATCTGTGACCACTCGCCGTTTTTTTGTCCAAATGCACCCACAAAGAACACTCCAACATCTTCCCAAGGCTCATCATCGCTATTACGACCTTGGATATTGCAGCGGAACACAGGATCAACGGCACTAGCGTTACCATCGTTACTTACATTGTTGAGCCACATTGAGCAGTACATCGTTTGTCCTGAACATACCGTGGCATCGGTGGAGATACTCGCCACCAATCCGGGTTCGCTGGTTCCATCCACATACAGTGCATAGCCATTGGCTGCACCAGTATAGTTTTCCACCTTGTGTGCCCATGATACGGAACTAGATAGCTTGTTGGTAATGAAATACTCGCCAAAATATGGGATATAGAGGCTTCCTCCACTTGTTCGATTCCTTTGAATACCTGCTACAGCGGGGTAGGTGTATCCATAGGAAGCTTCTGCCCATGGTAGATGGGCGTTCAAAGGCTGTGGATCGGATGTGCCTGGCGCTGGATGACCTAGGTTGAAGTCAATCTCTTCGAGCAGTACATACTTGTTCAATATCTCATTACGAGTGATGAGTGGGGTGGTAGAAGGGCCACAGTCACTCACGAAATCTACGACGAATCGTGCGATGCGCAGATCGCCGTCGTCAATCTTATTGTTGCCATTATTGTCCACACCTAGCTCATATACCTTTCTTTCAACCTCAGAGACGGTTATCGGCAGATAATCTTTGGCAGTATAACCCTTAGGAGTAATATTGGTATATGTATCACCATTGACCTCAAACCACTTGGCAGTAATACCGCCTTTGCCGACACACTTATACCCACCTAATGCGTCCGTGCCGTTGGTATAATAGTAATAGCTTCTGTCGGATTCATCGCCTCCCGCATAGCGGTAGTCGGTGGTCAGATAGATGGTTTGACCGACAGGTGCGGTATATTTATGGTTTTCTACAAACTCTTGTTTAGCGGCAGCGGCTTTGAAGCGTTCTGCCATCTCCTGTGCTGGACGCAAATGGAAAAGTTGGCGGAAAGATAAGGTAGGCTCGATAATGGTATCTGCACTTATCTTATGGTCTTTATAATTACTTACATCGCAGGCAATGATATGCGCTTTACCATCTGCCCAACCTTTGATTACAGGAACATCTCCAACCACTTGTTCATAATTATCCACTACCTCTCTGTAAATACCATATGTATCACCGTCAGTATTGTTAATCAATTTGCCAATAGGAGGAGTCACCCAAGAAGTGCGATCTGATGCTATTGCATTGAATT
The DNA here is from genome assembly GCA_045579895.1 of Paludibacteraceae bacterium. Taxonomy (GTDB): domain Bacteria; phylum Bacteroidota; class Bacteroidia; order Bacteroidales; family Paludibacteraceae; genus Colicola. Next base: position 9,689 of record JAZNMT010000061.1, read on the forward strand.
CCGGATTGCCGCCTGTTTCGTAATCGTACCAACGATAATAAGCATTGAAACTTCTTTCTGCAATTTGTAATGTGATCTCCTCTCCGGGCAAGTAGTAGATGGTTTTTTCAGTTGTGTGCACCATCTGCTCGTCTGCATGCGTATATGGATTTTTGCCAAACTCTGTGTTGCTAAAGCCTTTTTGAGGTAGAAAGGTTATCTTGCCATCTTTTACCCTCTGTTTGATAGGAATGACTACTGTTTCGGTATGTGTGTCGTTTGCGTCATCCGGATCAGTATAAGTGATGACGCCCACTAAACGAGCTTCGCGTTCGGTATTATTCTGCGAGTTATCGCTGGCAGACACCGTTACATCGCCATTGTTGATGGACTCAACAGTCAGCCAATCCACATTGGTCTCATCCAACATGCTTTTGGCAACAAAAGTGATCGTGGATGCGTTGGTTACATCAACGCGCTTTGCACGAACAATCTCGCCTGCTTTCGTTGCATCATCCGACTTGATGGCGTCTGCACCATTTTGGTGGAAACATGATACGGTGAATGTGGCTGGTCCACCAGTTTTGCTGTAGGTATAACTAGTCGGTGAAACTGTTACTTCAAATGTAGGCCACTCTCGCAAATGGTACGCCTCGCGTCTAATATTGGCTCGTACACGGTGAGTGGTTTCGTCTTCAGTAGTAAAAGTGGCAACTATTTGGTCGGTATAGTCTATCCAATCGCCGTTAGCGTCTACTATATTGGTTGGACTAGCTCCTTTAGCCGTTACGGTTAGGTTCCAAGTATCTTCTTCCGTAGTACTCTTTTCCCAATTGAGTTCCAACATCTCACGTTCTTTGACTTCGCTATCAGCCAAGGTGCTGCATTGGGTTTTGGATATGTTTTTTCCACTGCTTTGCCACGTGAATTGGATGTTTTTTAGTTCTATTGCCCTTTTATTTTTACTGATCTTGGCTGCTGTAGGTGCAGGTATTCTTATCTCATCTACACGATCTACACAATAGTAATTACCACCTTCGCCACCGCCACCTCCTTGCTTAAGTGTAAAGGTAAGTGTTTTTGTGTCATTGATATCTGTAGGAGTAAAGCCGAAATCTAATGATTCCGGTGCAAATGTTCCTTCTACTTCTCCGCCACCTGCACCTTCCAACTCCCATTTTTCGATCTCAAGTGGTTTGCCATTTGATGAAGTGGATGAAGTGGACCAATAGCCATTGGACAAATGTACATATCTCGTGTATCCACTTGCATTAAGGTATGTAATTATCTTATTTTGGTTGTAAAAAAAGGCAGTTCCTTCGGCCGCATTTCCCATATATCCACTATATTTTGCATCGCATCTTAAATATATTGATCCATCAAACATACTTTGAAATGCAAATTGGTTTTGACCTACTGCAATAACTCTCCAAAGTGATTCTATCTTAGGAGTATTTAAATTACCAATTCCACCAAATAGTTCGTAAGTGTAGTTATAAGGCAAATTGTTTGTCCAAAGAGTTAAATAGTTGTATGTATCTCCATTTTTATAACTTATCGAGACGATATCACCATCTTTTATTTGCGCAGACGCCGACATACTGCCGCATACCATCGACAGCACAACTAGCAATATTCGTATAATTCTTCTTTTCTTCATCTCTTAATCTTCTATTTTATACTTGATTACTCTTGATTTCTCCTGTAAATCTTTAGTGATTCTTAGGTGATTCATTAGTGATTCATTAGTGATTTAGCTACCTTTGCGCTACCTTTGCGCTAATTTTATTTTATGCAAAATAATCTCTTTCCAGTACGTTTCCTTTTCCAATTCTTAAACCACCGCACTACAGCATATGCCGCCGCCATTATTAGTAACAATGGCAGTAGCACATCGCCTACAGGACTAGCAAAACTATCATCTAACTCACCTGTAGGTGGGGTATCGTAGTCTTCTCCGGGGAACGCGATTGAGCGACGCGACGGTTGAACGCCAGAACCGTATGGGTTTAGCGTTATGTTATCCCGATGCATCGCCACAAACGAACCTACTCCCTTGGGCAAAACATACTCAAACGTACCACCCGTTGAAATCGAACGGAAAGTCTTGTCCGAGGTGGGAACAGAGATAGAAGCAACTGCCGATGATGAGTGACTATTGAAACTGCTACCCAAACTGGTACTCACCCCAAAAGACGACGAGGTGTAGCTCGACGACGTAGTTATACTGCTCGAAAGAGCAGCTGAACTGATAGGAGTATATGTAGCTGTTGGCTCAAACATTTTCAAAAACGAAAAATTGTGGGCAAAAATACAAGTATTTTACGAGAACGAAGTTCTGTATTCGCAAATAAGTGTTTCATTTTGGCAAAATATGACTTTTCTTACGAATTTTACAACATATTTTAAGAAATGCATTAGCGTTTATAATCGCTTTTAGGTGTGCAAAAGGGTATTTTTGGGACATATCAGTGCCAGAACTATGATACAAAAGAGATTCAAATCACTAACTTATCACTAACTTATCACTAATTAATCACTAATATATACCTAATATTCGAAAAGACTCTAGAAGGGAACTCAACATGGACGTATGTGGCGCACTATGCAGCCCATTTACAAGAAAAAACTCACCTAAAAGTGAACTTTTGCTCGTTTTTTCTTGCAAATGTACATTATTTGTTGTACCTTTGTCGGCGAATAAGAACAAAACCGTACATCTGATTATGTCTTACAAGTAATTAAAGCTCCCAGATAATAATAGTTCATAAACAAGAACATAAACAACAACAATCCTAGTTACTCGCTCTATAACATGCATTTCACCTATCTGACATCTATACTATACATTGTTATACTAGGCATACATGTATTTATGCAATTAGCTGCCGCCACACTCATTTTCATCAAGCATCATTCGCCCGATAATCGAGCATGGTACTATATATTTATTTTCTTCGCGCTATCTGCCATAGCCTCCACTGGAGAAATGTTTTTGGCACTCGAAAATATCAACATTTTAGAATCTCACAAACTATTCAGCCCTGCCATTATTATTTTCGGATTTTATATATTCTTCCTCCTCTGGAGCTACCTCGCTGAGACAATACTCCCCCAGTGGCTCTCTCTGAAACGAGCAATACTGATACTATTGCCATCCATCCTTGTTGCAATACCTATCATCATACTATATGCACAGGGCAATATAACCAACATATACAGCATAGCACAACTAAAAACTCACATATCCGACCCAAATGTATATCTCCGAATCATTTTTGTGGCTCTATATATCCCCTATTGTATTGGGCTAGTATATTTGCGGTACAAGTATAAAAATCCAGCCATGCAAAAATATATAGACCTGCTCATGGTTTGCCTCATCATGATGGTATGCTCCTATATAGGTAGCCGCTGCATGCAAATCTTTGCAGGATACATCATTCACGAATTTTTGTATTTACTACTCTCTATCTTCGTCATCTACGCAGAACACTATGAGCGACTGCATGTGCCACTGGAAAAAGTACGCGACTACTACCATACAGGAACAAGACCACAAGCCACACAAGTCGCTGTTAATCAAGTAGCAGAAAAACTACAAGAACTAATGGATACACCTGATATATGGCAAGACCCAGAGTTGACAGGTGACAATATTGTACATAGTGTAGGCACTAACCGCACCTATATCCAACTGGCTGCAAAAGAAATGGGCTTCTCCAGCTTGTCCGATATGCTACACCGCCGCCGCATTGACTACGTATGCCAATGCCTCAGCAACAACCCCAACGCAAACATCCAAGACCTATTCTACGATGCGGGCTACCGGTCACGCACTACCGCCTGGCGACACTTCACACAGATAGTCGGCTGCACCCCTAGCGAATATAGTAAGCTGAGCTCCCCCCCCCCGAAAGAAACTATTAACAAACTGATTATCAACTACTTACAATATGAAAGAAACTATTATTCTTGCTATAGAGTCGAGTTGCGATGATACGTCTGCTGCAGTCATCCGCGATGGGATACTGCTGAGCAATGTGACCGCCTCACAAGGTGTACACGAGGAGTTTGGCGGCGTTGTGCCCGAACTAGCTAGCCGTGCACACCAACTGAATATAGTGCCCGTAGTGGATGCCGCCCTCAAACGTGCTAACGTAAGCGCCGATCAACTGAGCGCCATCGCCTTTACACGTGGCCCTGGACTATTGGGCAGTCTGCTGGTAGGCACGAGTTTTGCCAAAGGACTGGCACTGTCGCAAGATATACCTCTGGTGGAAGTGAATCACCTGCAAGCGCATATATTGGCACATTTTATCAAGGCGGCCTACCCCCAACCCTCCCTAAGAGCACCCCATGACGCAGGCGTCATCGGGGACCCCGCTAAGGGAAGGGAGTTAGAGGCTGGGCATCAGGCTCCGAACTTTCCGTTCCTCTGTTTATTGGTGAGTGGAGGCAATAGTCAGATTGTGTTGGTGAAAGACCCATACACCATGGAGATCATAGGACAGACCATAGACGACGCCGCAGGCGAAGCATTCGACAAGTGCGCCAAAATAATGGGACTGCCCTACCCCGGCGGACCATGGATAGATAGACTAGCCAAAGAAGGTAACGCCGAGGCATTCCAATTCGCCAAACCCCATATCCCTGAATACAACTATTCGTTCTCGGGTTTGAAGACCTCGTTCCTCTACTTTCTGCGCGATCAACTGAAAGAGAGTCCCAATTTCATTGAAGAAAATAAGGCCGACCTATGCGCATCGTTACAAAAAACAATCATAGATATTCTAATCAACAAACTGAAGAAAGCAGCCAAAGATTTAGGCGTGAAAGAGATAGCCGTAGCCGGCGGCGTGAGTGCCAACAGCGGGCTTCGCGATGCACTGATTGACTTGGGTAAACGCCATCATTGGAAAGTGCATATTCCCCCCTTTGCCTATACAACAGACAATGCCGCGATGGTGGCTCAAGCAGGGTACTTCAAGTACCTGAAAGGCGAGTTCTGCCCCGTAGATGCAGCGCCGTACGCGAAGACGAGGATTTAGGAGTTAACGAATGAAGGAATTAAGGAGTTAAGGAGGAGTTGGAAAGGCGGGTGCTCCACCAAACCCATAGACCGAAGAGCATTAAATAGAAAAGATATTTAAAGATATATGTGTGCATCATCTCGAAGAGTTCGGGATGATGCTCTATTATTAGGCATATTAAAGCAATCCGCATGATATTAAATACATATATCGCCACAAGTCCGAGAGGTATAAACCATAGTTTCTTCCATCCACTTCCGCGTGCCACCAGCATGATGACCACCCAGATGAACGATTGCTTCAAGGCTGTGCAACTCCATACAATACGGACACTAGAGCCAGAATCAAAACGCAAGATATTATTGGGATAATGATGAATCGTATCGCGCAACAAGTCCACCCACCAATAAACAATATGTGCGATATGAGCAGCCATATACTCAAAAGGCGCAGTTATATCAAAGCCAAACCACGTCACCTGTTCCCCACCCTCATCGCCTAATACGGTGAACTTCCAGAAGAAGTTCGCTGCTAGTAAAGCTACGACAAACAATATGATGTCGGTGTATGGTTTTAGTATGGTCTTTATCTCTTCTATCTTCATGAACTATAAGTGATGAACTAAGAACTATAAGTGATGAACTATGAACTATAAGTGAAGAACTATGAGTGATGAGCTGTCATAATACGTTATTTCACTATCGTCTGCGTATATAGTGTGGCTCCGTTGTGCAAAGTAGCCTCAACGACACATACGCCCGTAGGCAGTTGCGCATTGGTTGAAAGTTGATAACTGAGTAGCGAAGGACGGTGGGTGAGCATCAGTTGGCCAGTAAGATTATAGACTTTCACCTGTTCGATGAGTTGGTTGGAAAGTACCGTCAGCGTGCCTTTCTCCACAGAATACGCATGCACAGTAGCCTCATCAGCATTGGCAGACAGGTTATTCTCTACCGAAGTGGTAGTACTGTCGTTATTATTGGAGCCAATATATTGGTCTGGTCCCTCTATGATATATCGCTGCTCATGGTTCTGCGGCATATCCACCGTGATGACCAGTCCGTCCATGATACGCATCTTCTGCCCCGTGGCTGTATCGTGCAGGTAACATTTTCGCGTCCAGTTAGGTGATAGATAGAACGCCAATTGCATATGCTGGGTGCGGCAATCATCATGAATGAGCATTGCCAACGGGATGTTACTGATACCTTGTCGCACATCTGCCATCATAGGCACCTGCTCCGCTACGGTGTACATATTGAGCGGGGTGGTAACATAGCTTTGGTTCTCTACGCCCGATGAGATGAAGATGGCATCTTCTCCCACTTGGTAGTAGTCGTATGCCAATGGGTTAGCCGCCACTACTGTACGCGCTTGCGCATCCTGAGTAAAGGCATAGATGGTCATAATTTCGGATGTATGCTTATTGGATGTTGAGGCTTGTGTATCAGCGTTGGAAGAGCGTCGTGGTGCCACAGGCGATACGGCAGGATTATCCTCAGAGAATGGATTAACCTGGTTATTGAGCGTGAGGTGAGATGCTTTGAGTGTGACAGAAAGAGATGTTTCTTGCGCTTTGTCTTTTGTTTCTAGCATTACAGAGGTCATAGGAGCGAGGAAGCGATCATTGCTCATCGTAAGCTCGGTAGCAGCATCCCAAGCACCATTTTCGATGCGGTAGAAGACATGGTTGAGGACTGCTTCGTTATCATGCAAGAAATCGTGCATATTGATAAACGCCATGGTCGGGTTACCAAAGAGGAAATATTCGCTTCCCGCTTCATTGGTCAATGTTATTTGCATATGATCCACTTCGTGGTTAGCAGTAAAGGCGAACTTATGTACATTCTCACGTGATTGAGGATAATACATATGCCCCCCCGAAGAAGTGTAGTAGGTATCTGGTTTTGGCAATCGAACGACTAGTGTGTCGCTCTCCATGTTGTCAGGTCCTTCTCCCCATAACATAAATCCAGAGCCAATAGGCAGAGGTTGTACAAGGCTATTGGAGGATTGGAACTCCGCTGCCACGGCAGACGTTTCGGTATATATACCATTGTCGTAATACGTTTTCACCGCTTGGTTGTAGTACGACGCCCAGAAGGCATATGGCCCTTGGCTAGAGCGTTTGCCTTGGAAAGACGCCACTTGAAATGGTTGAGTGCTTTCATGGTTTTGAGCATTATTATCCTCGAAACTACTGCCTGAATGTGGGATATACATATCGCCCGAGTACATATCTTGCAGCGGCGATGACATCATATACCAATTACCCTTGGGGATAGGCATATCCACAAATGCTTTCTCGTAATCTAGCAGGTGCTGATTGTTGAGATACGCTCCAGGAGCGAGGTAGATATAGCGGCACTTGTGTTGATCGTGGTGCACGGTCATTGGATAGTGGTCGTGGTCATGTTCGGGCACGATGTATGGATATAGTAGTGGATTATTGAGAGCAGGGATTACTACGTCCGCTCCCTCCATAGGCACATAGCCCGTGATGAGTTCGCCGTCCTCGATTACGCCATTGGAGTTGTCATCCTTCCATCCTTTCCAGTTTTCGTTCTTTCCCCATCCGTTAAAGGAGTGCCCGGTAGGTTGCCAAACGAGGGTGTTCGGTACGATTTGAATGGTGGCAAAGACATATCCAATGCGGCAACTATTCTCATCACTAATATTGATATTGCCATTGTTATCTTTTAGTTGCAATCGTAACGTATATTCTTCGCCGACTTCTAGCGTTGGTCTTGTCTTGTAGGGTTCACCTTTTTCAAGGTCGAAAAAGGTAGCCTCAGAGAGTCGGATTGTGATCTTATTTTCCGTTAAGCCATCGACTTTGGTGTTTGAACCTATTTCATAATACTGATCATACTGATCCGCTGTATTCTTGCAGACAGGTATAGTCACAGTGGTCAAGTTTCCTTCTCGCGGTTGTAACACATTCACTTTGGGCAATTGGAGTTTCTGTGGAGTAGTTTTCTTGGCTTGTTCTAGAGGTGCTATATTGAGGTAATGTTCTGAACTAGCCGCAGTAATCACTACTCTTCTTGGTTCGTTGCAGTCTTTGATAGTAACTTCCATTTCACCGTTTTCGTCCTTTACTGTCGTCTTCGCTGTTCCTTCAATAGGGAAGCACCAATATGATGCCTTCGCATCAGGAGCGAGATAGAAATGGATAGTCGTATCACGAAACTGCAGCCACCCAGAGTCGCAGAGGTGACGAATGATATCATAGTTTTGTTGTGAGAGGAAAGCACTAGGATCTAATTCCTCAAAACTTTTTGCTTCGTAGTTTGGATTGGCAGGGTCGTTGCGTCGCATATCGTACATGATAGCGGTCGTGACCTGTCCTGGTGTATAATTATTGTATTTCTTAGCGAATTCCGCTTCTTTTTCTTCCGGAGATGTCCCAGTATTTTCCAATATTGCATCCAAATTCTCATCCCCCACGAGCCAATCGGCATAGATAGGAGCTGATACTTCTCCAATAGAAGCTCCCCCCTTGGCTGCCATGTGGTTCACAATCTTGGCCGTCAAGAAATACAAGTCGTTAGCGCAGTTGCCCTTGGAGTTATCGAAAATATATTTTACATTTTCACTATTTTTTTCTTTTGTAGCAGTCAGGACACCATCATCATTTATATGCTCAATGGTTTCGCCATTTGAGTTGCGCAGAGTAAATACCGTCTGTTGGGTAGCGTGTAATGGGGTAGTTAAGTTGCAATTTTCAACTTCTAGTTCATCCGGATCGTACGCCATACGCATAGAATAGGTATGCTTGTCGTAGAGATACTGGAGTGGGAGTTGCTTTGTTGATTCATCTTCATCATCATCCAAATCCGTTATATTTTCAATAATATGTGCCACATACAATAGCCATTTGACCACGCCATTATTCTCCGTTTTGACATATGCCTTACCATGTTTGTCACCAGATGCAGCCAAATCATCAAGGAATTTCGAGACGGAATAATAAATCAGTAGTGTATCCTTTTTTTCATTCAGCTTTTCGTTTTCTTCATTCAGCTTTTCGTTTTCTTTTATTGGGTCAAAATCTGCTGTAGGAATATGTATTGACCCATACGCATGATCATAATCCCCCAGTAAATGATCCTCATCATATTCATGATAATAAGCAGCATTGCCAGTCAATTGCATCGGAGCTCCAACATTGTCATTGTAACTCTCGTTGTAAATTTGATAGTACATATATCCATCTGCTCCCGCATTAATCTTGCCATAATCAATTCGGAGTACAGCAGCCGCATTGGTGGCCTCATTAGCAGTAGTACGGCAAGCCATCTTTCCCTGATAAGCAGCAATAGGCAATTGCGAAACAAAGAGCGAGATATCGTCCACTAAGAAGTCATTAGCCGCACCCGAAGTGGCGAAGTTGTAGAGCGACACGCGTGTTGAGTCGTAGCTATGTGCAGATTCGATAGGGAATACTACCTGTTGCCATCCTGACCCCTTAGGCAATTCACCTACGAAGAATACGCCTGCATCTTCCCATTTGCCATAGTTGCCATTTTCATCTTTCTCACGACCTTGCACATTGAATCGGAAAATAGGGTTACTACCCTGGTGTGCAGTATTGGATGGGTTGCAGAGCCAAGCTGAGCAGTACATGGTTTGACCCGAACAGATATTGGCTGGAGCAGAGATACTGACTACTAGTCCTGGTTCGGTTGTACCGTCCACATAGAGGGCAAAACCTTTGTCTTTGCCTCCGTGGTTCTCTGCCGAAATGCCAGCCTCATTCCAACTCTTATTTACTCCGTTTACCAATACATACTCACCATAGAATGGGAATACTCCTTGGTTAGCGGCACGCACAAAACCATGATGAGTGTTGGATGCGGTCTGTGCCAAATCGCCTTGCGTATATACAAAACCATAGGTGCTTTCTGCTGCATCTAGTGGTTGGTTGTAGTAGGTAAAACCGTCGCTTAGCGTTGTCTTTATGCTATCGTCGGTATAATTGAAATCAATATGCGCTTTGCGGCTGTAGATATTCTCTATTTCATAATCCGACTTAAGCACCATGCGCGATGGTCCAGTCTCTTGAGGATTTGTAAAGGTAACGGTAAACTTGGCAATACGCACTGCACCACCGTTGGCGGTTAGGGTATAAGTCTTGGTTTCGCCTGCATTGCCTGATATAGTCAGATACTCGCCGTTGTCGCTAATGATATTATCACCAGACCATGTCGCATTTTCTACACGCACAAGATTCTCATCATTCCAATAGAAATAGCAGAGCTTGGATAGGTACTCATCGTTAGTTTTACGGTATTTGAATTGAGGTGTGAGCAAAATATTCTTGCCCGCAGGAGCTTGGTAGTGATATTCCTCCAGGTACTCGCCGCTTTCTAACGCTGCAAGCTTATCTGCCATCTCGCCCGCAGGGCGGAGGTCAAAGAGTTGGCGATAGGAAAGCGTTGGTTCCGTGATGGAAGCCACTAGCCCCGTCTCATCGTCTTTCGTTATCACATAATCCGTATAAGCACTCACGTCGCAGGCAATGGTATGGTAGCCAGCAGCACGTTTTTCTTGCTCGGTTGAATAGGTTTGTCCTTTGGTATATGTATAATTCCAACCATTCAAGACAGGGATATTATTGCTATTCTCGGTGCCCTCGTTGAGTATGCCTCCGTGGTGGTGGTTAATGGCATATAGTCCCCAAGAACGACCTTCGGCGCTTTCAGTAGCAGCACTAGCTGGCGTATTAATAGGGGTAAAAGGCTGGTTATTCGCTCCGCGAGGAGTGGTGTACCATGAGGTGGCATAATCGTAATCATTTCCAAAATTATCATTTCCAAAATTGTAGTTAGGTGCTTTGTCTGTATGGTAGTCATACCAACGCATATAACCAAAGAAATTGGACTCTGCCAATCGCAACTCTATTTTGTCTTCCGGCAGATAGTAGATGGTGCGCGTTGCGGTATGTACTTCTTGGTTTTCCTTGTTGAATTGAATACCCGCATCGGAACGCTGTGCAAGTTGAATAGTAAAACTCTCCTGATGCTCATGTCCACTACCAGCATTCTCGCGCTGGAAGGTTCCCGTGAAGGTAGCAGTACGATCGGATTGACCGTTTCCTAATGCCTCGGCAGTAATAGCAATCGAGTTGGTGTTGACCGTATGGCTTAGCCAATCTGCGCCATCGTCTGTAGTAATCACCCAACCATCTGTCTCCGAAGTTAAGGTCAATTGCTCAGGGTATGCAGGATCGTGCGGTTCATACTCGGTCTTGAAAACATTCTGATTCACATCATAGATGACGCTACCGTGTTGGTGAATAGGCACCACTGTGATATTCACCGTCTCTGCGTCCGCACCAAACGTAAACATCGTAGGGTTGATGTGGAAGGTCAGCGGTGGCAATGGTTCTTCATGATAGGAGTTGCGCACTACGCGCATAGTCTGCTTCACGGTGTCGCCCTTGTACTTATACTCCGCCACTACACGGTCGGCATAGTTCACCCATTGAATACGGCTATTGGTGTTGGTGCGCAAGTTCATCGGACTTTCGCCTACAGGAGTGATAGTAAAGGTGGTTGATGCACCATTAGTAGCACCTGTTGTTAAAGACAACACTGCGGTACCCTCGTCAGGCAGTTCGTATGAGTCATTCGGATCATCGTAATAAAGAGAAGGGCTGATTTTAGATGTAACTTCCTTATTATCACCCGTAGATTCCCAGTAAAATTTTAGGTTAGTAATATCATTGTAATCCACATCTCCTTGTCCGCCACCAATAACCAAGTCAGGCTGGTTCAAACAAGTATAAGAAATTACTATCTGCGTAGGAAGAGTAAAGGTTACGTCAACAGTTTGATTTGATAATTCTTGTTCAGTCACTGCATACGGCAAGATGATTGATTCTGGATAAAATCTTCCTTTCGGCGCATTAGCACCCTCTTGTTCCCATTTTTCGATGTACAATGAAACAGGATTCCATCCTGCTAATCTAAAATCAGTGGTTAGGTATATTGGTTTGATCTCGCCCCAGCTAGTCTTAACGGAGGAAGACAATTGACCATACAGGTAGCTTCTTTCTGCATTATTATTTGCTTTGCTTATTTGAAATCCAGACGCAGCAAATAAACTATCCACCAACTCTAGTACACCCTCTTGCCCCCCATTTGCATTGTTATTGACTTTTAAATATTGCTCTTTATCTAAGAGCTTAAAAATATAGTAATAGAAACCATTCACTTCCTCAATGAATACTTGAAACAGACAAGAACTAGTTACATCTTCTACACTTGTAATCACCCCTCCTTCTACAGACATATATTTTGGTTTAGGCAAATCGCCTCCCCATGGATATTGTTTGTAACTAATAGATACAATATCTCCAGTGGTAAGATAACCATCGGTGGTTTGCGCTTGGGCAGGGCGGATTGAGAGCATGAAACATGCCACAAAAGTGAGTATTATGTAGTGTAATTTACGCATATTATTCATCAGTTAAAGAGGTGTTACAAATCTGGGTGCAAAGTTACAAAAAATTTTGCAGACTACCAAATTTTTAACGAATTATTTTTATCAAAGAAACTGGACGCTTTCGGAAGGGACGGATTTTCCAGACGTTCCAAAGAAGAACAGACATTCCGGAAGGGACGGAAGGAGAGAAAGAGCAAGGACCGATTAGAGAAGAAATGTTAACGTATTTTAATAATCAAAATGTCGATTGGGCTACTATCACATTATCACACTATCACACAAAAAAATGTGTCGAATGGTGTATCGGTCGAAAAAAATATAATATATACTATGTATATAATTATATACTACCCCAAGAGCCCCTAAAAAATCGCCGATTTTGGAAAAGTATGTTTTGGGTAGTTTGGCAGTATGTCGAGAAAATTCACTCATAAAAATATGTGATAGTGTGATAGTGTGACAGTGTGAAATGTAAAAATATATTAACAACCTGTCTTTTCCTAAAATTGGTTGACTGTCTTTTCACGTTCTATCTTCGGGGTATCTTCGGGGTATCTTCGGGGAGGAGTGATGAGTTATGAAGTATGAGGAGTAAAGTAGTTTTTGTAGTTGTCTAGGAAGCGTTGCACGGCTTCTGGAAGAGGTCCATAGTACTCACCACCAGAAGCATTAGCATGGCCACCACCGCCAAAAATATCCTTCGCAAAGACATTCACAGGACGATCCCCCTGGCTGCGAAGCGAAATCTTAATCTTGGTTTTACTACCACCAGCCAACGCCAGTTCAGTAGGATTGACCTTATCCTCGCGCATGAAACACGAATAATGAATATCCTTGATCTGCAAAGGCAAATTAACAATCCCCTCCGCATCTCCTGACTGAAAATTGAAACGATACAACTCCTTGCGACTCAAGTAGATAAGAGCCGTATGATGCTCAGGGAAAATCTTCATCTTACTATACAAGCAATATCCCATCAAGCGCATACGGTCTGCCGAATAAGCATTGAAAACACGGTTATAAATAGCATCCTTATTCACCCCCAAAGTAACCAATTCCGACACAATCTGATACATCTCTGGATAATTGGAATTGAAGGAGAAATTGCCCGTATCGGTCATCATGCCGGTATAGATGCAAGTGGCTATGGATTGGATATTGGGTATTGGGCATTGGACGCCCTGCGGGCTATTGAATATAGGCGAGAGGCTGGTGATTAGGCGATAGACGAGTTCGCAAGTTGAAGGACATGTAGGATATGAGATAGTCAGGTCAGGGAAAGAGGCAGGATGCAAATGATGGTCAATCATCATCTTCTTACACGAAAGCGTAAGCAGTTTATCTCCCAAAGAACCAATGCGTTTCGGGTCGTTAAAATCGGTGCAAATAACCAAATCAGCTTGATGAAGCAGCGCATCAGCCTCTTCCCGCTGTTTCTCGTAGATGATATCCTCATCCGCCTTAGGCAACCATGCTAGAAAATCAGGGAAGGGATTCGGCACAATGACAGATACCCGTTTCCCCAAAGATTCCAAGAAATGACGCATAGCCAATGAAGAGCCCATCGCATCGCCATCAGGCGACATATGCGTTAGAATAACTACGTTATTTGACTGGTTGATAAGCTCTTGTGCAGTTCTCAGTTCTGCATCAGAAAAAAAAGATGTAAGCGTTGTCATGGTTGTTTTCGATGAAATTCGCTGCAAAAGTACTACTTTTTTTGCATATATCAAATTTTTTTTGTAATTTTGCGCGCTAATTTGCATAAATAAGCGAAGATTGGTACTTAATTCGCTCTCCTGCTCCTAGAGTGAGCGAAATCGAAACTACTTAAACCTACAAGGGAAAGAAGAATTTAACAAAAATAAGAATAACAAAACAATGAAAAAAGTATTATTATCCATCATTCTGTTAGCGTGTGCCATGGTAGGCTTCGCGCAAGAAGACCAAGTGCTGATGACTATCAACGGTGAAGACGTGATGTTGTCAGAATTTATGTACATTTACGAGAAGAACAATCAGGGGAACAACACAGAGAAGAAAAGTATGGCTGAGTACTTGGATCTCTTTATCAACTTCAAGTTGAAGGTGACCGAGGCCATTGCACAAGGCGTGGACACCACAGAAGCCTTCAAAAAAGAGTTGGCCGGTTACCGTTCCCAAGCCACTCCTAAATACATGGTGGACGTAGAGGCTATAGACAGCCTAATCCAATTGAGTTACGATCGTCAAGCCAACGTGCGTCGCGCCGCCCATATTGCTATCCAATGCCCCGCAGATGCGGATTCTGTGGCAGAGGCAGAAGCGCTAGCGAAAATCAATTTGGCTCGTGAGCGCGTGACGACTGGTGTAGAGAAGAAAGTGAAGAAAGGTCGCAAATGGGTGACCGTGCGGGAGCCAGAGGACTTCAAAGCCGTAGCCAAAGAGATGACGGATGATCCACACGGTAAAGATGATGGTGGCGAACTAGGCTGGGTTCAAGTATTCCGCTATGTCTATGCCTTTGAGGATGCCGTATATAACACCCCCATCGGCGAGGTGACCGAAGTATTCCGTAGCCCCTACGGTTTCCACATTGCGTTGGTAGAAGAAGAACGCCCCTACGAGGAAGTACACGCTGCACATATCATGAAGATGATGCCTCGCGGCGCGGAGACTAACCCGCTGGATGTAAAGAAGGAGATAGACAGCCTCTATCACGCCGTATTGGCAGGCGCAGATTTCGCGGAAGTGGCGACTGCTCACTCGGATGACAAAGGCTCTGCCGTACAAGGTGGCGATCTGGGTTGGTTCGGCCGAGGCATGATGGTACAACCCTTTGAGAACATCACGTTTGATATGACTCCAGGTGAGATTAGTGAGCCCTTCCCTACCCGCTTTGGTTGGCACTTTGTGAAGTTATACGACAAACGCGGTATTCAGCCATTGGACAGTTTACGCCGTCAGTTGAGCATACAGGTTCGCCGCGATGCCCGTTTCGCAGAAGCAGATAAGAGCTTTATCCGCAAAGCACGCGCCGAATACAACTTGCCAGCCAGCATGAGCGATGCCGATGTAAAAGCCTACGCAGAAGCACATTTGGAAGAGAAACATGTTGATTTGCGCAATCTCGTTCGCGAATACCACGATGGCATCCTGCTGTTTGACGTATCTCTGCGCGAAGTATGGGATAAAGCCAACAAAGATACTGAAGGATTGGCATCATACTTCAAAGCCCACAAGAAAGAATATACCTGGGATGAGCCACGCTTCAAAGGCTATATGGTATATGCTAAGAACGAAGCAGCCGCTAAAGCAGCCAAACAAATCGTGAAGAAAGCTAACTCCGACTCCGTGATGAGCTATATCAACCAACGTATCAACGTGGATAGCGTCCAATACGTGAAGGTAGAACGCGGTCTGTGGGTAGCCGGCAAAAACGGTGCTGTGGATAAATATGCCTTTGACCTCAAAGATGCCGACTACACTCCAGCGGAGGAGTTCCCAGTGGTAATAGCCGTGGGCAAAGTGATTAAAGCACCACAAGACTACAATGACGTACGCGGACAAGTGACTACCGATTATCAGGATTACCTGGAGAAACTATGGGTAGCAACACTCCGCGAGAAGTATCCAGTAGTGATAAACGAAGAAGTGCTTAAGACGTTGAAGTAAGGCAAAGAATAGTTTGAGGCAATCGATATGAAACCATGGAGAGGCATAGTGATTTTGGTTGGGCTGGTACTGCTGAATGTACTAGCACACCAGTTTGTGGTACGTTGGGATATGACCAACGATCACCGCTATAGTATCTCCCCTGCCACCAAAGACCTACTGCAGACATTAGATGCCCCACTAGAAGTAACGCTCTTACTAGACGGCGAATTGAATGCCGGTTTCCAACGCCTACAACGCGCCACCATGGAGATGATGGAGGAGTTTGCCGCAATAGGCAATAGGCAAAGGGCTATCGACTATAGGATATCGGCGGAACATATACCCGAAGGACTGCCACCAACCGTTATCCACGAGCGAACACACAAAGGTCAAACCGCACAGACAACCGTGTATCCGTTTGCCTTGGTGACCTACAAAGGTAAGACCGCCGTGGTGGAACTGCTCCACAATAATCGCGGACTCAGCGGGGAAGAGAACCTCAATCATAGTATTGAAAATCTAGAGTTTGCCTTTGTGGAAGCCATCCACACCTTGACCCGCGAGAAAGTGGAGAAAGTGGCCTTTCTGGAAGGACATGGCGAGTTATCTGAGGCCGAAGTATATGACCTGAGTCAAGCATTGTCCTACTACTACCAGATAGATCGCGGGGCATTGGGAGAGGAAACAGGCGTACTAGACGAATATCGCGCAGTTATCATAGCCGACCCTCAAGAGCCCTTCTCGGAGAAAGACAAATACATCTTAGACCAATACCTGATGCAGGGAGGTCGTATCCTATGGGTACTGAATGGTGTACGTTTCTCCTCGGACTTCTTATCCTCGCAAGGGAAGACCCCTATCATTCCTTTGGATTTGAAGTTGAATGATATGCTGTTCCGCTATGGTGTCCGCGTGAATCCGGCGTTGGTACAGGACCTGCAATGCCTTCCTCTGCCGGTAGATGTCTCCAGCGACCCCCAGGAGCCTAATTGGCAACCAATGCCATGGACGTATGCCCCATTGCTACTAACCTCTCAAGCGTCACCTATCACGCGCAACGTAATGCAAGTGACAGCGACAATGGCCTCTTATATTGACTTTGTAGGTGGTGACGATGGCATACGCAAAGAAGTACTGCTAGCCACCTCCTCCAACAGCAAACTGACAAGTACGCCTGCAGAAGTGGATTTAAGTATGTTTGACGGTACAGAGAGTGAGTTTCAGTATGCATTTATCCCAGTTGCAGCTAGTTTGGAAGGCGTATTTCCATCGCTATACGCCCATCTACTCCCTCCGGATGAGGTAGTGCAACATGCTCCCCTGCGCAAGCAGAGCGCCCCCACCAAACAAGTGATAGTGGCAGCCGGTAGCACGATTCGCAATGAATGGCAACAAGGACAGCCCCTGCCACTAGGCTACGATCGCTATACACAAACACAGTTTGGCAACCGCGATTTCATGGTGAACGCCCTACTCTACCTGACCGATGATACAGGCTGGATGTCACTACGCCAAAAGCAAATAACCCTTCGCCTGCTGAACGACCAACGCGCACGAGAACAACGAGTGACTGCACAAGTGATAAGCATAGTGGTTCCCCTAGCCGTATTGGGGATAATCGGAATGATAGTAATATTAGTACGCAGAAAACAATATATCCAATGAAAAAAATACACACGTACATCCTCCTACTCATCGCCCTGATGGCATGGGCTATGCCAGCCAAAGGGGAGCCAGTAGATTATCCGATGGACACCATCGACGGACAAATATATTATCGCTATACGGTAGAACGCAGTATAGGTTTGTATCGTATCAGCGTGAACTTCGGTGTGAGGCAAGAAGACATACTCAAAGCCAATCCACAACTGAAACAGAAAGGATTACAGTTCGGCGATGAGATATTGATACCTGCGAAAGCCGCAACAGAGGCACTGAAGCAAGCAAAGTCATCCGATACTATAACTACCACCGAGTCCCCCGCCAAAAACATCAAAGAGAAAAAGAAAAATCGTGTGGCAATCTTCGATACCCCAAGGCTAAGTAAAGACGAGAAACGTAAAGTGGATGTGATAGCCGTAGATCCTATAAAGCAGGATAGCCTCGTGACTACTGTTGATACATTGATTGCAGAGGATTCGCTAGCGGCAGATACTATACGCCTTGATTCGCTGGGAACAGATACGTTGCCCCAGCTGGATAGCTCTGCTATCCGCCTAGCATTCCTACTGCCTCTGCATGCAGACGCTATCAAACGCGATAAGAATATGGAACGATTCTATGACTTCTATGCAGGCGCTCTGATTGCTATCTACGAAACACAAGCCAATGGGCAGATGTTGGAGGTGTTCACCTACGATATAGGCAAGACCGCCCACCGCACCAACGAAATACTACAACAACATCCTGAGCTTCGTGAGGTGGATGCTATCATTGGTCCCGCATACTCACAACAAGTGGCTATCGTGATGGATTCGCTAAGCAATGATAGCATCTGGATGTTGGTTCCCTTCCTCTCGCGTGTGGACGGTATAACGACTCATCCCAATATCCTGAAGTTCAACCCATCGGAGCAAATAGAGGCCGACACAATAGCCCGCTATTTAGCCGCCCGAGGTGACAGCGTGAACTGCGTGCTGGTGGAGGCTAAAGAAGGCGATGTAATACCATCTGGAATCCAAGCTCTGCACAGCGCACTCAAACGCGAACAAGTACCTACCACGACTATCTCGCTGCGTGCACTGCTCACCGATTCGATAGATGGAGGCTTCCGCGATAGCGTGGAAAATATCATCATTTTCAATACGGAGCGCTATGCCAATCTGCAAACAGTAATGCCACACCTGCTGCAACTAGTAGGTAAATACCGCATCACGCTATATTCACACTATTCATGGCAACATGAGCAGATTATCCTACCACAACTATATGCATCGGTCTTTGCTCAAGAACCTATCGTGCCTGATCACTATCAAGAGCTGTTTGATCGGTATTTCGCCCATGATTTAAGCTCGGAGCAACCACGTTACGACCTATTGGGTTATGACCTGACTAGTCACTTGATCCATATGCTACAGCACGAATCCTCTATCCCTATGGACAGCGTGGTCACTC
The DNA here is from genome assembly GCA_045579895.1 of Paludibacteraceae bacterium. Lineage (GTDB taxonomy): Bacteria > Bacteroidota > Bacteroidia > Bacteroidales > Paludibacteraceae > Colicola. The sequence goes on from JAZNMT010000061.1 coordinate 28,903, forward strand.
CACTGGATGAAGTGTGGGAAGGCATACAAGCACAAATCCATTATCAACAACTAGCCCCACAAGGCGGCTATGAAAACCATATCATGCGTATTATTCACCAATGAAACATCTGCGCTATATATCCATACTCCTCTTGCTAGTAGCACTGAGCACAGGCATGGTTGCTCAGCCACGCTTGCGCACACCTGAATTATACGTAGGCGCGCATGCGGGCGTGTTGGCATCCACTATGCTCTTTCAGCCCAATGTAGCCAAGATAGACTTGATGCAGTCACCATTGACTTGGAATGGCGGATTGGTCTTCCGCTACGCGGGACACAAAGTGTGCGCCATCCAAGTGGAGGCGAACTATATGCAACGCGGTTGGCACGAAACCATTGCAATAAACGATAATAGTACAATGGATTATGTTCGACAATTGGACTATATCGAAATCCCCCTGCTGATGCACTTATACTTTGGCAAACATCGCTTTCGCGGATTTATCAATTTGGGGCCACAGATTGGATATTGTATTCGCGATGTGGCGACAGATTTACCTATTGCCATCCAATCGCCTCAATATCAGCCTATCGAAAAGCCATTTGACTGGGGATTGGCAGGAGGATTAGGCTGCTACTATCGCACCCGCAACATCGGCCTATTCCAATTAGAAGCACGCTTCAACTTCAGTATGGGTACCATATACAATAACCGCAAAGTGGACTACTTCAGCCAATCCAATGCGATGAATCTAAGTCTGAACTTTGCCTACTTGTGGGAGATAAAAGTGAAGTAATAATTGATAATTTGTAAACAAAAAAATATATGGGAAAAATCATTTCATTAGCCAACCAAAAAGGTGGTGTCGGCAAGACTACAACATCTATTAACCTAGCCGCAGCGCTGGCCGCGGAGGGTAAGAAAGTACTACTGATTGATGCCGATCCACAAGCAAACACCTCATCTGGTTTGGGAGTGGAGATACGTGAATTGAATAGCACTATCTACGAATGTTTAGTCATGGACATTGATCCAAAGACAGCCATCCTCCCTACCTCTCGAGCAAACCTAGACTTGATGCCATCTCACATTGACTTAGTGGGTGCAGAGATAGAAATGCTGAATATCGATAACCGAGAGAATATCCTAAAAAAGGTATTATCCCCTCTGCGTCCACTGTACGATTATATTCTCATCGATTGTTCTCCATCGTTGGGATTGATTACCATCAATGCACTGACCGCAAGCGACAGTGTTATTATTCCTGTACAATGTGAGTTTTTCGCATTAGAAGGTATTGCTAAGCTATTGAATACCATCAAGATTATCAAGTCGAATCTCAATCCGGCATTGCGCATTGAAGGTTTCTTATTGACCATGTATGATGGTCGTTTGCGACTCTCTATGCAAGTACACGATGAGGTACGCCGCCACTTTGGCGATCTGGTTTTCAATACTGTTATAGCCCGCAATGTACGCCTCAGCGAGGCCCCTAGCCATGGTATGTCGGTATTGGAATATGATCGCAATAGCAAAGGTGCGAAAAATTATATCAATTTAGCTAAAGAACTTATAAGGAGGGGCAACGCATGAAAAAATCATTAGGACTAGGCCGCGGTTTAGACGCGCTTATTGACACTACCCATATCTCCACAGCAGGGTCATCCTCTATTAGCGAGATTGCATTGGATAAGATATACCCCAACCCCGATCAGCCCCGTCGCACCTTCGATGAAGAAGCACTAGAGGAGTTGGCACAATCCATCAAAGAACATGGTGTGATATCACCTATCACACTACGCAAGGATGCTAACAAACGATACATGATTATCGCAGGTGAGCGTCGTTTCCGTGCATCAAAAATGGCTGGTTTGGACTCAATTCCCGCCTATATTCGTACAGCCAAAGATGAGCAGGTGATGGAATGGGCTCTCATTGAGAATATCCAGCGCGAAGATCTAGATGCCATTGAGATTGCATTAGCATACCAACGCCTAATGGATGAATACAATCTCACACAGGAGCGTATGTCGGAACGCGTAGGCAAGAAACGCGCTACAGTAGCCAACTACCTGCGCCTGCTGAAATTACCAGCAGAGATTCAACTCGGCATCAAAGAGAAGAAAATAGACATGGGACACGCACGAGCGATACTAGGTTCCCCCTCGCCGGAGCAACAACTGAGCATTTACAAACGAATCCTACAAAATGGTTTATCAGTACGCAAAGTAGAAGAACTAGTAAGCGATACAAAAACTGCTCAAAAAGAGAAGAAAACCACTCCATCCTACACCGCTCAAGAAGCATTGCTGCAAAAGAAACTGGGTAGCAATGCAAAAATTGTAGGCAAGAAGATTACCATCAGTTTTCGCAACGAAGAAGAATTAAACTCCATCATCAATCATATCCATTGAAGAGATTAATCATATACATATTACTGATTGTCTGCGCGATACCCACCTTTGCGCGAGCAGCCAATGATTCGATATTATTGACCGACTCTATTCCCCTCACCCAAAAAGAGATGGATCGTTTATTTTGGAAGCCTGATCCCATGCGAGCCGTTTGGCTAGGTGCTATTGTACCAGGAATGGGACAGATATACAATCGTAGTTACTGGAAACTGCCTATTGTCTATGGTGGATTTATGGGCTGTATCTACGCCATCACCTGGAGTAATAATCAATATATAGGGTATAAAGAGGCATATCGTGACATCTACTATGACATCCAAAATGGTACAGTCAGCAATAGCCCCGATAAATCTTATAATGCGATTTTGCCTGAAGGCTATACCATTAACACGATGGGAGGCGCCTCTGCTTATCAAAACCGATTGAAAGAATGGCAAAATGCATCGCTGCGCAATCGTGATATGGCAATCCTAGTAACAGTGGCAGTATATGCCTTGTCGCTGATTGATGCATATGTGGATGCACAACTATTTGACTTCGATATATCCAACGACCTGTCGCTGAATGTAACCCCACAAATATATTATGACATGCAGAACCAGCGAACTGCAGAAATAAAACTAGCAATACAATTTTGAATTAAGAATTTAGAATGAGACAACTCCTTTATATATTCGTATTTAGCATATTGAGCACAGCTGTTGTAGCTCAGGACTCCATCCCTGAGCTCCTAAACATCTCAATCTCTGACACTCTGGACTCCTCCACTACCATCTTCTTTGACGAATTATTAGCAGCGATTGATACTACTGAATGTACCTCCGACACGCTTATCACTGAGTTGCCTGATTCTTTGTATAAAGCTCGCTTACAAGCATTGCCCTTTGTGATTGAAGTGCCGTATAATGAGGTAGTCAGACGATACATCTTAAGATATGTAAAGCATAGTCCTCGCCAGTTGGCAAGTCTGCAAAGCAAAGCAGAATACTATTTTCCTATCTTTGAAGATATCTTAGGCAAACATAATTTGCCCTTTGAATTATGCTATTTGCCTGTGATAGAATCAGCCCTCAATCCTCATGCACGCTCGCACATGGGAGCCGTAGGATTATGGCAATTCATGCCAGCAACAGGTAAGAAATATGGGCTAGAGGTCAATTCGCTAGTAGATGAACGCATGGATCCTATTCGTTCTACAGAAGCGGCATGCCGCTTCCTGAAAGCGTTGTACAACATCTTTGGTGATTGGAATTTAGTGATTGCTGCCTACAACTGCGGCCCAGGCAATGTAAACAAAGCTATCCATCGTGCAGGAGGTAAACGTGATTTCTGGAGCATCTATCCCTACTTGCCCAAAGAGACACGTGGTTATCTGCCTATCTTCATAGCCGCGTCCTATGCCATGAACTATGCCGACTTGCACGGCATATGCCCATCAACAGAAAACTTATACCCTATTACCGATACTATCGTGACTACCGAACGTCAACACCTAAAGCAGATTGCTGCTAATCTGGATGTTACGATTGAGGAGTTGCGTCGCTTAAATCCACAATATGCCCGCGACATAGTGCCTGGAGGCAAAGAGTACGCGTTGTGTCTACCAATCGAAATATCGGGGGCGTATATAGATCAGCAAGATACTATTTTGGCATATCAAGCAAAAGAGTTGATTCATAACCGTCGTGCAGAAATTGATCTACTACAACGAACATCCGTCAATGGTGCCTATTCGGTGAATGGGGTGACGTACTACAAAATTAAAGAAGGTGATACCTTGGGCGGCATAGCAGCTAAATTCCGCGTGTCTGTTAAGCAACTTAAGGCATGGAACGGACTGACCTCAGACTTTATTCGTGCAGGCAAAACGCTAAAAATAGGTAAAGTGTAATTGATTATCGAACCATGAGCGAAACGAATAGCAAAATATACTACTCCATGACAGAGGCTCAAGCAATGACCGGGCTTCCCGCAACTACTTTGCGCTATTGGGAGAAACATTTTGCGCAACTATCACCTCGCAAAGATGGGCATGGCAACCGCTATTATACGATGGAGGATATTGACCTTGTTAAGCAAATTAAATACTTACGCGATGAGATGCATATCACTCGTATTGAGGCTATCCGTCAAGAGCTGAAGCAGGGTAAACGTCAGACAGACTTTCGCCAACGTGCGGCAGATATCTTGCTGCGTGTCCGCGCCGAACTGGTGGAGATACGGAGCAAGATATAGGTTTGGAAGCCATAGCTAGACATATTTAATATAGATAGCGTTATAGACATTCCTGCCATATATGCAAAATCCGCATAAATGGCATTTTTATTTGCACTACTCTTGCTCAATTCAAAATAATTCACTATCTTTGCAGGCGAAATAGAAAAAAGTAACATGCTACAGATTATCGAAGATAAGGAATATACAGAATGGATTGCTGAGTTGAGCCATCGCTATCGCCAAAGCCAAATCAAGGCATCTGTGCGTGTGAATAATGAGATGCTTCGTTTTTATTGGTCTGTCGGGAAAGACATTGCCGAAAGACAATACGACAATAAATATGGTTCGCATTTCTATGAGAATCTGAGTAATGATTTGACCAAAGTAGTAGGAAATAAAAGAGGTTTGGCACCTACCAGTTTGCGTTATACCAAGTATTTTTATTCACTATACTCCCCGCTTTTTGAAAATCATCGGCAAGCTGCCGAAGATTCTCCACAATCAATTTATCGGCAAGCTGCCGAAGATTTTGACTTGCTCTTTTGTGTCCCATGGACGCACCATCAAAAAATTATTGATAAAGTAAAAGGAGATAGTCGTAAAGCACTATTCTTTGTACACAAAACATGGGAAAATCAATGGGGACGTGGTGTTTTGCTCAACTTCTTGGAGACGGATTTGTATGAGAGAGAAGGCGGAGTACTTAGCAATTTTCAGCATGTTTTACCAGCTGAAGAAAGTGATTTCGCTCAGCAACTGCTCAAAGATCCCTATCGTTTTGATTTTCTCCATCTCAAAGAACAGTATTCGGAGAAAGAATTGAAGGATGAGTTAATGAATAAGCTCTCTCAGTTCCTGCTTGAATTAGGCAAAGGTTTTTCATTTGTAGGACGTGAATATCGTCTATCGGCAGGAGGAAAAGATAAGTTTATAGATCTCTTGTTCTATATTATCCCGCTTCACCGATATTGTGTAATAGAAGTTAAAACTACTGAGTTTGATTTTCGAGACATAGGTCAGTTGGCTGGTTATACAGCAATGGTAGATGACTTGTTGAATACACCACAGGATGCACCTTCTATAGGTTTGCTTATCTGCAAAGAGAAGAATACGGTTTTGGCGCGATATGCGCTTTCGAGGATAAACACACCTATTGGCATTTCTGAATATGAATTATCTAAACGTCAACTCCCAAAAGAAGTAGAATCAGCATTGCCTACTATTGAGGAAATCGAAACAAAATTAAACGACTAACAAAATATTACTAACCCCTAAAATTACTTATCACTCATCACTTGTAATATATAAAACGAATACTTTTCATCCGCAATTTCAGATTAATGGAAATATTAACTATTAACTGACTTTGCCCAAGACATATTTAATATAGCGTTATAAGCCCAGACTTGATTTTCTGAAAACTCGACACTTTTAGAAATCATTAACAATTCAAGTACGGTTTATGCACGCTCGCGTTACCAGCGTGAGTTTTCCGTGCGTAGATTTGAATTGTTAAGGTAGTCGAGAACCTCAGAAAATCAAATTGAGCGAACGAAAGTTCACGCTCTTTTTGTATGTCTATACTTGATCATATGACATTTTATCAACAAGTAAAAATTAATACATTATGAGAAAATTTACATTCTTTATTGCCCTAATGCTTTCGTTATCAGCATGGGCTTTTCATGATTTTAAATCAGGTGATTGCTATTACAATATTATTAGCAATACACCTCCTTACACCGTAAGAGTCGCTCAAGGTTGGGGAATTTGGAATGGTTCCTGGTATGCTATTAAGTATAGCGGTGATATTGTTATCCCAGACTCAGTTGTTTATAACAATATTTGCTATAGCGTTATATCAATTGACAATCTTATTTTCTACGATTGTCCTGCGCTAACTTCTGTAAAAGTGGGAAATAACATTCAATATATAGGTAAACACTATTTTGCCAATAATCCACGTTTGAAGAAGGTGGTTCTTCCTGAAAGTTTGACAACAATCAGTGACGAAGCTTTCATACAGTGTGATAGTCTCCATACAATCAACATTCCAAGTAGTTTGACTACTGTTGGTAAAAATCTCTTTGGCGATTGTCCATTACTTGATACGGTCATCTGGAATCTTCGCGATGCGTCATTGGATGTTAAACCATTATATAACAATGATAATATTTCGTATGTCATAATTGGAGATAGTGTTACTACTATTGGAAAATCAGCATTCTCTAGTTGCTCAAATCTTCAAACCGTTGAATGGGGAAGAAATCTAAAAATTATTGGTGAATCAGCATTCTCTAATACAGGTCTTCGTTCTGTGATTCTTCCAGAAGGGGTGGATAGCATTGCTCATGGCGCATTTTATTCATGTGATAGTTTACAAGTAGTTTCTATTCCTAGCTCAGTAAGACGTATTTTTGAGAGGGCTAATTCTAATAATGCCCCATTCCGTGATTGCCATACAATAGATAGCATTTATTGGAATGCCAATCAATGTCCAGACTTACCTTTTACATACATTTATACTAAAGGAATACAAGTGGTTGAGTTTGGCGATAGTATAAAACATATCCCAAACAATTTCTGTGAGAAGTTTGATAGTCTAAAGACTGTTATTTTCCCTACTACTTTACAGAGTATAGGTAACAATGCCTTTAACAGTTGTAAAAAACTCACCTCCATTGTAATCTCTGATAGTGTTACTACTATTGGAAAATCAGCATTCTCTAGTTGCTCAAATCTTGATACGGTTAAGGTTTTAGCTTCTATTCCACCTACACTTGGAAATAATGCATTTACTAATTCACCTATTTGCCTGATTCCTTGTGGTATGTTTGATGTATACCAGAATTCTATATGGAAAAGTCAAATGGGAAATATAGAAGAAATGTGCGACTTACGCGACGGAACATCTTGTGAGGCTGCCATACCTATTCATTGGCAAGATTCAATAGAACTTGATGGTAACGCAGATATTTGGTATCAAGTAGATATTGCCAGAGCAATCACAAGTGGAAAAGACCTAGTATGGCGTATCCATAATCCCCATATGCCAGGATTTGGAGTAGATTGTTCTGAAACTCTGTTAATGGAAGTTTATTCGGATTGTACGGATTCCGAACCTATATATAGTGTTCAAATTGACGCATTATGCCCTTCAGAGAGACACACAGAAAAATTTGACTTTGAAGAATACTTAAAAGAAGCAAAAGAAACTATATATGTGCACTTTGTTTCTAACGGTTTCTACTACGCTACACAATTTGTCCTGTCTGCTGATTTTGCGACAAATACTGAGTTAGAGGATAATTGTGATGAGATACAAACATATGTAATAGGGGAAAGTAACGGATTATTTAGTGATAATCAATTCACACCTACCGATGATTGGTATGGATTAGATTTTACTAATTTTAAAAACTCAGGCACAAGATGTTACCTGCATATCAATAATACTTCTTCTGATGTAATCGAAGTCTCATTGGATTTCTATGAGTCTTGTAGTTCCGTTGAAACAATATTCTCATATTCCGATACATTAGAACCGAATACAAATGTTGTGTTGCCATTTGACTATACACCATATGATATAGCTTATCTCCATGCTGTTTCTACAGGTGATGTACTTATTGAATGGATTATTGGTAATAAATGTGGTGATAATCTATATTGGGATTACGAAAATGAACATTTGACCATAACAGGTTACGGAGATATGTATGATTACATATTCCTTTTCGATATGGCACCATGGTCAAGTTTCCCTATTAAGCAAATTTCCCTCCCCGATAACTTAACAAGTATTGGTGCTTGGGCATTCTCAATGCAAGAGATAACATCAATCAACATTCCTTCTTCTGTGACAAAGATTGGCGGTTGGGCTTTTAGTTTTTGTCCAGAATTACAATCCATTAATATCCCAGAGTCCGTTATATCTATTGGTGAGACATCTACAGAATTGCTATATGGAGGCTCTCCATTTGTGGGATGTTATAGTTTATCTTCTATTACTGTAGAGGAAGGCAACGCTAATTATGATAGTCGCGAAAACTGTAATGCTATCATACATACAGTCTCCAATTCATTAATCGCAGGTTGTCGAAACACCATCATTCCTGAAAATATTACTAAAATTGGTTCATGGGCATTCTCTGGAGGTTTAGGAGATGAAGAAGATAGATTGATTATACCAGGATATCTTGATACGATGCACTATGCAATTACTATTCCTAAAAAAGTGAAATCAATTGGAGAAGGTGCTTTTATGTACAGTTACTTTGATACTTTATATGTTGAAGCAATTAATCCACCTACCATTGACTCTACAACATTTAATACAAATCCGACTTGTTATGTTCCTTGTGGTACGCATGAAATATACCAATCTTCAGAGTGGAGGAATTTTATGGGAGCTATCAACACCATCAACCAAACCGAATATTTTGAAGAGACTATAGTCGCATGTGACTCTTACGATTGGAATGGTCAAACCTACACAGAGAGTGGTGATTACGTTTACACTACTATCGCTGCGAACAACTGTGATAGCATCGTAACGCTCCATTTGACTATCAACCAAATAAAGTACGCAGAGGAATCTGTAGTCACTTGCGATAGTTACACATGGAATGGCGAAACCTACACCGCGAGTGGCGATTACACATACACCACCGTTGCTGCCAATGGATGCGATAGTATCGTTACTTTGTACTTGACTATCAATGCTACTAAGTACGCAGAGGAGACTGCAACCGCATGCGATAGCTACAATTGGAATGGCAAAACATACACCGAAAGTGGCGATTACGTTTACACTACCGTTGCTGCCAACGGCTGTGATAGCATCGTAACGATCCATCTAACTATCAATAACTCTGAGATGGGCAAAACCGAGTATGTTACTATCTGTTATGGTGAGACTTATACGTGGAATGGTCAAACGTATGCAGCAACTGGTGAGTATAGTGTTACCCTGACTAACGCAGCAGGTTGCGATAGCGTGGCTACTCTCCAACTGACTATCATGCCAGAGGCAGTTACTACCACCGAAACTGTAGTAATTGGTAGCGATGAGTTGCCATACACTTGGCGCGATAATACGTACTCTGCTACTGGTCGCTATACCGTTGTAGAGCAATATACTACCGCTGCTTGCGATAGTGTAATCTATGTGTTGGATTTGACGGTACTTACCGCTGGTAACCATGATGAACAATCGGTAACGATTTGCGATAGCGAAGTTCCTTATCTATGGTATGGTGAGTCTTACACCGCAACAGGCAAATATACCTACACCGAGAAATATGTAGGCACAGACATCGATAGTATCCGACATATCCTCAACCTAATGGTTAATTCTACTGTTAATACAGAGGAATCAGTCACCGCATGTGATAGCTACGAGTGGAATGGAGAAACATATACCCAAAGTGGCGAGTACACCTATACTACTACCGCTGCTAACGGTTGCGATAGTATTGTGACACTTCACTTGACTATCAACAAATCAGAGCATGTAGAGTTTAGCATGACTGCCTGCGACTCTTACGAGTGGCATGGATTGACGTACACTATGAGTGGAGATTATATGTATAATACCACAACTGCAAGTGGCTGCGAACATGTGGAAACCTTGCATTTGACTATTTTACCTAAGGCGACTACAGAGCGAGAAAATCTTGCACTCTGTCCATCGGAACTGCCATATGAGTGGTATGGGCAATTACTTACTGCTGCGGGTTCCTATTCTACGACAGAGCAATATGCTGGTATGGAGTGCGATAGTGTGATACACGAACTGACATTGGATGTGTATGTACAGACATTGCCAGTCACGGTGACACTGCCTATCGTTCGCACAGGGGAAGCAATTGATGTGACTATTCCTACTGCCGAGATTCAAGCACACATCGCTGCTGAGACATGGTATGCACCAAACGCAGAAGTGGCATGGTATATCATGGACAATAGCGATTGGGGTACTCTGACAGATGAACCTGTAGCAGCAGGCATCAAAGAAGTGATACTCAAATATGCGGTAAAAACAGATTGTGGCAACGTAGAATCCAACAATATGGTTATTGCTATTGAGCCAACTGGTGTAGCAAACACCAATAGCCCATCGCCAATATCCAATTGCCAAAAAATCCTCTACGAAGACCATATCTATATCCTCCGCGATGGAAAGATATATAGTGTTATGGGACAGGAATTGTGATCTGTGTTTAGTGTTTAGAGGACGCTTCGCTACTGTTTAGTGAACGTCCTTCGGAAAATGAAAAGGTGAAAAGTGAAAACGGAAAAAATAAAAATGACATGTGGCATTTTTGGCATTTTTGGCATTTTGGCATTGTTGAAAATGCCAAAAATGTCAATAATGCCACTCTGCGTAATTAAGAAGGGAGCATTGATTTTTAGGGCAAAAGGGTTAAGCTAACTATGAACTATAAGTGATGAGTGATAAGTTTCTGAGGACTTTTTTGAATGCCAGAGAATGTGTCCGTGAAGAGGCATTAGTCGTACTAGTAATTCTGGTAGAGAGAAGGTATAAGGAAGTGCTACGAATCACATAGTGATGTCATAGTGAAGACTGCTTATGAACCCATTATGAACCCGTAAATGGAAAGGTAGAGAAGACTAATCCGCATAACCAAATATAACAACTGGTTATGCGGATTTTATTGTACTCTTCGGCAAGGATTCGGTATCCCTTCGGAAAGACGAAATGGGATACCCAAATGACATTCGGGAAAATTAACATAGAAGGGAAGAACTCGAATATCATTCGATAGACATCCCATGATATAGGCATTATCGGAAGAAAGATTATTGGCGGACGGTGATGTGGAAGCAGGCTTGCTTGTATTCGTACTTGACATAGATACGTCCTGCACGCTGTTCGTTGAGAAGAACCTGACCTAAGACTAGTTTCAGATTGTCCTGATGCATGTACTCGCGCGTGCGCGTTACCTTATTAAAACGGAAGTACGCCAAGTCAAACGTAGTGCCATAGTTGTGGCAAGAATTAGTGGTAGCATTGATGTTACCACTTTTTTGCAATTGCTTTATATCCTCTTTGGTGCGGAGCACACTCGTGACATAAAACTGATAGTGAGGTAATCCATTGCGTTGTAAAATATCCGCAAAACCTTCACCAATGCGCTCTAACTCTGCTGCCGCAGCAGGAACCAGATATGGAATAGAGTGCGTGAGCGAATCCACGATATAGTTATCGTTGCTCTTGATAAGTGACAGTTGGCTACGCATACGTGCTGCCTCTTGGCGATTCTTAGGAGGAGTGGCTAAACCAATGGCTTTGGCAGCCTGCTCCTGCTTGGCTTGTGTGTCATTGAACTTTTGCTTGTAACTGAAAGTACGACCAGGGTATGACACCATAGTGTCCTCTATTAGTTGCGTATCAGATGTAGCGTGTTTAGAGGAATGATTACCACAAGCAGAAAAAACAAAGATTAGTCCTGCCAAAAGCAGGACTAATCTCCCAATATTGCGGTTTCCCGTTTTCACTTTTTCGTTTTCAGTTTGCTTACAAACTCCATTCAAAGCCATCTTTGGTGTCTTTGATAGTGAAGCCAAGCGCGGTCAGTTCGTTGCGAATCTTGTCGCTGGTAGCCCAATCCTTGTTACGCTTTGCCTCCAAACGCATATTCAACAACATGTCCACTGCGCCTTTGTACGCATCCATACCTACACCTGCCTCTTGCGCGCCATCGAGCTGCAAGCCAAGAATATCAATGGCAAAGGTCTTCCATACTTCGCGCAGTTCCTTGAGATCTGCCTCGCTGATAGTGCCTTTGCCATCAAATACTGTATTGATAGCACGAGCCGAATCAAAGAGGTGCGAAATCACAATTGGTGAGTTGAGGTCGTCGTCCATTGCCTCTTGGCAACGTTCGCGCAGATTACCAATCTCTACGGTAGAGGTTGCAGATGCTTGCAATTTCATTAGGCGTTGGTATGCCTCAGTCAGGCGTGCCAATCCCTTCTCCGCAGCCACGAGCGCATCGTTGGAGAAGTCCACTGTAGAACGATAGTGCGCTTGCAGAATGAAGAAGCGGATAGTCATTGGTGAGAATGGTTGCTCCAATAACTCATGATTGCCTGCGAAGAATTGCTCGAGGGTAATGAAGTTGTTGTAGCTCTTACCCATCTTCTTGCCCGCAATGGTAATCATATTATTGTGCATCCAATAATGCACGCTATCATGCCCCAATGCTGCGCAACTTTGTGCAATCTCTGCTTCGTGGTGAGGGAACATAAGATCCATACCACCACCGTGGATGTCAAACTCCTTACCGAGGTACTTCGTACCCATAGCAGAGCACTCCATATGCCAACCAGGGAAACCTTCGCTCCAAGGGCTAGGCCAGTGCATGATATGTTCGGGCGATGCCTTTTTCCACAGAGCAAAGTCGAAACTATGCTTCTTCTCTTGTTGACCATCTAGTTCACGGGTTTCGGTAACAATGTCCTCGAGGTTGCGGCCAGAGAGTTTGCCATAGGGGTAATCCTTGGCATATTTCTCTACGTCCATATACACGCTACCATTGCTCACGTAGGCATAGCCTTTGTCCATGATTTTCTGCACAAAAGCAATCTGCTCGATGATATGTCCGCTGGCATGTGGCTCAATAGAAGGAGGGAGGACATTCAACAATTCCATATCGCGGTGATAGCGATTGGTGAAGTACTGCACTACTTCCATGGGCTCGAGTTGCTCAAGGCGTGCTTTTTTAGCTATCTTATCCTCGCCCTCATCAGCGTCGTGCTCCAAGTGCCCTACATCGGTGATATTACGCACATAACGCACCTTGTATCCAAGGTGTTGGAGGTAACGATAGAGGAGGTCGAACGTGATAGCAGGGCGCGCATGTCCCAAGTGCGCATCGCCATACACGGTAGGACCACAGACATACATGCCTACGTGTCCTTCGTGCAATGGTTTGAAGTATTCTTTTTGACGACTAAGCGTATTATAGATTTGCAGCATTAGAGCAAGCTTTTAGGATCGAGGTTATTTTTCTCGATATCTTTGAAGTAGTTATATGTACCCACTTTGAGTTCAGCGCACGCAGCCTCATCAGCTACGATGATACCATGTTGGTGCATTTGGAGCGCAGAAATAGTCCACATATGAGAGATAGGCTCCTCTACTGCATGTTGCAGCGCACGTGCTTTGTTGTGGCCATTCACCATAATCAGCACTTCTTGAGCATCCATAATTGTACCTACACCAACGGTGAGAGCGGTCTTAGGCACTTGGTTAACATCGTTATTAAAGAAGCGAGAGTTAGCGATGATAGTGTCAGTAGTGAGTTCTTTCATACGAGTGCGAGAAGCGAGTGAACTACCAGGCTCGTTGAAAGCGATGTGACCATCAGGGCCAATACCACCCAAGAACAACTTGATACCGCCATATTGTTTGATTTTTTCCTCATAGCGAGCGCACTCAGCAACAAGGTCCTCTGCATTGCCATTGAGGATGTTCACATTCTCAGGACGGATATCAATGTGTGAGAAGAAGTTCTTCCACATAAAAGTGTGGTAGCTCTCAGAATGGTCCTCTGGAATACCCACATACTCATCCATATTGAAAGTAACTACATTGCGAAAACTAACTTTCCCCTCTTGGTGCAGTTTGATAAGGTTGCGGTACATGCCGAGAGGTGAAGAACCTGTTGGCAATCCCAACACGAAAGGAGTACCCTCTTTTGGAGCGAACTCGTTGATGCGTTTTGCTACATAGTTAGCAGCCCACTCTGATAGTAGGTCGTAGTTTGGTTGAATAACTAATCTCATGGTTTTTGTATAGTTAGTAGTTAATAATTAAATAAAATTCTAGTCTATTTTTTGAAGTACAACAGCACTGCGAGCAGGGAGGTAGAGTTGGAGCCACCCCTTGCCAGCTGGCAGATAACCAGTATCGGGTTGCGTGAAGTGTTCTACACTATCATCCGATAATCCAAATCCAGCAAACTCTTTGGCATCAGTATTGAGCACAACCTTGTATTTACCCTCTGGCACAGGAATACCATATCCCTCAAAAGACTTGACACCATTCCAATTGAAGACAAACACCAAGTCGTCACGTTGAAATGCCACCACCTGGTCCCATTCGTTATCACATAACTTGTCCTCCCAAGGCAGATGTAGTCCGTATTGATCTTTCATAGGTTTCAAATGCTCGCGCAGGAGGTGAACCATCTTTTCATCGAAGCGATTAAGATTGGAATAGAAATAGCGTTGGTTATCCACTAGACTCCATTGGCGGCGAGCGTACTTGTGGCTCCATCCATTACCTTGGCGCGGAAAATCAATCCACTCAGGATGTCCAAACTCATTACCCATGAAGTTTAAATATCCACCATTGATTGTAGAAGCAGTAATGAGTCGAATCATCTTGTGCAAAGCGATACCTCGATCCACCATGTACGTAGAGTGTCCATGCTCGAAATGCCAATACATATCTGCATCGCAGAGGCGGAAGATAATGGTCTTGTCGCCCACCAATGCTTGGTCGTGGCTCTCAGCATAGGAGATAGTTTTCTCATCCTGACGACGATTAGTCATTTCATAGAAGATATGCCCTGCCTTCCAATCCTCATCGCGTACCTCTTTGATATACTTAATCCAGAAATCAGGAATACCCATTGCTAAACGGTAGTCAAAGCCCATACCGCCATCTTTGATAGGACAAGCTAATCCAGGCATACCCGACATGTCTTCAGCAATCGTGATAGCGTTCTTCTTTACCTCGTGTATAAGTTTGTTTGCCAACGTGAGATAGCAAATAGCATCGCCATCCTCATTGCCGTTGTAGTAGCAGGAGTAGTCCACAAAGTCCTCGCCCAATCCATGACTCTTATACATCATGGATGTAACACCATCAAAGCGGAAGCCATCAAAATCGTATTCATCCATCCAAAACTTGCAGTTAGAAAGCAAGAAATGCAGCACTTCATCTTTTCCATAATTGAAGCACAGACTATCCCATGCAGGATGCTCCCGTTTTGGTCCATCGTGGAAATACTGATACGTCGATCCATCAAATTTTCCTAATCCCTCCAATTCGTTTTTCACAGCGTGTGAATGGACAATATCCATAATCACATCCATTCCGTAGGTATGCGCATCAGCAATCAAGCGTTTGAGTTCTTCGGGCGTACCGCAACGTGATGATACCGCAAAAAAGTTCGATACATGGTAGCCAAAGCTGCCATAATATGGATGTTCTTGTATTGCCATGATCTGCAAGCAGTTATATCCCAATTTAGCAACACGGGGCAGCACATTTATACGAAACTCCTCATACGAATTTACTTTTTCCTCCTCGCTAGACATACCGATATGGCATTCATAGATAAATAGCGGGTCACCCGCTTTTCTGCGTGGGACACGTTTGCGTTTGCACGCAGGCTTCAACGTTTCAACATGTTTAGGGTTCCACACTTGTGCTGAAAAGAGTTTGGTCTGTGGATCTTGCACCACACGACGCGCATAACTTGGGATACGTTCACCGTAGCCTCCTTGCCACTCTACTAGCAACTTATACAACTGCTCATGCTGGAGCATATCTTCTTCTAAAGTAGCTTCCCACACTCCATTTGCAGTAGGTTGCAGACGATATGCCTCATTCTTGGTCCACCCATTGCAATCTCCCACTAAATATATTGCAGTCGCATTTGGAGCCCATTCACGGATAACCCATTGTTGCCCCTGCCTATGCAGACCATAATACATATATCCATTCGCCCAATCGCTAAGTTTCTGACCACCAGTCAGTTTCTTTTCTTGATAGACCGCATAGTTGTATCGCCCCTCGATAGCACTGGCATAAGGGCGAAGATAGGAATCTGATTGTATCAGTTTCAATGTTTTTGTTGCTTTATTCTTTAATGTTCTCATTGCATTTTATCATTTAAACATCGCTGACTAAATCAGCGCGCAAAGGTACGATTTTTTTTGCAAATATGCAAATAATATCTCTCCAAAACACACTAAAGCCAAACTTTCTTTTATTTTTCTTGCACATGTGGATTATTTTACGTACCTTTGCAGCCCAATTGGCGCATTGCGCAAAAAACAATTAATGGGTAACAATATAAAACTATAGTCTTAATATCATTATGCGACACAATTCAACAATCATTGTAGCAATGCTACTCTTCTGCGCTACCAACATGTTTGGCGCAAGCGTAAAAACAGGTATCGAAGTGCTTCGTGAAGAAGGGTTCAAAGTATTAGAAGGTAAGCGCGTAGGGTTAACTACTAATCCTACAGGCGTGGATAGCCAATTAAAATCTACCATTGACATTTTATGGGAGGCAGAGAATGTGAATCTTGTCGCCCTTTATGGCCCAGAACACGGTGTACGCGGTAATGTACATGCCGGCGATCATGTAGAAAATGAAGTTGATCCTAAGACTGGTTTGAAGATGTATAGTCTATACGGAAAGACTAGCAAACCAACCAAAGAGATGATGGATGAAATAGATGTGATGGTGTACGATATTCAAGATAATGGTTGCCGTTCCTACACATATATATCGACCCTTGGCAAACTAATGGAAGCATGTATTGAGTATGATAAAGAATTGGTTGTTTTGGATCGTCCTAACCCACTCGGCGGTGAGAAAATCGAAGGCAATGTAGTAGAAGATGGTTACAAGAGTTTTGTGAGTCAGTTCCGTATTCCATACGTGTATGGTCAAACTCCAGGCGAGTTGGCGCTCTATCTCAATGCCACTGACTACGAGAGCAAATGTAAACTACATGTGGTTAAGATGAAAGGTTGGAAGCGCTCAATGACATGGGAAGATACTGGTTTAGAGTGGATTGTAGCATCACCACACGTACCACATGCTAATGCAGCAGTATTCTACAGCGTGACAGGTATCTTTGGCGAATTTGGCTACGTGAATATCGGTGTAGGCTACACATTACCATTTGAAATTATGGGTGCGCCATGGATTGATGCAGATAGTTTAGCTACTGCACTTAATGACCTAAATCTAGCTGGTATTGAGTTCCGTCCTATTTATTTCAAGCCATACTACAGCGTATTCAAAGGCGAATTGTGCGAAGGTGTGCAGATACATATCCTTGACTATAAAGTTGCTAAACTTAGTGAAGTACAGTTTTTAATAGTACAAGAGATGATGCGTCTCTGGCCAGAACGCAATTGGTTTGAGCTCTGTAATCAGAAACGTTTCAACATGTTTGACAAAGTCTGCGGTTCAGGTCATATCCGCGAAGCGTTTGGCAAGAACTACCAATGGGAAGATATTCGCGAATATTGGTACAAAGATGTAGATTGGTACCGCAAAGCATCTAGCAAATATTATCTGTACAAATAACGATGAAAAAGTATATTGATCGATTGGCATGGGGTACAGACGCTGGTTTCTACCGCCTTATCCCACAGGAGGTGCTACATCCTGCAACTGAAGCAGATGTGCAAGCCATTTTAGCCCGTGCACATAAGGAAAATAAGCATATCACTTTCCGTGCTGCAGGCACTAGCCTAAGTGGGCAAGCTATCAGTGATAGTTTGCTGGTTGTGTGTGGCAAGAAATGGGAAACGTATTCCATTGGTAAAGATGCCAAAACAATTACATTGCAACCAGGTATTGTAGGCCAACGTGTGAACGATATTCTGCGTCCATATGGCAAATACTTTACTCCAGACCCTGCTAGTTTGAAGTCAGCTATGGTAGGTGGAATTGTAATGAATAATGCCAGTGGAATGTGCTGCGGTGTGCATGCCAATAGTTATCGTGTATTGCAATCCGTACGAATTATACTACCGGATGGCACAGTATTAGATACAGGCGATGCAAAAAATCGAGCCACCTTTGCAATGAGCCATCCTCAATTCCTACGCAAGATAGAAGAACTGCGCGATAAAACACGTAAGAATCCAGCACTTGTAGAGCGTATCAAACGAAAATATAGCATCAAGAATGTCACGGGACTAACCATTCTACCCTTTGTAGAATATGAAGATCCATTTGATATAATAGCCCACCTAATGGTGGGTAGCGAAGGCACATTAGCATTTCTGTCTTCCATTACAGTCACCACTGCTGACATCACTCCATACTCTGCATCAGCATTATTACTTTTCCCGACCACGAAGTCTGCCTGTGAAGCCATTACAGAAATGAAACAAACAGGTATGCTTTCTGCTGCAGAGTTCTTTGATCGTAAAGCAATGCAAACAGTGGAGAAAGATTTCCCAGAACTGCAAGGGCTACCAAGTGATGCTGGAGCTGTACTGATTCGCACAGATGCTATCACTGAAGAGGAATTAAAAAAGAAAAATAGCACATTGCAATCTGTACTAGATAGTTACCAGCTTTGCACAAATGCTTCTTTCACTAGCGACCCCGCTTTGACTAGTAAGTATTGGGCCATGCGCAGTGGAATTTTCCCTGCAGTAGGTGGTACTCGCGAAGTAGGTACTACCTGCCTAATTGAGGATATCGCCTTCCCCATCGAGCATTTAGCGCAAGCAACACTAGACCTACAACAACTCTTCCGTGAGCATAACTACCCTGAAGCTGTTATATATGGACACGCGTTGGAAGGCAATTACCATTTTATCCTAAATCAGCATTTCGACACACCAGCAGCTATTGATCAATACGACAAAATGATGCGTGCCGTAGTAGATTTAGTAGTAGATAAATATCACGGTTCGTTGAAAGCAGAACATGGTACAGGTCGCAACATGGCACCATTTGTACGCCGCGAATGGGGAGATGATGCCTATGAACTCATGTGCGAGGTAAAACGCTTGTTTGACCCTGAAAACATCATGAACCCAGGCGTCATTTTCAACGAAGATCCACAATCCTATTTGCAGCATATCAAGCCCTGCCACAAAGTGCATGCAATGATTGATCGCTGCATTGAGTGTGGATTCTGCGAGGTTAATTGTGTAGCATGCGGTTTTGCGCTATCCAGCAGACAACGTATTGTAGTACAACGAGAAATGAAACGTTTGAGCCTATCAGCAGCACAAGGCGACAAACAAGACGCTGCGCTACTCAAACAACTGAAAAAGGACTTCGCACGTCTCGGGCGTGATTTATGTGCGGGCGATGGTCTTTGCTCTACCTCGTGCCCAATCAAAATCAATGTAGGTGACTATATTCACCTAGTACGAGAGCACGATATGGGAACTGCTGGAAAAATAATAGGATATTGGGCTGGAAAAAATCTTTCTACCATAGGCAAACTACTTACTCCAATCCTGGGTGTAGCACATGCAGCTAAAACAGTCATTGGAGACCAACTGACCACCTTAACAGGTAAAGCGATGCATTATGGATCAGGTAAATTAATACCACTATGGACACCATCGCTTCCTAAACCAGTCACCCCAAAGGACATTAAAACGGCTAAAGAATACGGCCTCGTGAATGGTTTAAAAGGTCTACAAGACAAACGTGTAGTTTATTTTCCATCATGCCTGAATCAACGCCTCAGCACACCAGATAAACCGTTGGTAAATGACATGACCGAATTGCTAAATAAAGCTGGATTTGAGGTCATTTTCCCCGACAACATGGAAAATCTATGTTGCGGTACTATTTGGGAGAGCAAAGGTATGCCTGATGAAGCACAACGTAAGGCCGCAGAACTGGAATTAGCGCTACTAAAAGCTAGCGAGCAAGGGCGCTGGCCAGTATTATGCGATCAAAGCCCCTGTTTGCATCGTATGCGACATACCATGCAACATCTACACTTATATGAGCCAGCAGAATTCATTGATAAATATGTACTTAGCGAAGTAGAGATCACTCCATTAGATGCATGTATCGCTGTACATATCACATGTTCTACCCGACAAATGGGATTAGCATCCACTCTCGTGCGCGTGGCGCAGGCGTGTGCTAATAAGGTGTTGGTACCAGAAGAAGTGGGCTGTTGTGCATTTGCAGGTGATAAAGGTTTCACTGATCCCGAACTCAACGAATGGGCTTTACGTAAACTCAAACCACAAGTAGAAAAGGCGGGTGCAACTATGGGTGTAAGTAATTCTCGTACTTGTGAGATTGGTCTATCCACTCACTCCGGCATTGAGTATCATAGTATTGCACATCTCGTGAACATGACCTGCAAAAGAAAATAACTAACAGATAATGTGTATGAAAAATATGGAGATTGAACGCAAATTCCTTGTGATAAACGAGGACTATAAGCAATTGGCTATCAATCATTACAGCATTATTCAAGGTTATCTTTGCAAAGAACCCAACCGCACAGTTAGGGTTCGTATTAAAACATCAGCTGATGGTTCTAGCTCCGCCTTCTTGACTATCAAATCTAAACCAAATGCCATGGGGTTCTCACGATTTGAATGGGAGAAGGAGATAACTGTGGACGATGCCCAACTATTGATACACATGTGTTTACCAGGCGTGATTGAAAAAACTCGGTGGCTCATACCTGCGACTCAATTATCAACTGATATTGCACCTTTAACATGGGAAGTGGATGAATTCCATGGTCGCTTAGTAGGCTTGGTCCTTGCTGAATTAGAACTAGAAAGCGAACAACAAACATTTGAAAAATTAGGGTTTATAGGGCAAGAAGTGACAGGGGATCCTCAATATTACAATGCAAATATGTAAGAAATACAACTTTTTTTATCAAAAATCAAAATAAATTTGGTCAATTCAATAAAAAGTAGTAATTTTGCAGGTCATTTTGGTATAAAATGCACATGTAGCACGAATAAGGCACAGAAATAAATAACAAAAAAATATTATGACAACATTACAAAGAATTAGAAATCATGGCGTTATCCTACTTATAGTAGTAGGTATTGCTATGTTAGCGTTCATTTTGGGCGACTTTTTGAACTCGGGTAGTAGTTTTTTCAATCGCAACCGTGAAAATGTAGGTGTGATAGCAGGTCACAAGGTTCACTACACCGAGTATGAAGCAGCAAAAGACCAATTGACCGAAGTGTACAAAATCGAGAGCGGTAGCAATGACATCAACGAGGAATTGAGCATCCAAATCCGTAATCAAGTATGGCAAATGCTAATGGCAGATTATACTCTACGTGAGCAAGCCAATAAAATCGGTATGGATATAACCTCTGATGAATTGAGCGAATTGTGTATTGGAGTCAACCCTCACCAATTGATTCGCCAACGTCGAGCATTCTATGATGAAACAGGTAACTTTAATCGCTTTGCTCTTATCAACTTCTTGAATTCTTTGGCACAAACGCCTGAGAATCAAGAGCAAGCTGCAAATATGCAACAAGCAAAAACTTATTGGATGTATTGGGAAAATGCAGTTCGCTTAACATACCTCCAAGAAAAATATGTAGGTTTGCTAGGCAAACTGCTTACAGCTAACCCTTTGGATGCAAAATATTCATTTGAGGCTCGTCAAACAAGCGCAGATGTACAATTCGTAGAGCAACCATACTTTGCAGTAGCAGATTCATTAGTTAAAGTAACTGAAACTGACATCAAAAAGCTCTACAACGCACAAAAAGAACAATACAAACGTACTCCTAATCGTTCGTTAGTATATGTTACCTTCCCTATCGTACCATCAGAGAGTGATTATGCAGAAGTAGAGAAACTGATGAAGAGCCTTGAGAACGATTTCCAAACAAAAGAAGACATCACTGCCATTGTAAATGGCAATTCTGATGTTTTATACGATGGTCGCGATTACTCTGCAGAGACTATTCCTGCTGAATATAAGGATTTTGCTTTCGCAAAGGGTGCTAAAAAAGGTCAGTTTACCGAACTCACATTTGACAACGACACCTACGCTATGGCACGTATCATGGATTGTGGATATAGCAAAGCAGATTCTGTAAAACTTGTATTAGTAGCTAATGATGAGAACACAGAGGATGTGGAACTCGGTTGGTACACTGCTGATGAGTTACAAAAGACCATTGCCGACCCTGCTTTTGCAGGAAAGAAAGGTAGCAAATTTACCGTATCCACAGGCATGGGTGAGCAAACCTTTAAGATTGCAGACAAGAGCGCAGCCACTCCAAAAGTAAAGTTAGCTATCTTAAGCCGTAAAGTAACCCCTAGCAGCAAAACCTATGGTGTACTTTATAATGAGGCAAAACAATTCATCGTTAATAATAACACCATAGAATTGCTTCGTCAAACCGCTCAAGAGTTAGGCCTTAGTGTGACTCCTGCTTTTGGTCTGAACGCAAATTCAGATAAGGTGAATGATCTTAAAAACAGCCGCGGTGTCGTTCGCTGGGCTTTTGAAGCAAAAGAAGGACAGTTGAGTGATGTATTTGAGTGCGGTGAACAATTCATTGTTGCAGCACTTACAGAGGTAAACGATGGTGACTATCGTACCTTAGATGAAGTACGTATGGAACTCCAGATGCAAGCCACTACCGATAAAAAAGCAGAGTATCTCATGACACAACTAAAGGACATTAAGACTCTTGAAGAAGCTGCTACACTCTTTGATGCAGAAATTCAAACAGCAGAGAACGTAACTCTAGCATCACCTCGTCTAGGCGCAGCAGGTATTGAGCCAGCAGTTATCGGTACAGCGTTAGCATTGGAAAACAACGAGATTTCGACTCCTGTAGAAGGTAACGCAGGCGTATATATGGTTCGCGTCAACAACAAGACCGTAGCCGAAGGCGAATTCAACGCAGCGCAAGAAATCAGCAACTTGAACATGCGCACTTCTTACAGCGTGCCTTATCAAGCTATGGCTTTGATTGAGGAAAATGCAGAGATAGAAGATAACCGCGCACGTTTCCAATAAACGATCACTCACACGAGAATAAAGGCACCAAGGATTTCTTGGTGCTTTTTTTATACAAAAATTTGTGTATCTCAAAAAAAAGCAGTACCTTTGTGCGCTTAAATTAATGTCATAT
Source organism: Paludibacteraceae bacterium (assembly GCA_045579895.1). Lineage (GTDB taxonomy): Bacteria > Bacteroidota > Bacteroidia > Bacteroidales > Paludibacteraceae > Colicola. The sequence goes on from JAZNMT010000061.1 coordinate 52,435, forward strand.
GAAAAAACTAATACTCTTTATGTCTATAATGCTCAGTCTTCCTATCGCTGCGCAACATGGTATAATCAATATCCAAACAAACTTAGATAGTACAACCATTCTTCAATATGCTATTGACACTTTGGAAAGTTACCAAGTAGGTCCAGGCATTATCTACACACGCTTTGACATTACCAATTCATCTACCACACGCCATTGTTATATTTATGAAGTAGATTTAACCAATCCATATAATACCGTAGAAGAAAGTCACCATAGTACAATCGGCTATACAGAGCGCATGGCTGATGCGCACATTCGATTGGATTCAGCAGGGCATCGCTCTATAGGTTCCGTCAACTGCAATTTCTGGATCGTATCCACCCAAGATGAGGGTAAATACAACAATCTGACAGGCGTAGCATGTACGGGGCAAGTGCGCAATGGAAAAATCGGTGCTAATATCACAAATTGGAATATTGGTCATGGCAATCCTGACCCTGTATTTGAGCGCAAGCAAGACATTGGTTATCTAATGATTGATGACCAGAAACGTGCACATATAGATCAATTCTCATGGGATGCTCATATTGCCATTAAAGGTCAATCAATGCCTATTCATGAAACAAACCGTAATCGCAATAATCCAAATGACAATGAGATTGTCTTATTCAATTCCGATTTAGGGACCAAAACAACCCTCACCAAAGCCGACATAGATGCACGTCTGGGTACGAATTTACCTATGGTAGAATTGGTTGTAAAATTGAATCAAAATTGGGCCATCAACCAACACATGTTTGCTGAAGTGGTAAGCATCAATAACGTAGGTGGTACAAAGATTGAAGACGGATATGCTGTTTTTCGAGGACGCGGCAATGGTAAAACGTTCTTAGAGACAGCGCAAATAGGTGATACAGTACAATTTATCATTGGCATGTATGAGTCGTGGACTGGAGAACGTCCTAATATCCAACAATTAAGCGCAGGTAACTGCTACGTGATGCGTGAAGGCAAACTCACCAACCGCAATTGGAACGAAGATTATAATAACAAGAACTATCCGCGCACTGGTTTTGGCGTTAGCAAAGACCATAATACACTCTGGATGATGGTGATGGAAAAACCAGGCATGTACACCCACGAGATGGCGTCTATTCTCCGTCACTTCGGAGCATGGGAGGCAGCCGGTGCAGACGGCGGCGGTAGCGCACAGTTCAACCTTGGCGGACAGATTTTGAATCCGACAACCGAAGGTGTCCCTCGTGCTGTAGGCAATAGTATTTTCCTCTTCTCAACTGCTCCAGATGACAGTATTGTGACAGAGATGCGCACCACAAGCACCTTTATCCGCTTACCTAAATACGCAGCTATCAAACCTGATTTCTTAGGTTATAATCAATATGGTCTTCTAATTGATAAACAATTGCCGAATGTAACCTTGAGTTGTGCTCCCGAAACGGGATATATCACCGAAGACGGATATTTTGTATGCCTTGGTAGTGGAACTTTAACTGCTTCCTATGGAAGTGCCTCATTACCAATTGAAATTATATTAGTGGATGCTGCTAGTCCAAAGCTGCGTTTGGATAGCGTACTTGTATCTACAGGTTGGGATTACCCAATTGAAATCAATGGCGAACTAGATAACAAGCAGTTTGATATGCTAGCCTCAGCGTTTGATTGGACAGTAGATGATCCTACTATTTGCCAAGTAGATAATGGCATTGTAAAAGGTCTAAAAAACGGGCAGACTACTGTGCATGGTAGCATTGGAGATATTATGTTGCACTTACTCGTGAAGGTAGAGTCACCAGAAAAAACTCCTTACCTATGGGAAAACATGATTGCTATAGACAATCGGTGGAACTTGAAAACCGCAAGTAGCGCTTGGCAAACGACTTTCAATGCCAATAGTAACGGTATGGCAGAATTGTATCTTAATTTTTCAGGTGGACGTGCTCCTCATGTAACACTCACTGCTGACACAATGCTCTACTCTACACCGTATGCCTTAGAATTTCGCTTTACTCCACAAGATAGTTTGATTGAGAAAATTACATTCCAGTTCCAACGCCCAGGAGAAACAACCCTGTACACGTATAACTATATCAATCTCCTAGCAAATGAGGTAAATAACATACTCATTGACTTCAACGAATTGTTTAACGTGACAGATGATCATGCTATTTATCCTATTACACTGAAAACTATCAAGTTTACCCTCAACACAAAAGCTGCTAAACAAGAATATCATATTCCTATTGAAGGCATCTATTTGCACTACAAAGGTTTGCCAAGCACTGCAACAAACGTAGAAAATTTGGTTCACCATGAATCTGCACAGAAAGTATTGAACAATGGACAAATAATCATTATTAAAAACAATAAAACTTACAACATTTTAGGTTATGAAATCACTGAAAAGTATTAATCCTTGGATGTGGGTACCCACCTTGTATTTCTTGGAGGGTATTCCATACGTATTGGTAAACCAAGTATCCACCATGATGTTCACCAAGATGGGTGTACCTAATGGTCAAATGGCATTGTTTACATCTCTATTGTACTTGCCATGGGTTATCAAACCTTTCTGGAGTCCATTTGTGGACTTGATAAAAACAAAACGTTGGTGGACAATTGCCATGCAAGTAATCTTAACCGCTGCATTCATTGGTTTGACTGCTAGCATTCCTCATCCAGATGCGGAGATGATTGCAGCGCAACAAACACCTATTAGTATGTTTACCGTGATGCTGATTATTTTCTGGATCACAGCCTTTGCGTCTGCTACGCACGATATTGCAGCTGACGGATTCTATATGCTCGGACTGTCACAAAGCGACCAAGCTTTGTTTGTAGGTATTCGTTCTACTTTCTATCGTATTGCTACAATCTTCGGTCAAGGTGCCGTATTGTACATAGCAGGTCGTTTAGAGGCAAGTACTGGTGATATTCCTATGGCATGGCAAGTTACTCTGCTTATCACATCTGTGATCTTAGCTGTGATAACTCTATGGCACGTATTCTTCTTACCAAAACCAACTGCGGATATAGAGCGTCAAGCTGAATCCGAAAAAGAGAATTCAACAGAGAAAGCCAAATCAATCCTTTACGAATTTGCACGCACCTTTGCTACTTTTTTCCAAAAACCTGGTGTATGGTTGGCTATCATCTTTATGCTCCTATATCGTTTGCCAGAGGCATTCTTGATTAAGATGATTAATCCATTCCTTGTTGCTAGTCGCGAGGTAGGAGGTTTAGCTATGACCACCGATCAAGTAGGTCTAGCATATGGCACTATCGGTATTATATTCCTCACTATTGGTGGCATCTTGGGCGGTATGTACGCATCAAAAGTAGGATTGCGCAAATCAATGTGGATTATGGCTGCATTTATGACGCTACCTTGCCTCAGTTTCGTTTACCTTGGAGTCTTCCAACCTGAGAATATTGTAGCTATCACCACCGCTATAGCAGTTGAGCAATTTGGTTATGGCTTTGGTTTTACCGCTTATATGTTGTATATGATTTATGTTTCTGAAGGCGAATACAAGACCGCACACTATTCATTCTGCACAGCATTCATGGGATTGAGCATGATGATTCCTGGTCTATTTGCAGGATATATCCAAGAGGCTTTGGGATATAAAGATTTCTTCTGGATGGTCATCGCATGTTGTATTGCAACCATCGCAGTGACATTCTTTGCATACCACAAAGTAGATCCTAACTACGGTAAGAAATAATTAATTTTCGATGCAAATTAAACGTATCATACCGAACTCACTGACCTGCGCAAATCTTTTGTGCGGGTCGGTGGCGGTATATATGGCAACACAGGAAGAATTCCTTTGGGCATTCCTACTCATTATTGGTGGAGCCATCTTCGATTTCTTTGACGGGGCTTCTGCTCGTTGGCTGAAAGTGCCTTCTCCATTAGGCATTCAATTGGATTCGCTCGCCGATGACATCACTTTTGGTCTTGCACCATCTATGGCACTCATGTGCTATCTCAAGCCCATCATTGGTTGGTGGGCACTAATTGCCCTACTCATGGCAGCATTTTCTGCTCTTCGTTTGGCAAAATTTAATATCGACGAACGCCAAACGACCTCTTTCATCGGTCTTGCCACCCCACCAAATGCTATTTTCTGGGCATCGCTTGTCTGCTACCTCAACACCATCACCCTTCCTGTTTGGACACCATGGATATTGCTGGTTAGCAGTTTACTGAGTTGTTACCTACTCGTTAGCGAGATCCCATTCTTCAGTTTGAAATCCGCGGGGAAAGAGAAAATGCATATCATCATCTTTTCAATAGGATGTTGTTTTATTTTAGGTCCCTGCGCCACTATCGCCATCATCAACAAGCAAATCGCTATTGCAATTTTAGGTGGAGCAATATGCATATTGTGGTACATCCTATATAATTTTTGTACATTACGTCACAAATAATTCAAAATTAAAAATTACAAATTCATATTGCCTTTTTTAGTGCCAACACTCGTGTTGGCGCTCGTTTTAGGTACACTCTTGTTGTTTTTTCCTAAAGGCGAATTACACCTCTTGCTATGCCAACCGCATACGCCATTTCTTGACACAATAGTGCCTATCTTCTCCGATTTGGTGGATTGGTTACCTTACTTAATTGTATTCTTATTACTATTCTACCGCGCTGGTTGGGCAACATTCTTGGCAAGTAATCTATTGCTTTCTACCCTCATCGTGCAACCTATCAAGCACCTCATCAATGCCCCACGTCCACTCACTTGGTTTGCCGAAAATATGCCTGATGCGACACTCCCACTGGTGGACGGAGTAAAGATGAACCTGTGGCTATCCTTTCCATCGGGACATACGACGACTTTCTTTGTACTGTTCTTCAGTATAAGTATTATTCTTTGTGCTGAAAACATCAGAGGGAAAAATATTCTATCTCTCCTTTGCTTCCTTTTAGCCACATTTGGTGCTTACACCCGCATTTACCTCTCCCAACACTTTGCGTTGGATGTATTTGCGGGAATTTTGATTGCAAGTTTCTCTACTATCTTGTTGTACTATTTCCTCGTTCTGAAGACCAAAAACACTCGTTTTTGGGAATGGAATCTGCAAAAATTGAGAAAATAACACAAAAGAACGTATTTTTTCAAAAAATATTTGGTCAATTCAAAAAAAAGCAGTACCTTTGCACCCGCTTTCGTGAAGAGAGCAAGAGTTCCGTTAAATAATGAGACATTGAATGGGCGTTTAGCTCAGCTGGTTTAGAGCATCTGCCTTACAAGCAGAGGGTCGGCGGTTCGAATCCGTCAACGCCCACCATTCATTCCCATTCGGGCGTTTAGCTCAGCTGGTTTAGAGCATCTGCCTTACAAGCAGAGGGTCGGCGGTTCGAATCCGTCAACGCCCACAAACAAACTGAAAGGACATCATTGATGTCCTTTTTTTGTTGCTTATAACAACAATAGTTTACTAATTTGGATGTTGTAAGCGACAAAAAGGATAGGCTGCAAGCCTTTCAGTATGTTTGTGCTTTAATCCCCCGAAGGGTATAGGTATTGGGAGCGAAGCGAGACCAATCCGTCAACGCCCACAAGAAGATTGGTTACTAAGTAGCCAATCTTTTTTTATTTACATTTGACTATTCTCCGACTCAGATTAATTTATCCGCAGCGTAGAGACCTCTTTATACGAATTTCCTTTGTCCCCCATCGAAGAGGACAAAGGAAATTTCAGTTGCTACTCAATTTGATTTTGTCACGGCAAAGCCGCGAATAAAATCAAGAATGTTCTATGCTTACAAATTTTGCTGAACGCTAAAAGCGTTTTGCAAAATTTTATAAATTACCGGACTAAACGCACAGATTGCCCGTTGCAGCGATTGTTGTTGTTCATATTGACTTCACTCGAATTGAAGTTGAGGTTCCACGCGTTGTCTGAATCGTTAGGAGTGGACGACCAATAGTTGCCGTTCGTACCTACGTTGTTCACATCGCCATTGTAATTGCGATTGCCCGCAGCAGGCAACAAAAAGAGCAGTTCTCAAATTGAATGATGCAGGACGCATCCTACAACAGACTTCAGGAAACGGATTCCATCTATAGATACCCTAATGGGCGAACTGCTGAATTTACAAAATTTCACTCTGCGAGTGACCATCACGGAGATGTCATCACTCACACGCTCGATGACAACACACTCTCACCTTTCTCTTTTATGCGGTTTTCCTTCACTCTCCATCGAGGAAAGTGAAGGAAAATACGGTTATTAATCGCTCTATTTTGTCACGGCAAAGCCGAGAATAAAATAGAGAAGTTTTCAATGCCTTCAAATTTTGCTGAACGCAAATGCGTTTTGCAAAATTTGTGAATTATTTGACTAAACGCACGACATATCCATAGCAACCTTGACTTTCAAATATTTCTATACAATTTGCATCAAACCCCAATACATAGAAATACCAAGCATCATCAGGGAAAACGCGAGTAGAAGACCAATAATATCCTTTTGAACCTACATCTAATATATCCCCGCTATCCGTTTTATCACAAAGACGCCCCCCTGTTGCAGGCAATGTAATAGAATTTCCATTCTCTCCTTTTACAACATATCCTTTCCCATTCCATCTCCAAGTACAAAAAGCTTTTAATTCTTCAACTTGTTCACGATTTGGTAACTGGTTTCCAAATCGTTCTATAGCTTCTTTAGCATTATAATATAAACCTTTTTCATTTTTAGACTTCCATAATGTACCACTTGGCAAACCTAAATCTACATACTCAGATTCTTGGACTGGAGTTCCACCTACCGCAGGACCTGCACCAATCGCAATTTGTCCTGCTAATTTCTGTGCAAGACTCTTCATTGTTTCACGATACGAACTACCTGCAAAAGTTGCACCCTCTGTAGCTGCGATTGTTCCACTCTCTACATTAATTACACGCACATCCACATTGTACTGTCCCATTACGATATTCACATCGCCAATAACAATCTTAGATAAATTCAATAATTCACCAATACGCACCATTTGACTTTCAGTCAATGAACTACGTTGCAGTTGTTGCTCATCAATAATGCGATCAATTTGTGTGCGCTCAATCATGGTGTAACCAGAAGGACGGAAATAGGTAGTAAAGATACCAGAAAGACCATCAACATCGGCCTGTGAGATACCCACGCCCGCCTTAAACTCCATGACAGCAGCACGCTGCGCCATTGCTGAGATTGCCAAAAGGCAAATCAAACATAAAGAGAATAGTTTTTTCATTGTTGTGTTGTTTTTATTGGTTAGTATTTTGTTTTCTTTCTCAATTGAGAGGTAGGTACACGAAAAGCGTGAGCCAACTGCTATTGGTTCTTTCGGGCATCCACTCCCTCGCCTTCCAATATGCAGAAAGCCCACGCATAAGCGTAGGCGTTTCGCATTATTCTTGGAAAGGCTATTCAAAATGTGGATGATTGAAAGAATCCTCAAATAAAGCAAACGCTTTTGATAAAATATGTCTGCAAAACCGATTACTCGGCTTTGCGGTGCAAAGGTACAAATAATTTTTGAATTGAACAAATATTTTTGGTGTAAAGTGTATGGTGTAAAGTGTAAAGGCATAGACATACCCGAATAATGATTCGGGAATAATACACAACGAATTGCCACCTTGCCAGCATGACAGCTAAATATATAAATTCACGCGCGCGCGTACGTGTGTATTTTAGGAAACAGGTGGCAAGCTGGCAAGGTGGCAATAAAAAAGTGTTGGAAAATTTGGAAATATGAGAAAAATTTTGTACCTTTGCAGCATATTGGAGCCAAGAATCAAGATAGATTAGAATTTGTGACTTACTTAACATTAATTAACTATGATTGTACATGTAGCATCGTTTTTAGAAAGTATTGGTGGGAGTATTGATGCCGAACATTGGTTGCGCCCAATCCCAGGTAGGACTGGGTACGCTGCGTATTGCAGGAAACCACAATACACCAAAAAACAAAAAGAAGAAATGGCAGAACGCCCCGCTGTGAAGGCGTTTTCATCCCTATGCAAAGAGGCATCGGCTATCATGCGTGATCCAGCACTAAAAGCAGAATGGACGGCTAAACATCTTGCTGCCAAACGAGAAGCCAGCAAACATCAACGCATGCCACAAGCGAATGGCAAACCAGCAGTACCCGAAAGATTGTGGGATTATATTCGTCACGAATTGAGTAAGCAGAAATAACTATAGGGCGAAGTGACCTGCTTCTCTCGGCAATCTTACGGTAAAGATACGGCGAAGTTCCTATGAAGTCCCTATGAGGTTCCTATGAAGTTCCTATGCGGATAGGTGGCAAGTAAGAGGGAAGTAACTGGGAATTATGAATTATGAATTATGAATTAAGAGTTATGAATTAAGAATTATGATCACATTTATCATCTCACTTATAGCCCTTGTGGTTGGATTCGTTCTCTACGGAACATTCGTGGAGCGTGTGTTTGGTATTAACGAAAAAGCACAGACGCCTGCCGTCACCAAGGCAGATGGTGTGGACTTTGTTCCGATGAAACCGTGGAGAATCTTCCTTGTACAATTCCTCAACATCGCAGGATTGGGTCCAATCTTCGGAGCCATCATGGGTATTTTCTATGGTCCTTCCGCCTTTTTGTGGATTGTGCTGGGTACGATATTCGCAGGAGGTGAACATGACTACCTGAGCGGTATGATCTCGCTTCGCAAAGGCGGCGCATCACTGCCTGAAGTGGTGGGCACGGAACTGGGCAAGGGCGTGCAGATTTTTATGCGACTGCTCTCAATTGTGTTGCTCGTATTGCTGACTACGACATTCTTGTCGGGTCCTGCTACCCTGTTGCAGGGATTGGCTGGACTAGGCACGATGACCTTCCAAGGACATTTGATCCCTATTGTGTGGGTATTGATCATCTTCGGCTATTATACATTGGCTACGGTGTTACCTGTAGATAAACTCATCGGTCGGTTCTACCCTATCTTTGGCGGCGTACTGCTGTTTATGGGTCTGGGTATCATGGTGGTGATGCTTAGTCGGTTTGGCGGAGAAATGCCCGAATTGACCGATGGTTTGCACAACCGTCAGACCAATGGTTTGCCTCTCTTCCCCATGATGTTTGTCAGTATAGCCTGTGGTGCTATTTCGGGATTTCATGGCACACAATCGCCGCTGATGGCACGCTGCGTGACCAACGAACGTCAAGGGCGTTGGATATTCTACGGCGCCATGGTAGCAGAAGGAATATTGGCCTTGATTTGGGCAGCCGCAGCAGGGACGATGTTTGCAGACTCAGAGGCAGGTTTGTACGGAATAGACGGACTGCAGGCCTTCGCCGCAGCGCACCCAGGCGAGAATATCGCTGCTTTGGTAGTGGACAAGGTATCTCGTTCGTGGCTTGGCGCAGTAGGCGGAGTGTTGGCGATTATTGGCGTGATTGCAGCGCCTATTACTTCGGGCGATACGGCATTGCGTTCGGCTCGACTAATTGTGTCGGACTTCCTGCACCTCAGCCAAAAGCCCATCCGCAACCGACTGATGATTGCTATTCCGCTATTCTTGTGCGTGTTTGGTATGGTTTTCGTCGATTTCAACGTCGTTTGGCGCTATTTTGCCTGGACCAATCAGACATTGGCGGTCTTCACGCTGTGGGCAGGAACGGTGTTCCTCTATAAGAACTCACGCACGATTAAGAAATACCCATACGCCTACCTTATCGCGTTGATTCCTGCGCTGTTTATGACGATGGTCAGTGTCAGTTATATCTTCATTGCGCCAGAGGGTTTCCATTTCGCAAAGATTGGGCTGAGTTGGGTGGCATACTTGGTGGCAGGTGTCACTACGGTGGCATTGCTTGGAGGGTTTGCCTATTGGACAAGGAAAACTAATTTTAAGACAATTAACGTCAATTAAGTCGACAATTAGTGTCAATTTATGGAATATTTGTTTGTGCTCAAAAGAATGCAGTATACTGCATTGGTGAGCAAAACAAAAGTTTTGAATTAAGAATTTTGAATTAAGAACTATGATACAATCTGCTTCTTTCGTCATCTCTAGTCCTGATGTGATGCAATGTCCACAGACGACTATTCCTGAATATGCTTTCATTGGTCGAAGCAATGTAGGCAAGTCCTCGCTGATTAATATGCTCACGCATAATCCCAAACTAGCGAAGACCAGTCAGAAACCTGGTAAGACATTGCTGATTAATCACTTTATCATCAATGCAGGCACCGATCAGCATTGGCACTTGGTGGATCTTCCCGGCTATGGTTTTGCACAAGCAGGTAAGAAGCAACGCGCCAAACTCAAGACGATGATTGAGCGTTATTGCCTTTTGCGCCAAGCACTGGTTAGTTTGTTTGTATTAGTGGACTGTCGCCACGAGCCACAGCAGATAGACTTAGAGTTTATGGAATGGTTGGGCGAGAACGAGATACCATTCGCTATTGTCTTTACCAAAGCCGACAAACTCAGCAAAAGCAAATTGGCTATCAATGTGGACAACTACAAGCAGAAACTATTAGAGACATGGGCAGAATTGCCACCTATCTTTGTTACTTCTGCCGAGAAAAGTATCGGTGAATCCGAAGTAGTTGCCTATATCGAAGGCATTAACCGCGATATTACCAACCGCCAATGATCTGGGAGAATAACGATGATATTCGAGCTGAGTCATGCGACGGAACACGCCGCGGCGTGCAACATGCGCTCGATGTCTGCCGCGAGGAACGCCGCCCGTATGTTATAACCACGCCTTTAACCTCTAATCTTTCACCTTTAACCTCAATTTTGGTACCTGTGACGATGTTGGAAGAGGAAGTGTACAAAGCAGAGATCTGCACTTATTTAGCTCGTAAGACAGGGGCACACCTTATATTATTACGCGCGAACGACTACGGCAGCAAGGCAAAACGGAACACTCAACGCATCATCACGCATATCCAAACTATTGCAGAACGCACTGGTGAACCCATCACCTACGAAGAGCGCGTAGCCAAAGGCGACAGTTTCCATATCCACAAAGAGTTGCACCTCATTGCCTCATCACCTGATAGCCCTATCGCTTTGCTTCTCCTTACCGCCAGCCGCGAATATGGATTAGATGATTGGCTCTTTGGACCTCCAGAGCAGTATGTTATCCGACATAGTCAGGTGCCCGTTATGTTGGTTAATCCACGTGCTGACCTATTTTCGCTTTGTGACTAAAGAAAAATTTCGCATTTTTCTTGCTCAATCACGAAAAAAGCAGTACCTTTGCAGCATAATACGAAAACAACGATGAATGAATTTTTAGAACTCGAAGAACAGGTATTACGAATGATAAAAACGGTCTATGACCCCGAAATACCTGTAAACATATACGATTTGGGGCTAATCTATCGAATTGATTTGCCTGGTGATGGAGTTTGCAATATAGATATGACTCTTACCGCACCCAACTGCCCCGCAGCAGATTTTCTGGTAGAAGATGTCAAACAAAAAGTAGGATCAATTGATACTATAGAGATTGTGAACGTGAATATTGTCTTTGAACCAGAGTGGAACAAAGATATGATGTCCGAAGAAGCCAAATTAGAATTAGGATTCCTTTAATGCCTACCCCACCCCCTCCCTAAAGGGAAGGGCTTTATTTTTGCATAGGCACTATACGAATGATATGGTATATTTTTTGAGTGACGCCCATATGGGGTCGAGAGCCATAACTAATCCCGAGGCCCATCAGCAGACCCTGATTGACATGCTCAATGGCATGGCAAGGGATGCGACTGCCATCTACCTATTGGGCGATATATTTGACTTCTGGTGCGAATATTTCTGGCGCGATAGGAGCAAGGAGCAGTATCGTCCTTTCCTACAAACGCTCCGTTCCATCACCGACAAAGGCATAGCCGTGCACTTTTTCATTGGCAACCACGATATTTGGACCTTTGGTTGGTTAGAGAAGGAGACGGGCGTAGTGGTCCACCGCAAACCTCGGAGTGTGGTCATCAATGGCAAAAAACTCTTCCTCGCCCATGGCGATGGACTCGTTCCCAGCAACTACCTGCAACAGCTACCGCAGAAAGTGCAAAAGAAGATTCGCCAATTCATTTTCCTGCGCACTGTGTTTCACAACCCAGTGTTGCAATGCCTCTTCCGTCTTATACCTCCCGCTTTGGGCAATGCTTTTGGCTATGAGTGGGCTAGAAAGAGCCGCTTAAAAGAGTTAGACCACCCTTGCCCCTATAAAGGTGAAGAAAAAGAAGAATTGGTATTATTTGCTAAAGAACAGGAACAACAAGGAAATCATCACGACTATTACATCTTTGGTCATCGGCATATAGAATTAGATCTAATGCTCAATCGTCATAGTAGGATATTAATTTTAGGCGACTGCTGGCAGCAATTTACCTACGCACAGATGGATAATCAAGGTAATACAATATTAAACAACTCTATACTTTTCTAAGTTATACAATACTTAACAACACTATGCATACACGAGAAGAACAACTACAAGCCTTTGACCGTTTGTTGACGGTAATGGATGAATTACGTGAGAAATGTCCATGGGACAGAAAACAGACCTTTGAAAGTCTGCGCCAAAATACTATTGAAGAGACCTACGAATTAGCAACAGCACTGCTCCAAAACGATATGAACGAAGTGTCAAAGGAGTTGGGCGATGTGCTACTACATGTCGTTTTCTATGCTAAGATTGGTAGTGAAATAGGCGCATTTGACATGGCCGATGTCTGCAACAAGATTTGTGATAAGCTGATATTCCGCCATCCGCACGTATATGGCGAATACGCAGCCAATAATGCCAAAGAGGTATGCGAGATGTGGGAACAAGTCAAACTAAAAGAAAAAGGGGGTAACAAGACTGTGTTGGGCGGCATTCCAGATGCCTTGCCCTCGTTGGTAAAAGCTTATCGTATTCAAGATAAAGTAGCCAATGTAGGCTTTGATTGGGAAAAACGCGAAGATGTATGGGCGAAAGTAAAAGAGGAGATTGCGGAGTTCGAGGCAGAAGTCGAGCACATGGATGAAGAAAAAGCTACTGAGGAGTTTGGCGACTTGCTTTTTGCGATGGTGAACGCTGCTCGTCTATATAAAATCCGCCCCGACAATGCATTGGAGAAGACCAATGCAAAGTTTATTAAACGATTTAATTATATAGAGGAGAAGGCAAAAGAGAAGGGTCAGTCGCTAAAAGACATGACCCTAAACGATATGGAAACGCTTTGGCAGGAAGCGAAAACTATTGACAATTAATCGTTTTTTACAGGGAGAGTAAAAAGACTAGAATTGGTAGGATATTGTGAATCGCTAGTAACCGTAATCTTAATAGGATGGGCACCTGCCTTTTGAGGTACAATATAGATAGGGAAAGTCACGAAGTTATACATAGGATTAAATAGAAGAAGGCCTTTTTTAGGATCTGAAGTAGCCTGTAAGGCTTTCTTTATTGCTTCATCTTCCATGTCAACTGCGAACCAAAGATCTACCATTGTAGTATCGAAAACGGCATTGATGCTCACTAAGTTATTCACATTGGAAGTGAACAGAGCAGGGAACATAACAGTATCACCCAATTGAAGTGTATCCAAGTACCATAATCCGAGCTCATCATTGAAATGATCGTATAGGGTATCTTTAGCTCCTACAATTGTATCGCCTTCAAACTGAGGATTAACATACAAATAACCAAAATGCATTTGTGGGGTAGTTTGTGACCCAGTATTATTGAAACAACTCGTCATTGTGCATGCGAGCGCTAAGAGAAAAAAGAATGATTTAATCTTCTTCATAATTAATAATTAAAATAGTTTATAACTAGTTATACTGATATAAAAATCGGGTCTAAATGACCCGAAGTGCGGCATAAAGGACTCGAACCTTCACTCCTCTCGAAACTAGATCCTAAGTCTAGCGCGTCTACCAATTCCGCCAATGCCGCAGAGTGAAATAATATAATTCACAAATCGGGTACAAAAGTACTACTTTTTTTTGAAACTACCAAATATGAGCGAAACTTTTTATCATAATTTATCAAATGGAGTGCAAATTGTTCATAGAACGACTCATTCCCCTGTAGTCTATGTTGGTTTGATGGTTGGTGCAGGTACTCGCCATGAAGCTCCAAATGAGAATGGCATGGCACACTATATTGAGCATTGCGTCTTCAAAGGTACCCAGCATTATACAGCTCGCCAGCTTATCAATCACATCGAAGGTATCGGTGGAGAGATTAATGCCTATACCACAAAAGAAGAAACCACCTTCTACTCCGCTACCCTACGCCAGCATTTTCGCAGCACACTCCACCTATTAGCGGACATGGTTCTTCACCCTACTTTTAATAAGAAAGAGACAGATAAGGAAGTAGCCGTGATTCTTGATGAGATAGAGAGTTATAATGACTCGCCTAGTGAGTTGATATACGATGACTTCGAGAATCTTGTTTTTGAAGGTAGTTCATTGGCTATGCCTATTTTAGGTACCAAAAAGACGCTAAAACATATTTCAAAATCGCCTGATATTGCATTAGATTGGATGAAAAAGCACTATCGTCCCGAGCGCATAGTACTCTTTGTTCTAGGCGATGTTAGCCCCCAGCAAGTGTTGAAATCAGCTGAGAGAGAGCTCTCCTCCCTCAATCCCTCCTCATGTGAGGAAGCTCTTACACCTCCATTTAGAGAGAGGACGGATGTGGGCCTCTCTCGCACTTACCGCCGTCACACCCATCAAACACATATTATGTTGGGTTCATACGCCTACCCTATTGGGCATCCCAAGCAACTGACTATGTACCTGCTCAACAATATCCTCGGTGGCGGCAGTATGTCCAGTCGATTGTATCTAAGTCTGCGTGAGAAATACGGATTGGTGTATAATATAGATTCTCAAGCTGTTCCGCTTAGCGATACGGGCTATTGGAATATCTACCTAGCATGCGAGCCACAGCATAAGGACCAATGCCTTGAGCTCTGTCATAAAGAACTCAAGCAATTGCGCGACACTACGCTGACCTCCTCTCAAATGCAACGTGCTTTGCGGCAGTTAGAAGGTCAGATGGCTATTGCGGCAGAAAATCAAGAGAATAACGCTTTAGCGATGGCCAAGCAGATGCTTTATCACCACCATGCCCCTGCATGGCAAGAAACTTTCGCTCGCGTACAAACCATCACCTCCACCCAACTGCAAGACGTAGCCAACGAAGTCTTCGCCCCCGAAAAGATATATACGCTACAATATGACTAAACACACACAAACTCCGCGGAAACACGTTTTTTTTGCACTTTCCGCGGAGTTTTAACGATATATCTACTCGGACAATTCAAAAACGAGACGCCGTAATAAACAAGCAACGCGACCCAGACGGAGTCGCGTTGTTTGTTAGGATATAATATCTAGCGTTTTTTATGTAATCTAGTATATGAACTTCGCCCATCCTTGTTTGCGTTTCATCTTGCCATTTACAATATGCTTGATAAAATAAATACAATGTTTTTGAAGTTTATCTGTAGGAATAACATACTCTGAGACTCCCTCTTGCACGGCATAAGAATACACTAGTGCACCTGTTACATTATATATGTTTAACAAGTCACCCGCATGAGGTTCAGACAAGTAAACTACAGGAGTTGGTACCTCATAATTAGTAGCATCAATGGCAATCGGTAATATATTTTCATTTTTGCCAGAATTATCCGATGCAGCCTTAGTCATGACTTCTAGTAGTGGCGACATAGGTGAGATATGCTCTTCACATCCCTTCGTGATATCTGTACTTCTCAAACCGAAGTAATATGTTGTGTTAGGTGATAGTTCAGTAAACTCATATGTGCACTCTACATCGGTATCAAACGCATCAATAGCTAAATCCTTTCCGTGAAATAAAAGAGAGATATTCTTTGTGCAAACAGCCTCAAAAGCATCTAATGCCACTCCATTTCCTCCATTATCAACATACGTAATACGGAATTTCGTGTAATTATCGGCTTCATCAAAATTAAAAGTAAGATATTTCTTTTTAGTTGTTGCAAGAATTTGCGTACTCCAATCTGCTTTACTAATCCATGCGTCGCCATTCCATGCTTCTAAATTAACATATCCCACTTCCGTTATAGTAGATGCAAATGCATTCACCCAAAACGACACTCTTTTAACAGGTACCAGATATTCTTCTGATATCACGTACTCTCCCGTATTTTTCATAGAAAGTGCTTTTGTACCATCCGCTTTTGCCGATGTCGTTGTTCGGTTGACATTTGATTGCCACCCAGCATCTAACACAGCATCTGGATCATTAAAGTCTTCAAAATCCTGTGTAAAAGAGGATTCTCCATCGGTCATTTGGAATAATGTAACATAATACAACACCGCATCCTCTACAGGTTTCCATGATGCCCGGAATGAATATGGAGATACATTGGTAATAGGCATGACCTGAGGTGTAGTGATATATGTAGGTCGAGGTGCATATCCGATAAGCGCAATGGAAGTTGATGCCCCCAATGTATTAATACTCAATGTATTTTTAATTTCATCACAATTCTGCTTTGTAGGAACAAAACTTATCCAAACCTTTAAAGAATCAATAGAGCTGTCTCCCACCTTATATTCTATTACTTTTTTCCATTCCTTGCTGCTTCGAGCGGGAGCTTCTTCTGCCACAGCGACATAAAAGTTCCCTTTCGTGCTGAAAGTGATGGTATCCATATTCAGTTCTTGTGCAGATACGTTTATGGATTGCGGTGTCCAATCTACAATTTTTTTACTATCAGACACTGTGGTTGTAAGGATTACTTCTGATTTATCAGCAGTTAGTTTAACATTTCCTAAGCTCTGATAGATAAAACTAATCCAATCTCCATTGTTAGAAATCTCAAAGATATTTTGATCGGATAGAATTGTACCGTCGTGTAATTTAGGTATAAATGTAGTAACATTTTGTGAACCAGGATATGGATCCGAAGCTTTTCCCCCTTCTCCATTTGTTCTTTGATTCCAATAAATACCATTTGCCTCCTCAAGGTGTATGCGCATGATATTTGGTCCATTATTAGGTGTATTATTAGCCCATGCCGATGCCGAATAGTCAATATGCCAAACCAGCATACCCTCCCCTGGATTATAGATGTCCCATCCTTCTCGTGGTCTATATTCTAGCATGAAGAACTCGTTAGGCGATGGCATATTTCCAATAAGGTTATGCTTTTCTGCTGCAATCAGAAAGGCCTGATTGCTAGTCTGTAAAGGAGATAAAGTATATTGTCCTTGTGTTTCAAGTTGTTGTGGTTGAAGCCATCCCAGAAAGAATCGCTCATACGAACTATATGTAGGAGGTGTGTTACCTCTATTATTATAACTACCACTACACATGATAGACCAAGTGGCTACCGTATAGTACTTATAGTCCGTATCGTATAAATCAGGCAACCCTAAAACATGTCCAAACTCATGGCAAAACGTACCAATACTAGCTCTTCTTTTTCCAGTACTTCCAGAATATTCAGAAGTACATGCATAAGTAGCCAACAATTTACCATCTATTCTAATTCCCTTCCATGAGATGTTCGATTGGTGTGGCCAAATAGTATTTGCGTCTGCACCTTCAGCTTGGTTATGTCCTGCATAATATACAAAGACATTATCTAAGACATTATCATTATCCAGATCATAATCTGCGAAATTCACTCCATTCTCCGCCGCCACTTGACAAGCATCCGCAATCATTTGATATGGGTCTCTATCATGTGAATTACCCTCTTCTCCTCCGTAATATGCGACATTTCTGTCTAGGTCAAAAGGTCCAAAGACATCAAAGTGAGGTTGAAAAACACTATCTGATGCATCAATGAAATAATCTCGACACGAACCCGTAGCTCCATTATAAGCATAGCCTGATTCATTGAGCAATTTATCGAAATTCTCTTGCGTTTCAGTAAATGGTTGGTCTTTAAATCCCACTAAGAGCACCAGACTCTTGGGCTGCCCCGTTAGAGGAAATCCCTTCGCATTTTCTTTAGGTCTAATTGCAGCATTACGACGGGCAGTCGCAATGTGTTTAGATTGTTCAACAATAGAAAAATCTTCTACCAGGAAGCCATTCTCGGCACGACGTAATGGTATTCCATCCTCAGTTGTATAATATGCATGATATTCATCTCCTACTAATTTCACCATCAAAGTAGAGCCATCTGGCTGAGTAATCTGGAATGGATTAGGAGAAGCAGGCACTGCCCAAAGGGTTATTGACAGTACACTAAATAACGCAGGAAGCAGAATCTTTTTCATATTTATAAAGTCCATTTATGCAGTTTATACTAAAATTCGTGCAAAGATAGTATTTTTTTTTGATTCTTGCAAATTTTCGCTCAATTTTTAATGGTTTACCGATAAGTTAAAGATAAGTATAGGCAGGTTATTGATACGTTTTAAGTAGAAGAGTTTTAGGCATAAAAAAAGAGTGAGTCTCAAAACTGAAACTCACTCCATATTATTTGTACAATTTCAAATTACTTTTTGTACATAACCTTGGTATCCTTAGCGAAAGATACAGGATTTTGTCCAACGTAAAGATTCTTCTTCATTGGTTTCAAAGCACGTGCTTCAGCAGGCTCCTCCTCATCCTCCACAGGGATATTAGAGTACTCTTTGTGAATAACGCGCAAGTCATATGGCTCAACGAAAGAAGCAACTACGAGGTTACCCTCTTCATTCAACTCAGTGGTGCAAGCCAAACCAAACCAACGATCTGGGTTCACGTAATCGTACCACTCGAGTTTAAGGCTATAACGAATCTCTTCAGTCTCCTCATCCTCATAGAGGTTAGCGAAGCTTACGTTAGCATATTTGTAGATATATAATTGACCTTCGCTCATTTCGATGAGTTGAGCACCCTTGTGAGAATCCTCATAGAGGTAACGGCCATTCATAAGTTCTTCCTGTGTTTCACCAAAGTACAAGCCTTTCCAGCCATCACCGTACATTTGGAGGTCGAGCAATTGACCAGCCTCAGCCACATAAGGATCGATGTCATTAACCAAAGTATCTACATAGAAACCATTGCTGTTACTTACATAGTATCCCTCGTATGGGCCAGATGTAATCCACCATACAGGCATATCAACCATAAGGAAGAGACCTGATCCAGAGAAGCCAGAACCATTAACGAATACAACGTCTTTATCCCAAACATAAAGAGAGATGTAACCCAATTGGCAGTCATACGCTCCATCAGAAAGCTCAAGAACGGTATCGGTACCAGCAATCATGCTTGGGGTGCCGAAGAGGCCATAACCACCCAAAGCGAAGTTATTGAGTGCAGCATCATTTGTTACATTTACTGCGCATGTAGCAGGTTGCACACCCTCTACAGCCAATGTAGCAGTAATAGTAGCAGTACCAAATCCAACAGCCTCAACAATACCAGAAGCGTTAACAGTAGCTACCTCTGGGTTATCAGATGTCCAAGTAATAGCAGGTGCTTGTTGGTCAGCAGGAGTAACCACTGCAGTCAACTTTACAGTTTGTCCATTCTCCAAAGTAACCTCAGCAGGATCAAGCGCGATAGCCCATTGAATTGGATCTGGAGTTGGCTCACAGCCTACGAATGCGAGAGCTGCGCACGCGAAGAACGCGAAAAATAAACTCTTTTTCATAACTTAAAAATTTTACAATTAAACTTATCAGTTGTTTGTGTACAAATAATTCAATTATTTATTTATTACCGCCATTTCAGTAGTAGGACGGATATATGGGTTGTAGTAGAACTCGCTAGTAGGAATAGTGAATGTAAAGACACGGTCAGTAGAAGGCACGATATTTTTATTCATACGCAAGTGATTCTCACCCAACGAGACAGATTGTCCCCAGCGGCGGAAAGTTTGCAAGCCATATCCTTCACCCCAGAGTTCCACACGCCAGTTATAGCGGATAGCTTCACCCAACGCCTCTTGATTAGCTGCGAGGTTGTTTTTGTAATCAGCATAAGCCGTTTCAGCACCTTCTTTCACACGTTGATCAGTAATGTGTGTTAAGTGTGCCAAAGCAGTAGCATATTGTTGGTCACGCCAAGCCGCTTCCGCTGCGATAAGAAAAGCAGTTTCAATACGCATAAGCACATTGTCGCTCAACCAGTCGCGGTCACCTTGCAATTGTACAGAAGTAGCACTAAAGAACTTACCATCAGGTGCATATTGATACATTTCGTTATCACGTGTATTCAAGCGATAGTAATTGCCCCACCAGAACTCACGAATATCCCAACCGAGAGCCGTGATCTCTTTCAAGAGGTTAGCATCAATACCCTTGACGTCGCCTGCGGATGCATAACTATACGAATAGATATCACATTGGCCGAAGAAAGAAGCAAGAGATGTAGTAGTCTCAATTGTTACATCTTGTCCCCAAATCCAGCTATCACATTTCACGTCGTTAAATCCAGTAGTCAACACCTCATTGTTAGGAATGATTGTTGCGCTAGTCGTTTGTATGAGGTCTTCCGCTACAGCCAATGCCTGAGCGTTATCGCCCTTATTAAGATAAGAGTACGCCAATAACATACGAGCAACATCTACACTCACCTCTAACTTATTGTTAACGACCACATCTCCGAACGCTTCAAAGTAAAGGATTGCTGTAGTCAAATCATCTTCCACCTTCTCATAGACATCAGCAGCAGTAGAACGAGGAGCACCTAGTACAGTGGTATCTCCAGCTGTAGCGTCTTCCGAATAAAGAGGAATAGACAATTCGGTATAAATATCTGTACCCAACGCTTTCAACTCCTCAGGTGTTTTGCAGAAATTACGTTGCAACGCAGCATAAGCCCAACCACGAATAGTGAGCAACTGTGCATAGTAGTATCCATTAAGATATTGCTCATCCGTAATTGAATCTGGGTTGAAGTTCAGTTCTGGTCGTCCGTACTTATCAATCACATTGATACCCTTATTACAGTTACGTATAATGTTATAATAGAATGTCCAGAAATAACTTGCACGTTGGTATGTGAGTCCTTGTTCATCCCTAACAAACCATCCATATCGTTGTGAGTTCATAGCCACATCACCGCAGCATAAGTCTCCATAGAGGTCAATTGCACGTTGTCCAAAGAGGTCGTGCTCACCACCATAGCTATAGAGCAAGGAATAAATACCTCTTACAGTAGCTCCAACAACGTCGTCCAATTCCTCATATTGTCCTTGAGTGATGTTATCACCCTGAGGCAATTGATTCAAATCGCAACTTACAAAGAATAATGCTGCGATGATTGTCGAAATATATACTTTAGTTTTCATATCAATAAATATTAATTAGGTTTATAAATCTTATTCCCATTAGAATGATAGCTTAATACCTCCAATGAATGTTGACAATGGGCTATAAGCGTGCGTATCAGATGAACCCGTGAACGAAGTCATAGGGTTGTATCCCTTACGCGCAGTAGCGATAGCCAAGTTGTCAGCACTTAGATAGATGTGCAAGCGATTGAGTTTAATCTTCTCGATGAGTTTCTTAGGGAAGTTATATCCCACTTGAATAGAGTTGAGTGAGAAGAACGAGTTGCTAGTCAAGAAACGTGTAGAAGTTTGGTTAGCATATCCATCATACTCACCGGTACCATTTGACAAGCGAGGGATATTTGTATTGGTGTTATGCTCAGTCCAAGCGTTTCTCATATCGGTGTGCCAGTTGTGTCCACCAACAGGGTCGTTAGCCATCAACGCCATATATGTATAGTCGTAACCATATCCACCGATAGCATATGAGCAAGCCACAGAGAGTGTGACGCCATATACATCTAAGTCAAATCCAATACCACCCGCCAAATCAGGCAAGTAAGATTTGTCCACATATTGCATAGCCGCCAATCCCATATCAGGCGTCAATGTATCGCGCAAGTATTGCTCTGGATTTTCCACGCCAGCTTCTTCTTGCTCAAGAATCCATTGGTGTACAGAAGGGATATAGTTGTACTCATTATTACCAATCAGTTCACCAAATCCAGCCCCTTTTTCAGCTTCACGTGAATCGTAATAACCTTGATAGAGTGCATTACCTTGCTCATCCACGCCACCATATACATATGTATAGTGATCATACATAGAATGTCCTACAGACATTGCGCCCGACATTTTCTGACGAATCTCTTTTCCATTTTCATCCACGTAGTCCAAAGGCATTTGCGTCATGAGGTTTGTATAATGTGCACCATTGAGACGGATATCCAATTTTACGTTACGTGTATCCACTGCATGTGCTTTGAATGTAAACTCAACACCTTGGTTAACCATTTTTGCGTCATTGGTTGGCAGAGATGAGTAACCCAAAGAAGGAGCGACAGCACGAGCGAACAAGAGGTTATCCGTTAACTTATAGAAGTAGTCCAACTCAACATCGAGGTACTTACCTACAGAGAATTCCAAGCCGAGGTCGGTAGTATTAGTGCGCTCCCATGTAATAGCACTATTACCAACAGAAGATTCCACCGCACCAACTTGTCCAACAACAGGCGAGAGATAGTACATATTTGTATATGAGTACAAAGAATTGATTTGGTTACCTAGCACACCCCAGCTGAGACGGAGTTTACCATCTTTCAACCATTCCGAAGCAGGCTCCATGAAAGACTCATTTGTGAATGACCATGAAGCACCTACAGATCCGAAATGTCCCCATCGATGTCCTTTCGCATAACGTGAAGAACCATCAGCACGGTAGTTAGCAGTAATACCATATTTCTCTGCATACATATATGTAAAAGTAGCCAAATATGAATCCAACGCATAGCGTTCAGAGTTACCTGCTGCCGTATTTGTTTGGATAGCATTACTCAAGCTAAGACTCTCACCATCAGCAAGATATGCTTTGTATCCATATACATAACTTTGTTGGAAAAGATAGTTCTCATGTCCAACCATAGCACGAATAGAGTGGTCATCGATAGTAGTATTATACTCGAGCAACTCTTTTGCAGTGAAAGTCAATGTATTGTACGATTGTTGTGCGATACGACCAATACCTGCAGCATCACCATAATACTTATTGGTCAATTCAGATCCCAAGCTATTATTATAGTGCAAACCTGCGTCCACCAACAGTTTTAGATCTTTGTGGAATTTGAATTCCAAACCACCTTGTACATTCACGGTATGTTGTACATATTTCTCTTTATCCAAGAGCAATGCACCAGCAGGGTTGATTCCGAAACCGAAAGGACGGTTGAGTTCATCTCCATAGTCGTAGGCCAACAACCCAGTACGTGGGTCGATAAATGTATTGCCATTCTCATCACGCAAGAATACAGGATAGATAGCAGGTATAGCATTTACGTAGTAGAAACCATTATTCATAGCACCACCGCCAGCTTGGTTTGGCTTATTCATATCGCTATACGCATATGCGATATTCAAGTTACCCTTGAGCCATTTCTTAGGTTTGAAGTCCAAGTTACTACGCAAGGTGATACGGTTAAAGTCAGAAGCTTGGTAGTAACCTTCATCCTTAAGATAACCGATGCTGGTAAAGTAATTCACCTTCTCAGTACCGCCAGAGAATTTAGCCGTAGCTTCCATCTTTTGTCCCACGCGGAAGATTTCATCCGCCCAAGACTCTAGGTTCTCATATCCAGGACGACGTTTGATAGTAGGATCAAAGGTAGGGTTAGCATATCCATATACCAAGAGACCATCTTGAATAAGATACTCACCTTTTGCATCCCACAGGTTATATCCAAGAGGAAGACCAGCAGCACCATAGAGGGCTTTGCTAGCTTTAGCAGCAGCATCTTTTTTGTTAGACATCTTGTCCACAAAATTATTCTGCAAGCGGAAAGAGTTGTACAAACTCATCCACGACATGGTTACATACTCTTCAGGACTTGTGATTACATCATAAAGCGGGAGCAGACGCATGTTAGCACCATACTTCACATCTACGTCAATCTTACCTTCTTCGCCAGAGTTACCCTTTTTAGTAGTAATCACGACAACGCCATTGGCGCCACGTGAACCGTAGAGCGAAGTAGCAGTAGCATCCTTCAAGATAGTAGTAGAAGCGATATCACCTGGATCAATAGAAGATATATCACCATCATATGTAACACCATCCACTACATAGAGAGGGGTTGCACTACCATTGATAGAACCAACACCACGAATCACCAATGTAGCATTGGTACCAGGTTGACCAGAACTATTGATTACTTGTACACCAGCTACCTCACCAGCCAAAGCCTTAGTGATTTCAGTAGGACTTTTCTTTTCAATTACCTCAGCATCAACCGCTTGTGCTGAACCTGCGAAGCTACCCTTAGAAACGTTACCATAACCCGTTACCACAACGTCTTGTAGCATTTCAGTAGCCTCATGCAAAACAATAATCATTCGTTCCTTGATTGCCACCTCTTGTGTTTTCATACCCACGAAGCTCACTACCAGAGTAGTAGCATCGTCCTTTACTGACAACAGGAACTCGCCATCGTAGTCTGTGATAGTACCCGTAGAAGTACCTTTCACCATGACAGAAGCACCTATCACAGGTTGCTCTTGCGCATCCAAGACTACACCGCTAATCTGCTTCTCAGCCATCATCCCGAGACTGATGAAGCCTAAAACTAAAAGCGTAAAAATCTTTTTCATTTGTTTGTATATTTATAAATTAATAAACTATATTTAAGCCTTTTTATCCCGCACACGCGTAACAAAAACGTGCTACTCAACCAATTAACGAAAAAAATCGTGCAAAGATACTACTTTTTTCTCATATATGCAAATATTTAGTGCTTTTTTTTCAAAAAGCATATATTAACATTACAAACTATCATTGATTCGCCTACAAAACACTATCGGGAGTTCAATATATGTAGCGATAAACCCGTCCGTTTATTGCACCATGAATATTCGCTCCGTTTCTCTTCGCGCGCGTACGCGTGTATATAAATAGGTGTATGAAAAAATATGCAATTTCTTTTATGTTTTTTTTGCATATTCCAAAAAAAAGCAGTACCTTTGCAGCGTATTAGTGCTGGAAAGACATGAGATGTAGCATAAAACGGACCTGTTTTATGCCACTATTGTTGTTTTAATCACTTGCAACATTGCAGAATTGCAACAAAACCGACATCGTATTAGCGATGTCATTGTATAAACTATTTATTAACAAATTTATCAAGAGTATGAAGAGATTGTTACTTCTACTAGCTGTATGCACAGCGTGCATCAGCGGTGTTTGGGCACAGACCCAAACAGTAAACGGTAAAGTAGTTGACGCCTCAACAGGAGAGCCTATTATTGGTGCATCTGTTGTAGTTCAGGGTACCTCAACAGGTTCCATTACAAGTGTTGACGGCGACTTTACCGTAGAATGCGCTCCTGGAGCGAAGTTGATGGTTTCCTTTATCGGCATGACCACTGTGATTGCGGATGCGAAAGACGGCATGTTGGTTGAGTTATCCGAGAACACATCGCAATTGGACGAGGTGATGGTAGTGGCTTATGGAACAACTACTCGCGCCCAGTTCGTAGGTTCAGCGAAAGCTGTTGAATCTGAGGAGCTAACTCAAACAGCCACAGCCAATGTAACCAATGCATTGCAAGGTAAGATGGCCGGTGTGCAAGTAGTTAATGGCTCAGGTCAGCCTGGTACAGCAGCTACCATCCGCGTGCGTGGTGTAGGTAGTTTGAGCGGTGGTACAACCCCACTCTACGTAGTAGATGGCGCGCCTGTAGATGTGAATAACATCAATTTAATTTCATCCTATGACATTGCATCTATGACCGTACTTAAAGATGCAAGTGCTACTGCCATTTATGGTGCTCGTGGTGCCAATGGCGTTGTACTCATCACCACTAAGAGCGGTAATTCCCATAGCAAAATGACCGTAAACGTAGATGCTAAATGGGGTAATAGCCAACGTGGTGTACCTAATTACGCTACTATTAACGATCCTGGTACACACTACGAGTTAGCATACAAAGCCCTCTACAATTCCCAATTCTATAACGGACAATCTGTAGCTGCGTCATACGCTTATGCAGACGCTACATTATTCACACAATCAGGTGTTGGATACCAAGTATATACAGTACCTGAGGGAGAGAAACTGATTGGTACTAATTTCCGTCTTAATCCTAATGCTAAATTAGGTTATAGCGATGGTACCTATTACTATACTCCTGATAATTGGGAGAACGAGATTTTGAATACTGGTAATTTACGTCAAGAATACAACATTAACATTTCTGGCGGCAATAACCAAACCAATTATTTCATCTCCGCTGGTTACTTGAACGATCCAGGTTTGATTAACGGTTCAGGCTTTGAGCGTTTTACTGCTCGCACCAAGATTGATAGCAAAGTTAACAAATGGCTCAAAGTAGGTGCTTCAGCCACATATGCTCATGCTAGTAGCGAGAATCCAAGCAACCAAGATGACTGGGGCTCAACTGGCAACGTATTCTACGCAGCTAACGCGATGGCACCAATCTATCCATTCTATGTACGTAATGCTGATGGCGATATTAAGGTTGACGGCAATGGTTATCAGGTATATGATTCAGGTACAAACACCAATTTTGTTCGTCCTGGTAGTGCTCCACAAGGTAATAATGCAATCAACTTGCTCATTGACACCAACAAAGAGGTCTCCGACTATTTCACTGGTTCACTATCAGCTACCATTACCCCTGTTGAAGGTTTGAATATTAGCGCAAACATTACTCCAGAGTATATGGGACGTTATACCAATAGTTTGAGCAACCCATTCTATGGTTCAACTTCAGTAGGAGGTGCAGTAGGAGTGGCAGCAGAGCGTTTCTTTGCTATTAACCAACAATACACTATTGGTTATAAGACCAAGTTTGCTGATTTCCACAACATAGAGGTTATTGCAGGTTGGGAAGCATACAATTTGAAGGCACAAGTTCTTTCTGCTAGCAACGACCACCTCTTTAACCCATTCGTAGCAGAGTTGGGTAATGCCTATGGAACAGCTCCTACTAGTGCTAACACATCATCATATACACACAACTATAGCACAGCTGGTGCATTTGCTCGATTGCAATATGATTTGATGGATCGCTACTTCCTCACAAGTACCTTCCGCTACGATGCATCTTCTCGTTTCGCAAAAGAGAATCGTTGGGGTGCCTTTGGTTCAGTAGGTGCAGCATGGTTGATTAACCGTGAAAGTTGGTTGGAAAATGCAGAATGGATAGATGAGTTGAAACTCAAAGCCAGCTGGGGTACGCAAGGTAATGATCAATTGGGTAACTACTACGTACATCGCAACTTGTACAATATCTCATATAACTCAGAGACTGGTGAGTTCTCTAAAGTGTTATCACAACTTGGTAATCCAGATTTAAAATGGGAGAGCCAAATGATGGCAAACGCAGGTGTTGACTTTGGTTTCTTCAGTAATCGTTTGAACGGTTCTGTAGAATACTTCAACCGTCAAAACGCCGATATGCTATTCTACGTAAGTATGCCACCATCATCAGGTTATGGTTCATTGCGTATGCCTATGAACGTAGGTAAGGTACAAAACCAAGGTATAGAAGTAGATATTGAAGCCGTACTTGTAAGTACCCGTAATGTAGAATGGAGTGTTTATGGAAACATTACCTATGTAGATGGCAAAGTACTTCGCTTACCAGATTCTTACCTCAAAGAAGATGGAACTCGTTGGTATGCAGGTTCTTCCTATATATTGAAAGAAGGCGGTTCCCTCAGCCAAGCCTATATGCCAGAGTATGCTGGTGTAGATGAGGAGACAGGTAAAGCACTTTACTACCTTGATCCAGCAGACCATTCAAAAGGTACAACTGCTACTTACTCACAAGATTTAGCAGGTGATTTGGGCGATATTTCCGTAAAATGCTATGGTGGTTTTGGAACAAACCTGAGCGTTTATGGTATTGATTTAGGCGTACAATTTGCCTATCAATTCGGTGGTATGGCATATGACGGAACCTACCAAGAGATGATGCACGCCGGTGACAAAGCTGGTCATATATGGTCTGTTGACATTCTCAACGCATGGACTCCAGAGAACACTCAGACAGATGTACCTCGTCTCTGCGCAAGTGACAGCTATGATCAACAAACAAGCTCACGCTGGTTGGTATCAAGCAACTACTTGAGTCTTAATAATGTAACCGTTGGTTATACCCTACCAACCAAATGGATGAAGAAGATTGGTCTTAGCAAAGCACGTGTATTCTTCCAAGGCGACAACTTGGCCCTCTTCAGTGCACGCCAAGGATTTGATCCTCGTCAAAGCCAAAACGCATTGTCCTATGGTGTAGGTATATCTACCAGTACAGGTAACTTTGTATATAGCTTGACACGCACATTCTCAGGCGGTATCAGCATTTCATTCTAATATGTTAAACCTAATAATAAAAAGTACTCGTATGAAAAAGTATCAATATATAGCTATCGCATTGGGTGCAGTGCTCTTCGCTTCATGTGATGACATGCTGACCACCCACTATGAAGGCGGTACACAAGATGATGATTATATTCAAGCGACTGTAGAGGCTAATCCTGAACGAGTAAACTCAGCAGTTTCGGGTATGTATCAAGTAATCAAACAACCTCTTGGTTATTTTGGTTCATCTAACCGTGCTGACGACTGCGGCTATGTAGCTTGCGCATTAGGCCAAGACCTCAACTCAGCCGACATGACCAATATCGTGAGCGGTTATGACTGGTTCTCCGTTGCACAAGAATGGTCAGACCGTAACCCTGCTTATGCAAACCCAACATTGCGTCTTGGTTTGTTCTACAAGCTTATCTATGCTACCAATGAGGTAATTACCATGGTACCAGACGACACCGATAATGCAAAACTGATGGCTAGTCGTGGTCAAGCTAAAGCGTTGCGTGCATTTGCATATTTGAGTTTGGCACCTTATTTCCAATTCAACTATGTGGATAACAAGGACAAAGAGTCAGTGCCAATGATTATTCCTGGTCAAGATGCCAGCAACAATCCACGTGTTACTCTTGAAGTGCTTTATGAAAGTATCCTTGAAGATTTGTCTGATGCTATTGAAGACCTGAATGGCTATGAGCGTGAGAATAAGGGTATTATCGATCAACAAGTGGCTTACGGTTTGCGTGCCCGCGCATACTTGAACATGGAGATGTGGGAAGAGGCAGCCGAAGATGCAGATGCTGCATTAGTAGGTTATGAGCCATATACATTGAGCGAAGTAGAGGCTAATCCAATGTTCTGTAATGCCAGCGACCACAACTGGATGTGGGCACTGCTACTGCCACAAGAGTTAACCGAAGCAAGTGGTTATGCCTCTTTGGCAACATGGCCAAGTCAGTTGGCATCATTCTCCGCTAACGGCTATGTGGCATATGCAGGTATCTATCGTTCTATCAACAACTTGCTTTGGAACAAGATCTCTGAGACCGACGTTCGTCGTGCTTGGTGGTTGGATGAGAACCTCTACAGCCCATACTTGGAGGGCTTGAAATGGGTAGATGAAGCAAACGCTATTACCTACGAAGGCAAAGATATTCCAGCCGCTACTATCGCAGACGTTAAACAACCTATGCCACAATACACCAATGTGAAGTTTATGGGTAAATCTGGTTGCGGTGGCGTATATAACGATGGCGACTGGTGTATGATGCGTGCCGAAGAAATGTTACTCATCAAAGCAGAGGCAGCATACAAGGCCGGCAATACAGCCGCAGGTGAGGCCGCCCTAAAGAAACTGATGGATCAACGTGACCCAGCATGGAAACAAACTTGCATGACCTTCGAGGATGAAGTATGGTTGCAACGTCGTATTGAGTTGTGGGGCGAAGGCTTTGCCATGTCCGACATCATGCGTCTGAAGAAGAACGTCGTTCGCTATCACGCAGGCGATGAGAACTCTAACGTAGCTGAGCCATACCGCTTCAACGTACAATATGGTGATCCATGGATGTTGCTCCGTTTCGTTCAAGGCGAGTTGACCAACAACCGCGGCTGTAGTCAAAACGAAGGTGGCGAGTTGCCAGAGCAAGGTGACGGTGCAGGTCTTACAGATGGTGTAACTGATTAATAGAAAGGAAACAGATTATGAAACTTAATAAAATATTTTTAGCGGTTGCAACCGTAGGTGTGTTGTTCTCTTCCTGCGAACAAACATTTACCCCTGAGCCACTAGTAGATGCTCCAGAGAACCCACAAGCAGTATATTTCCAAACTCCAGATATGACTGGTGTTGAGGTAGATCCAGAGGCAAACGTAACAGAATACCCTATCGTTATTCAACGTGCCGACTCTACAGAGGCG
>JAZNMT010000062.1:0-22116 GCA_045579895.1 Paludibacteraceae bacterium
CTATCGAGGAGGCACGTGCTGACTTGCTCGGTCTCTACTATATGGCTGACCCTAAGTTGGTAGAGCTCGGCTTGTTGGAGGATGAAGAGGCATACAAGGGCTTCTACTACCAACAAATGATGAATGGTCTCATGACCCAGCTCGTGCGTATCGAGCCAGGCAAAGACATCGAGGAATCGCACATGCGCAACCGTCAGTTGATTGCCCTTTGGGTATATAAGAACGCTCAAAACAAAGAGGTAGAGATTATCGAACGCGATGGCAAACACTACCTCCAAATCAATGATTACGAGGGCGTTCGCCGCCTCTATGGCGAGTTGCTACGTGAGATTCAACGCATTACTTCTGAGGGCGACTATCCTGCTGCCAAAGCAATGGTAGAGGAATACGCTGTGAAAGTGGATCAAGACTTGCACCGCGAGATTTTGGAGCGTTACGAGAAACTCAACCTCGCACCATACAAGGGCTTCGTAAACCCTGTTTACACCGCGCACTATGATGCAGAAGGCAATATCACAGATGTCACTCTCGACTACACCGAGGGTTATATTGAGCAGCACCTCCGCTACTCTCGCGATTATTCTTTCTTGCCTGACATCAATTGATGCAGATTGAATTGCCAATATCAAAATCCATTGCCAATCGCCTATTGATTTTGCAATCCATACACGGAGACGAGCTTATGCCCGTCTCCGCTACTTTGCCCGAAGATGTGCAGATCCTCCACCACGCCTTAACCACACTACACAATGCATCCAATAGCTCGCAGAGCGAGCATCCCATAGGCGAAACGCCGTCTTATAGCCCGTCAGGGCGTCCTATAGCCGCGCAAGCGGCGTCCTATTCGAGTATCGAACTCGGCAATTGCGGCACCGCTATGCGCTTCCTCACCGCTTATTGTGCTCAATTAGAAGGACAAACCATCATCTTGGATGGTGTCAAGCGTATGCGTCACCGCCCTATCGGTCAGTTAGTAGATGCTTTGCGTGAGATAGGGGCAGATATTGAGTATTTGGGCGAAGAGGGCTTCCCACCTTTGCGCATTAAGGGATGTATATTGGATAAGCATAGGATAATTACTCTTGACAATCCCCAATCCACACAGTTCATTTCCGCCTTACTCCTCATCGGCGCAAACGTCCAAACCAATAGCACTTCCCCTTACATTACCCTCACCCGCAAAATAATCGAGAACTACCTACAGCGAGTAAAACGAGCGAACTACAGCGAGCAAAGCGAGCGAACTACAGCGCAGCGATCTACAGTGAGCATAGCGAACGAACTAGAAAAGGACTGGTCCTCTGCCGCCTTTTGGTACGAGTATGTTGCTCTTCACGGTGGTGAGATCACGCTCCCTGGCTTATTCCGCGACTCCTTACAAGGCGACAAAGTCGTTGCTAACATCTTCGCCCACCTCGGCGTACAAACAGAATACACCGCCGAAGGCATCATCCTTTCGCCTACCGCCAATAGCGAAGCGCCCAATAGCCCACTGAGTGGGCGTCCTATAGCCGCACAAGCGGCGTCCCGTTCCAAAATCCTCATCCAGGATTTTGGAAGCTGCCCCGACCTTTACCCTGCTGTCGCTCTCACCTGCGAGCGTTTGGGCATAGAGTTACAAGCTACAGGCACCGAATCGTTACCAATCAAAGAATCCGACCGTCTGCGCGCTGTACGTGAGCACCGCACCGACCACGACCACCGCATGGCAATGGCATTGTTGATTGCTGGCTACGAAGTGGATGATACCGCTTGCATCAGCAAGTCCTATCCGCAGTTCATTGAGGAATATCGCAGACTGAAACACACTAATATAACCATCATTATCCCACGACGAGGAATAAACGATGAAGGGAAGGGCAAAAAACATGCCCTTTATCGCCTTATCTCTGATGCAAAGACAGAGTATGTGTGGATGCAAGATGACGATATCATCTTGCACAGTTTGGAGGACGCCCTATTAGACTACAATTTAGAGGTTAAAGGCTGGGATTTATTAATTTTGCCTTTGCAGATGGAGTCGGAGAGGGAAAAGCCGTCGCTACTGGAGCGATTGCAGATAGCAGAGTATGCTGCCATTCATCAACTTACCATAGAAACTGCCAAACGAGGGCACGCGGTGATGTGTAGTGGAGCGAACCTTATCGCCAAACGTGATAGATGGTTGGAGTCCTATCCCGATTTGCATCCCGATATACCAAGTGGCGATGACATGTTTCTCTTAGAGTCGTTTAAGCGAAGAGGGCTGAAGATTGCCGTCAGCGAGAGCGAAGAACTGACCGCCATCGTTCGCCCTCATACCTCGTGGAGCGCGTTCTTCCGTCAACGCATGCGTTGGGCAGGCAAAGCACCCAAATACACCGACAAAGATATTCTTTGCTGCGGAGCAATCATATTGATTGCCAACTTGTTGCAACTAATTTGTCCGTTGGTGTTACTCGTGAAGTTCCCTATTGAATATGCTTTAATAAAAAAGAGAGACACGTCTGCCTCTCTCTTTACTGCCTTGTTGCTTGAGATACTTTATCCCTTCTATACAATCATCTGTATAATAGGCGGTATCTTTCGCCGCAACTGGTGATTACTCAGCAACTTCCTCTGTCTCAAACTCAGGTACTGCTTGAGCGGCTTGCTCTGCATCAAAAGCCTCTTGCACTTGTTCGGTGATAGCACTTCCTGCTTCTACATCCTCATCTTGACTTTTATTCACGCCTACCGCAAAAATGCTCAAAGCCAAAATAACACCTACTAAAGTCCAACTTGCTTTCTCCAAGAAATCAGCAGTTTTAGGAGCACCCATCACTTGGTTGCCACTTGAAAAGCCTGCAGCCAAGCCGCCGCCCTTGCTGTTTTGAACCAAGACCAACAAGATTAGCAATACTGCTGCAATTACAATCAAAATAGTTAATAAAATGTACATAATATTATAGTTTTAATGTTTTTAATGTTCCAATGTTACGCATTCAGCCTGCAAAGGTACAACTTTTTTTTGATACTACCAAATTTTTTACCATTTTGCTACTGTATCATTGTATATTTGGTCTGCTATTTCGGTTATCATAGTATTACAAAGTTCATCTTGCACATCAGTCAGCATCTGTGATGAGTCGAATGTTTGGTATGCGGAATAAGTCTTTTCAAAACTCTCTTCAGGAGCGATATTATTAGTAAATCGCACTTTCACAGTGATTGTTAATTTTGTTTCTGCAGCATAGCTATCGGCTGATACCGCCATTGGCGTAAGCTGATAGCCTGTAATCTCGCCTTCTAATTCCAAATTACCTCCACGACGGACTTGTTCCAGACGAGTTTGACGCTGATAAAGGTCTTTGATACCATCAGTCAAATTTACTGCCAATGGTGCATATACTAGCGCAGCATTGTTCGTAAAGTCGGCTACGGAGATTGTTTTTACTTTTGAGTAATCGATACTAGCACCATTAAACTTATAACTGATGGTACAAGCATTGCAGCACAACAACACACCCAGAAGCCATACATAATGATATTTTTTCATGAAACTGTAATTTGTTCTCATAGTTCGTATTCTTTTATTTTGCGATATAGTGTACGTTCGGATATATGCAACTCTGCAGCCGCCATTTTCCTGCTACCCTTGTTGCGCAGCAAGGCAGCACGTATACTTTCTCTTTCTATATCTTCCATTGTGTTAACAACGGGCTCCACTGCGACAATTTGGGTATCTTCTTCTGGAAGAATTGTTGCATGCACATCCTCTTCAACTTCCTCAACTTGCTCATATTCTGAACGTTGCGCAACTACCACCTCTGTACCACGATGCTGAGGGCTACTCGAAGAAGTTAGCAGACCATTTAGTTGCTGACGCATTTCGGTCATCTCGCGTTTCATGTCAAATAGCACTTTATAGAGCAACTCACGCTCGTTCATAAAAGTGTCATGATTCGTTTGCGTATGTGCACCTAGGAGAGCGACACCCTTGTGCATCTCATTCTCTGGCAGATACTTATGCAAGGTGTCTTTGCTAATCGTGCGTATCTTTTCCACCGCGCATATTTGTTCGGCAATATGCTTCAATTGTCGAATATTGCCTTGCCAATAGTATGACTTTATCATTTGCGTTGCATCATCAGTCAATTGGATGGTTGGCATGCTATATCGTTGACAGAAGTCCACTACAAACTTACGGAACAAAAGTGGAATATCCTCTGCTCGATCACGCAGTGCTGGAACTTTGATTTCTACTGTATTTAAGCGGTAATATAAATCTTCGCGAAAGCGTCCTGCGGAAATGGCGCGCTTCATATCTAAATTAGTTGCTGCCACTACGCGAACATCGGTCTTACGAATTTGGCTTGAGCCTACACGCATAAACTCACCTGACTCGAGTACACGCAAAAGTTGCGCTTGAGTTTCTAAAGGTAATTCTCCTACCTCATCTAGGAACAACGTTCCGCCATCAGCAATCTCAAAATAACCTTTACGTTCGGCTCGAGCATCAGTAAAAGCGCCTTTCTCATGACCGAACAGTTCGCTTTCCAAGGTGCCTTTAGGGATAGCACCACAGTTAACTGCAAAATACGAGTCCTTTTTATGACGACGAAGAGAATACGCATGAATAATCTTAGGAAAATTTTCTTTTCCCACACCACTTTCTCCCGTGATAAGTACGCTAAGGTCAGTAGGAGCAACCTGAACGGCCACCTCTATATCGCGGTTCAGCAATGGGCTGTTTCCTATGATTCCAAAACGCTGTTTGATATTGTGCAATTCTTGCTGTTCCATAGTTGTATGTTTGTTTAATGAGGGTGTAAAATATATACCAATAAATCATCGAACTGCCAAAATGGCAGACAAAGGTACTACAAAAAATGCAATTATGCAAACATTTGAGGCAAAATCGTAAAATTACGACTATTTTTTCCGTTTTTTGAAACTCAAATAAGGACGTAAACGCTGCAACTCTTCGGCAGTGAAACAGTCTAGTTGTTCCAATTGCTGAATGCTATCCAGGTGTACTTTGCGGCGACGCAATTCATAGATGGATTTAGCTTGTGTAAATGATAGATATGGATGCCGTTGCAACACTTCTACACGTGCCCCATTCACATATAACGGATTGATTTTCACGCTATCCAACCAGAAATGTGTTAGCAAGCTGTCTGCTGCAACGCTATCTGATAGCAGCGGTTGTAGTGCTTTTATCTCTCGTAACTGCTCCACACTTGAAAAGCCGCCCAATTGCTCACGATATCGAACGATCTGCTGGGCTCGATAACTTCCTATGCCGCGAATCAGCTTCAGTTCGGTTGTATCTGCGGTTCGCAGGTTCAGCAGAGTATCACGTTTCGGACTGACATAACGAGGTATCGTATCTACAACTACTGTATCGTAGTAACTTTTGCGAATGCTATCGCGATGGCGCGCCACTGCCAACGTATCGATCTGGATGTATGGCAACAACGATTGATACATGCTATCCGTCATGCCATATACTTTCTTCAGATCTTCTGCTTTCCGATAGCGACCATTTTTCGCTCTGTATTTCAGCATGTTACTCACCTGCCAAGTCTTCAGTCCGAGGTGTACTAGAGTACTACTATCAGCCGTATTGGGATCAAATAGTTGCATATGTATAGCTATCGTATCACGCTGATATTTCTTTTTCATGGATACTTTCCATAGACTATCCTGCTGTGCTTGATGTCTAGCAAAATCAGACAGTATGGAGTCGTTGACTGATGAAATACTCTCATCTTGACGTGGTTGAAAACGATGCAAACAAAACAGCGTCACTCCCACCAATACTATCAATATTGCCACGCCCAACCATTGCTCGCGTGTCAACAAAAAAATTATTTTGCTATTTCTTTTCATCCCTTTCCGACTTAGCGTTTAATCTCTGACCTAATCACGCCATCTGCAGTATGTGTCAGCAGTTCATCACCTTTCTTCACATCGTTTATACTTTTGATTATCTTGCCATCAACGGTTGCCAAACTATACCCCATCCGATAAATACGCTCAGGCGAGTGAAGGGCGATTGTCTTCTCCATGACCTCCAGTTGCGTACGTTGTTGATGTAATCTGCTTTGCATCGCAAAACGTATGGACTGCAATAGATTATCTAGCTTAGTTTGATGCTTACGAATGGTCCATTGTGCTACATGTTGCATACGCAGGGATAATGCCTCCAATCTGTCGGCTTGTGTTTGCATAGCATTAATCAGCCATTCTGCGGCAGCGGTGGGAGTTTTCACACTGGTGTGCACGACCATATCCACCACGCTAACATCACGCATATGACCTATTCCGGCAATGATAGGCAACGGAAATTGTGCACAATGGCTAGCCAACGCATAATCATCAAAATTGCGTAAATCGGTACTTGCACCGCCACCACGCACGATAACTACCACATCATACGATTCTGCAGATGCGGCAATAGATGCTAGAGCCTGAATAATGGAAGCGGCTGACTGCTCACCCTGCATCAAAGCAGAATAGAGTTGGATACGAAAATGGAACCCACTTGTGTTACTCGACAATTGATGGCAGAAATCACCATAGCCTGCAGCATCTATTGCCGAAATCACAGCGATACGACGCGGAAGCAGGGGGATGGTCAATGCTTTCTGCATATCCATCACGCCATCCGCTTGCAGACGTCGAATAGTTTCTTGGCGTTGTAGAGCCAAATCACCAAGGGTATAACTAGGGTCTATGCCTATAACATTCAAGCTCAGACCATACACAGCATGAAAACTAACCTCCACCTGCAGTAGCACTTGCATGCCTACACCCAGAATCTGACCTGTTTCATTCGTAAAATATGCTGCTAACAGATGATAGACATGATTCCAGCATGTGGCACGAACTTTAGCTGCGATACTATTATTTTTCGATTTTTCCACGAGTTCCAGATAGCAGTGTCCACGTTCTGTCAAAGACGCTATTTCTGCTCGAACCCAGTACGATGCATCCAATTCCGTATGCAATGCATCATCTATGCTATCGCACAACTCTAACAAACTATATTGTCTCATATCATTTAGCTATCTTTAGTTAGTGATTTATTAGTGATTAATTAGTGATTAGTTAGTGATTAGTTAGTGATTACACTACCTTTATGCTATTCGTAATTACAATTCCTGCTAGACAACCGACTACACCTATGAGCCACCACCATTTCACTTTATCACCTCGCAGCATAATTAGGGCACTTCCTATTGCGCCATAACATAGTATCACTGCCAACGAGTTCAACTCTATATGCGTGCTCGCATACGGCAGTTGTTCTATCCATTCCACGAACACGCGCAAACCATACGTACACCACTGAGCCGCTTGCCCCAACCATGTGCCTAAGATACACCACGACATGGCCAGTGACCCTATCCCTAGAAGCAATAATAAGAAAGCGGCTGGGATAACCACAAGATTCGTTATGGCAAAATAGTTGCTTGTCTGCCCGAAATAATGCAACGTCAAAGGCAATGTCCCTATTTGCGCTGCCAACGACATAATCAGGAGTCCACCTATGTATTGCCATATTCTACCATGGATAATCACCCGACGCTGCATTCCTTGTGTTACAAGAATGATAGCTGCTACCGCGGCGAAACTCAACTGAAAACTAACGCTCCATAACGCCAATGGATTGATGAGAAGTATAATTACGGCTGCCGCGGACAAACTATTGATGCTCAGCGAGTAACGCCTAAACAACCATCCTAGTTCCACTACCGTCACCATTAGCGCACTACGCATGACTGACGGACTTAGGCCTGTTATAAAAGCATATATCCATAGTGCCACTAGTGTGAACATTGTCAGTACACTTTGCCAACATCGCTGGTCATAAGATGGTTTGGCTATGCCACCCAAAGTTAGTAGCCCCACTATGATGCTCCATACGATACCGGTATGTAATCCGCTCACTGCTAGCACATGCATAGCACCTGCCGTAGAGAAACTCTGCTGCACCTTCGCATCTAGTTCTTCTCTGTAGCCTAGCGTAAGGGCTGATAACACACCTAATTCAGGATCATGAAGACCTAGCTGTATATACCGTTGATGCAACCAGTGCTGGCATTGTTCTGCCTTTGCACGAAGACCACGAATAGGCTCATGACCTATCACTTGCCAGTTCCGTCTATTGGCCCATGCGGTACCTACAATGCCTTGCAGACGGAGATATTTTCCATAATCAAAGTTCCCTATCGTATCACCGCGTTGTACTGTGGTTTGTACCAGCAGTATATCTCCCATACGAGGTTGCGACAAACTATCTCGTTGAAGGTAAAGAAACACGCGACTACCATCTTCTGCCGCAGTTGTATAGCGAACAGTTTTGCTGCGATCATCGCCTTCACTAACTAAATGCAAGCGCAATATGGTATCACGATTGAGATAATCAACTGCGGTGTCTGCCAATAAGTTGGTCGGAAAATTTGTATAATAGCATAGCAATATGCCTGCTATTAGCGGGATGAGTGCGAGCAGCCATGTATGTGCTGCTATCCATCTCATAACTTCAGCTCATCAATAGTAGCTATTGGGTCTGGAGCTTGGAATACGGCACTACCTGCTACCAGAATATCTGCACCTGCAGCCCATAAGAGCGAAGCATTCTTAGTATTGATACCGCCATCCACTTCAATCAATGTGTTCAAACCGCGTGCATCAATAGCCGCACGCAGATAGCGCAAACGATCAACAGATTCTGGAATAAACGACTGACCTCCATAACCCGCTTCCACCGACATCAGCAGAACCATATCCACTTCTCCTAAATAGGGGTCAAGGGCATGAATATCAGTTTTAGGATTGATGGTCAAACAAGTACGCACACCCTGCTCACGAATGAGACGAATCGCTTCCATAGGCTTATCAGTTGCTTCCACATGAAAACCAACACTCCAAGCACCCGCCTTGCAGAAACGTTCCACATATTTCTCTGGCTCTGTAATCATCAAATGCACATCCAAGGGCTTGGTGCAATGCTTCGCTACTGCTTTCATCACCGGAAAACCAAAAGAGATATTAGGAACAAACACGCCATCCATCACATCAATGTGCAGATATTCAGCGCTACTACGATTTATCATTTCGCATTCACGTTGCAGATTGCCAAAGTCGGCTGCTAGGAGAGAGGGAGAGATATGTCGCATGATTCTAAAAGATTTTAGTGGGTTGTTATGTATTCACGCTGCAAAGGTAATAAAAATTTACGACTTGACAAAGGACTATATCATTTTTTTGTAATAATCATTTGAGATACATAACATCACCATCCACTATGAAACAAAAAAAAAGAGCGCGATATCCCATCGAACTCTTTTTTCATTATGAAAAACACTATTTATTAAATAACACAATTACTTGCGCTTTGCGTTGCTTATGATAAAAACACTTTAGTTTACTTAATGAATAACAAATACCGTGCCAAACTTTTCTTTCGACGATATTTTTTATTATTTTTACACATTCTCACCCATAATTACTAGTTTGTACCCCTTACCATGTGCGCTAAGAATTTTCACAGAGCCTTCTTTACCTAAATAATTACGTAAGTGATTGATATATACACTCAAAGAACGCGAATTAAAGTAGGTATCGCTACCCCAAAGACTCATCAATATTCGATTGCGTTCTACGGTCTGACCCATATTTTGACAAAGCATCAGCAGTAGCTCATTTTCGCGTGAGCTAAGACGTTTTGAACCTAGAGTCTGACGAACTGCATCAAACGGAATACCGGCCAAATCAAACTGCATCTTATCGGATGAGCTACCGGCCTTAACACGCCGCAATATAGCTTCTATCTTACATATCAATATGTCCATAGAATAAGGCTTGGTCATATAGTCATCACATCCCAGTTGATACCCTTTGATTATATCTTCTCTGTCGCTCTTGACACTTATTACAATAACAGGTATTGAGTTGTTGCTATTACGCAGATTCTTCAGAAGTTGCCAACCATTCATTTTGGGCATATTGATATCTGTAAGCAATATATCGAAATGTTTTTTCGATAGCATATCCCAGGCCTCTTGTCCGTTGTTTACTATTTCAGACACATAGCCTTTGCTTTGTAGGTAATCTGCTAAAACAGTGCTAAGATTAATATCGTCTTCTGCGATAAGTATGTGAGTTGTCATTGCCATAATTACATAAAAAAATAATGTGTGATAAACATGTATTCACAAATACCATGCCAAACTTATAAAATCTGTAAAATCCGTAATTATTTGCATATATCAGAAATAAACGGGGCACAATTATCCAGAAAATTCGTAGATAATACAATAAAGACTTGCATACATCAAAAAATTATTGTACCTTTGCGAAAAATTAATAAACTATTATGGCGATGTATATTATTTTAACTATCATTCTTGTCCTTTTCGGTATAGGACTATTGTTGGCAGAGATGTTTCTCCTGCCTGGTTTTGGTATTGCTGGTATCTTTGGTTTAGCCAGTCTGATAGCTGCGGTAGTGATTGCATATGTCAAGTTAGTAGCCCTCTGGGCTTGGGCTGGACATGTAACATTGGCTGCATGCGTGCTACTCTGCGGAATTGCTGTTTGGGTATTTGTCAAGAGCAAAGCCCTGAATAAGATGGCACTTGACACCAAAATTGAAGGTGGAGTGGACATGCCATCCGCTGGCAAACACATGGAAGAACTCCAAAAATAAAAAACGTGCCTCTCAACACTAAATAGTAGCGCAGCGGCCACTAAACAATAATAATCTTTAAACTAAAACAATATGGAACTCGGACTTTTACAAATCGTTGGCTTGGCAATATTGGCCATCCTCGTAATTATTTTCTTCTACTACGTACCTTTCATGCTGTGGATCAATGCAGTAGTAAGTGGCGTACATGTATCGTTGGTGCAACTCTTTTTGATGCGTATCCGTAAAGTGCCACCAACACGTATTGTGAATTGCCTTATTGAGGCGCACAAAGCCGGCCTGACCGATGTGAAGCGTGACGGACTGGAGGCGCACTTCCTCGCTGGTGGACATATTGAGCGCGTAGTGCATGCACTGGTCAGTGCAAGCAAAGCGAATATGCAACTCTCATTCCAAATGGCTACTGCTATTGACCTCGCAGGCCGTGATGTGTTCGAGGCAGTGCAGATGTCCGTTAACCCTCGCGTGATTGACACCCCACCTGTAACCGCGGTGGCTAAGGATGGTATCCAGTTGATTGCCAAAGCGCGTGTGACCGTGCGTGCAAATATCAAGCAATTGGTCGGAGGTGCTGGAGAAGACACTGTATTGGCTCGTGTAGGCGAGGGTATCGTTTCTTCTATTGGTTCGGCAGAGAGCCACAAACTGGTGCTGGAGAACCCAGATAGCATTTCTAAACTCGTGCTCAGCAAAGGTCTCGATGCAGGTACGGCGTTTGAGATTTTGAGTATTGATATTGCGGATATTGATGTAGGTAAGAACATTGGTGCACAATTGCAGATGGACCAAGCGCAAGCGGATAAGAATATTGCTCAAGCGAAGGCAGAGGAGCGTCGTGCAATGGCTATTGCTAACGAGCAAGAGATGAAGGCGAAGGCGCAAGAGGCACGTGCGAAGGTGATTGAGGCTGAGGCACTGGTGCCACAAGCTATGGCAGATGCTTTCCGCAATGGTAATTTGGGTATCATGGATTACTACCGTATGCAGAACATCCAAGCGGATACCACTATGCGCGAGGCTATCGGCAAACCTGCTACCACAGCAGAGAAGAAGAAATGAGAGTAGCACTGCTACAATATCCTATAGCATGGGCGGATAAGGCTACTAACCTCCGCCTTGCAGAAGAACGTATCGCTGCATTGGCTGGCAAAGCCGATGTGGCGGTATTGCCTGAGATGTTTGCCACAGGTTTTTGTACAGATCATCCCGAACTGGCAGAAACGATGGATGGCGAAATTATCCGCCGTTTGCAAGCGGTAGCGGATAAGAGTGGTGTGGCTATTGTCAGCTCATTTATTTGTTTGCCTGATTCCCGACACTTGATTCCCGACACTCCAGCGAAGCTCCGCAACCGCGGTTTTATGATTAAGCCACATGGCGAGGTGCAGATCCAAGACAAACGCCATTTGTATGCCCACGGCGGAGAGGATTTGTTCTTCCAACCTGCTCAAGAGCGTTGTATCTTCGAGTACAAGGGTATGAAATTCCTGTTGCTCGTTTGCTACGATTTGCGTTTCCCCGCTTGGGCACGTAATCAGTCGGGCAGCGACTATGATATTATTCTTGTAGTAGCCAACTGGCCCGATATCCGCATCCAGTATTGGGATGCACTTATCGCAGCTCGCGCTACAGAAAACCAATGCTACATCGCGGCGGTGAATTGCGTAGGCGATGACGGCATGGGCTTGCACTATAATGGTCACTCAGTGGCGTATGATACACGTTTGCAACCGATTGTGTCTTTTGCAGACGATGAAGAAGGCACCAAGATTGCCGATTTCGATATTGCCAAACTCCACCACTTCCGCGAGGTGCTACCACTATGGAAAGATGTGGATAGTTTTGAGATAATCGTTTGAGTCGTTAGGCGAAATAAGAATTAAAATGAATTATAACTGGAACATACGCCATTTGACTGCGGTAGAGCAAGAGGTGCAACAGCAGTTGGAGAAGGAACTGAATATCAGTTCTGCAGCGGCACGTATGTTGGTAGTGCGTGGCATACAAACGGCGGACGAAGCACGTGCATTCGTGCGTCCGTCACTCGACAAACTGCACGACCCCTTCCTCATGAAGGATATGGACAAAGCCGTGGAACGTTTGCACCAAGCCATCACCCAAGGCGAGAAGATTCTTATCTATGGCGATTACGATGTGGATGGCACGACTGCAGTAGCATTGATGTACCGATTCTTAGGGGGTATAGGACGCGGCGAAGCCGCTATGGGACGCTCGCAAAGCGAGCTAATGGATAATGGTCCAATATCCAAGAGCCCAGAGGGCATCCAATACCCAATAGGCGGAACGGCGTCCAATATAGATTATTACATTCCTGACAGATATACAGAGGGTTACGGTGTTTCGCAGCAGGGAATAGATTATGCTGCGGAGCAAGGGTGCGAATTGATTATCACACTCGATTGCGGTATCAAGGCGGTGGAAAAGATTGCTTATGCCAATAGCAAGGGCATTGATGTGATTGTTTGCGATCACCATACGCCTGGCGACACCTTGCCTGA
This sequence comes from Paludibacteraceae bacterium, assembly GCA_045579895.1. Lineage (GTDB taxonomy): Bacteria > Bacteroidota > Bacteroidia > Bacteroidales > Paludibacteraceae > Colicola. Next base: position 13,204 of record JAZNMT010000062.1, read on the forward strand.
TGCAGTAGCTGTGCTCAACATGAAACGAAGCGATTGCCCCTACCCTTACAAAGACCTTTCGGGTTGCGGTGTCGGTTTCAAACTCGCACAAGCATACACCCTGCAATACGGCTTGCCATTTGACAACCTCGTACCACTATTACAGCTACTCGCCATGTCCATTGCATCAGATATCGTGCCTATCACAGGCGAAAATCGCATTTTGGCGCACTTTGGCATCAAGCAACTCAATACCTCACCATTCATAGGGTTATCAGCTATTATGGCTGTAGCGGGAATAGAGGCAAAGAAATTAACCATCAATGACTTGGTCTATAAGATTGGTCCACGCATCAACGCTTGTGGTCGTATGAAGTCAGGGCGTGCAGCAGTAGAGTTGCTACTTACTGATGATACACATTTTGCACGCCAACAAGCCGAAGAGGTAAATCATCACAACGAAGACCGTCGCGACTGCGATTCGGAGACCACAAAAGAGGCGTTGCAGCAGTTGCAGGATGATCCTACATATGCCAATCGACGTTCTACGATAGTTTATGCTCCTCATTGGCATAAAGGAGTAGTAGGCATAGTAGCTTCTCGTTTGATTGAAACATATTACAGACCTACAATTGTCCTAACTGCAGGAGAAAATGGCATTATATCTGGTTCCGCGCGATCGGTTGGCGGATTTGATATCTATGCCGCTATTGATTCATGCAATGACCTACTCACAAACTTCGGCGGACATAAATACGCCGCTGGACTTAGTATGCACATCAATAACTTACCAAGATTCCGCGAGCGTTTTGAGGCATATGTGGCTACACACATACAACCAAATCAGTTGCAACCAACATTGGATATTGAGGCCGAATTGCAATTAGGCGATATCACCAAATCGTTCTACAATGTATTGCGCTACTTGGAACCCTTCGGACCTGGTAACCCGCGCCCACTTTTTGTATCTCGACGATTAATTAATCATCGAGATACGCGTGTTGTGGGTAAAGAGCGCGAGCATTTGCGATTGGATGTAACCGACCGCGTAAATGCTATCACTGGTATCGCTTTCGGACGTGCGGATATGGCAGAATATATCCAAAACGGCAACGCAGTGGATATCTGCTACGAACTCAACGAAAATACATTCAACCATTTTACCACCATCCAAATGATGGTGCAAGATATTCAACCATGTTCAGTGAATTAGATACAAAAGGCCCTCGCTTGCGTCGAGGCAGTATAGAAGTAGTTTGCGGTAGTATGTTCTCTGGTAAGACAGAGGAACTCATTCGCCGTATGAAACGTGCACAGTTTGCCAAACTGAAAGTAGAAATCTTCAAACCCGCTATCGACGTGCGCTATAGCGAAGCAGAGGTGGTGAGTCATGATCGCAATGCTATCCCTTCTACTCCAGTGGATAGCAGTCAAAATATACTGCTCCTAGCCAATGATGTGGATGTTGTAGGAGTAGATGAAGCACAATTTTTTGACATGGGCATCGTTGAAGTCTGCAACGAGCTTGCTCGACGCGGTATTCGTGTCATCTGTGCGGGCTTGGATATGGATTTCAAAGGAGTACCTTTCGGACCAATGCCTGCCCTAATGGCTATTGCAGATGATGTGTACAAGACACATGCTATTTGCGTACATTGTGGAGATCTAGCATATATCAGTCACCGTACCGTCAGCAGCGACAAACGGGTATTGCTCGGTGAAACGGATAGCTATGAGCCACTATGCCGCGATTGCTATGAAAAAGCTATTGCACTTGAAAAAGACTTATAGGTAGCAAAATCACCATTCACCACCCTTACAATCTATAGGCGTAAAATAATACTCCGTGGTATCACCTAACCATGTAAAACGATATACATCGTATGCGTTAGTATCTAGAGGATGGGTGAGAGGGGCATCCAGAACGGCCATTCCTTTGTAATACGTTCTACCTATTTCAAACTTTGTGACGGGTGTACCATTATCTGACACATTGTTTTCATGAGCATATATACCATATAGAATCTGATCGTAACTACCACTATACACGTCTTTAAAGCGGGATAAGAAATATTCTCGTGGACTGTTCCACCCCTGTTCACGCATTACCATACTATCTACTAACTCGCCCACCCATGGTATATTAGAGATGATTTCACCCATTGAATCTTTAGGATATACATATTCCCAATCACCCTTAATGCGATATTCAAAGTTGACTGCCATCTGGCTCACTGAATCAGTCGTAATAGTAGTAATGAAGAGTTTGCCTGTAGGTTTATTAGCATTAGCATCTACAACAAAAGCATATACCCAATAATCCGTAGCGGGTTGCAACAATGTAAAGAACTGTTGCGCATCACCATACTGCAACGAATGAGAAGCAAAATCGGCTACAAAAGGAGTCAGTTGCTGCAACTGTTGATTGCGCCAATAAAGATACTCCACATAGGCACTATCCAAAGCCAGAAGCATAAACTGCTTAGCCACCTTCTGCGGATTAATATTTTCCCGTACGGGATGGATACCTGTCAAGTAAAAAGCTTTTTTAGTTGTAGAGAACTTCACGTGCGCAAAGCCTGCGGAGACTTGCTCTACTTCTATATCTATAGTCACATTAGTAGTATGCGCTTCTACCGTTGGGTTGCAAGCAGTAAATAGTCCCATGCACAAGATAGCCAACACACAACATAGTATTAACATATCGCCTATCAACCTATTATATATCTCCTTAAAAATCATAGTTACCATTTTCTTCTGCCTCATCATTAATCAATAAGGTTTGCACAGTATATATAAATCGCATACATGTAGCTACATGGCCTCCAAAATGTCCCAAGCTATATTGTATATTAGCATCTTTCCACTTGTTCTTAGCGCGAGTAGCATTCTCATAGGGCACTACATCGTCATCAATAGAATGCATCATAAAGATGGGAGCTTTAGGTGTCCAGGAGTAAGTCAGAATAGAATTATCTACCATCGCTTGGTACAGTTCCGACACTTCTTGGCTCGTTCTATTCATTCCTAGCGGCGTCAATAGATTACTTGTCACATTAGTCCCAAGCAAATCATTAATTTGCCCTGTAGTATAGCGTTTACTATTTACCCATTCATCTAGATGATCATAGATATAAGGTGCCATCATATCTTCCATCTTCAGGTCTAGTTTATTCCCCACTACCATCCCTTGAATCATTATTGGTACTGCACATGGATACATGGCTATATTGGTTTCCACGAAGCGGTCATAAGTGGCTTTTACATCATATGGGCCTCCCCCCACAAATACGCGACGAATCTTAATTTGGGTGTCATTATGATGCTCTATCAAGTGCTGGACTGCCATCGTAGTAGCACCCCCCTGCGAGTAGCCCATTAGGTATATATCATCATGTTCTGGCGAACAACCTGCAGCTTCTAGAAATGGAACGACTGCTCGATACATATCTAACACATTGCGAGCGGTGAGGTCCATCACTAAATAGGGATGAATATGATCAGCCGTGATACCATAACCCAAATAATCTGGGATAATCAAGGCATACCCCAATTTTACCAATAGTCCTTCTAGCGAAAAGATGTTACTAGGTGCTTCTGCATTACTTGCTATAGTATAATGAGATACCAATATATACCGCTTGATCGATCCCTTAGCGGGTAAAATCACTTTACCAGAAAGCATAATGGGGTTACCATCCAAATCTATAGATTCATATATACCACTCAGTTCTATGGCTGTATTCATTTTGCTAAAGTCTAACAGCTGCTGAGCCACATTATTTACCGTTGTGGATGTTGCGCGTTGCGGCTGCGTCATTCCGGATGGACACACCGCTGTATCTCCCATAGCAGAGAATCCCCACATCAATAACTGATCGGGATTATTCACCAGCTGCTGCATGTCGGTTGTTTTTTGAGACACAACACGAAACATACCATCCTTCACCAAACTAGTGTCGGTAAAATCCACATAATGCCATTCGCCCAACTGACAACCTGTCAGCAACACCAATGCACCTAATATATATACTACCTTTTTCATGTCCTTTCCTTTACACCTTGCACCCTATAACCTACAACCAACACTTGCAGTAAACAAGCGTGAACCTAACATATATACTTCGTTGCTACTCATCAGGGAAATCATTCCACCTATTTCTACTGAGCCGTACCATCTGCCTTTACCCACACGCATGCCCAATAACGATATATTCACCACAGGCGCCAACGCTGTTGTACGCCCCATGTAATCTATTTCCGTACCAGTATTGATATTCAACCCTAACCCTAATGCAGAATACAACGATACATATTCCGAATGAAAATAAGCACAACGTACCAGGGGCATCAGAGCTATATTATGAAATTGCTGATTTCTTACACGAGTGATTTCATTGCCACTGCCATCTCGTACCACATTATCCCACAACACGCCAGAATAATCCACCATGATACCTATACTATACCAATAACTAAGATTATACAAATACTCCACAAAGAGATGTTGCGTATATCGATAATGCTCTTTATATACATCGGTATAGGTCGGCGCTACTACTGTAGGGTGCATTTGATTGTGCCATATCAAGTTTTCAAATAGCATATCTCCCCATCCTATTCGTATTTCATGTGGCAACGAGTCTATCGTGGCAAACACTTCTAAACGAACCGAATCACGCATTTGCTGCACTTCTACGTTATATGTATGCCTAGTATTGCGGAGCGTAGTACGCAACGAATCACGCACAACACGTAAATTGCTCCATGTGTGAGTATCCTGACTTGCTAAGGGCTGACATAGCAAGAGAACAATATATAATATATAACATTTATTTCTCATATAGATATAATCACTCCCTACAAAATCAGTGCCAGATTGTGCAGGGAGTAATAAAAAACTATCAATTGTCAGTTATTGACAATTATAATGCCTTCAATGTTGCTAGCAAGAAGTCATAAAATTTAGCCACAGTAGCTATATTCACACGCTCATCAGGAGAGTGAGGATATTTAATTGTAGGGCCAAACGAAATCATATCCATACCAGGATAGTTGCGGCCTATAATACCGCACTCCAAGCCTGCATGGATGATAATCACACGAGGCTCTACGCCATAATTGGTCTGATAAGTATGTTTCATCACATCCAGAATATGACTCTTCAAATTAGGTTTCCAACCTGGATATGAACCAGAGAACTCCACTTCTGCACCAGCCATAGCAAATACAGATTGAATTATCTCTTGCAACTCTTCTTTGCGTGATTCTACTGAAGAGCGTGTCAAACAATATACTGTTACGCAGTTATCGGAGGTAGTCAACATAGCTAGGTTGTTGCTAGTTTCTACCACATCAGGCATCTCTGGTATCACGCGATATACGCCATGAGGACATGCGGTAACAGCATGAATCAAGAAGTCTTGTACATCTTCTGGCAACTCTGTTGCTGGACAATCCACTTGCTCTGCAACAAAGTGGATATTATCTTCCACACCATCATACTCAGTTACGAACAGATCTTCGCACTCGGCCACCAAGTCCATAATCTCATCCAAGCCTTCTGCGGGTATGGTAATTACGGCAGATGCCTCACGTGGAATAGCATTGCGCAAGCTACCGCCCTCCACGCTAGCCAAGCGAGCCTCGTAGTTAGCAACCGCCTCTTTCAAGAAACGGAACAGCAGCTTATTGGCATTGGCGCGTTGCAAATGAATATCACAGCCTGAGTGACCACCCTTGCAACCTGTGATACTTACTTTCACCGCCACATCGCCTTCCTCTACCTCTACAGGCGTGTATGCAAACTTAGCAGTAGTATCCACACCGCCTGCGCAGCCCACATACAATTCTCCCTCTGCTTCTGAATCTAGATTCAGCAAAGTCTTTCCTTGTAATAGTCCACCTTCCAATGCGAATGCACCGTACATACCTGTTTCCTCATCTACTGTCACCAACATCTCCAACGGTGGGTGTACCGCGTTCTTATCCGCCAAAATTGCCATAGCAGCGGCTACGCCGATGCCGTTGTCTGCGCCCAATGTCGTACCTTTGGCTGTCACCCATTCGCCATCTACGTATGCTTGAATAGGATCTTTCTCGAAGTCGAATACGGTGTCATTGTTTTTTTGTGGCACCATATCCATATGACCTTGCAGAATCACGCCAGGATGGTTCTCATAACCAGGACTAGCGGGCTTGCGGATAATCACATTGCCGATACTATCTACAATAGTTTCCAAACCAAGTGAACGACCAAAATCTGCCAAGAAAGCAGATACTTCTTCTTTCTTTCCCGATGGACGGGGAATCTGTGTCAAGCTATGGAAATGATTCCATAATGCTTGTGGTTGTAAATTTTTCATAATATTTCTTTCATTTAAACGTTAAACCTTAAACGCCATCATCTACCGTCATTTCGCCACATAGCGACACAGACAGCATCTTCTTCATCTTAACTAAATCGTCGCCATGCTCACCCAAGACGTGCATCATCTTTGTGAGCAATGCCTCAGTGGTGATATCGTAACCGGATATCACACCCGCCTTCAACAAATTAAGACTGACAGCATATTGCCCCATGCTAACAGAACCCGTACTGCATTGTGTCTTATTAACAATCACTATACCACGTTCAACAGCAGAATGCAAGCGCTCGTATAGCCATTCATGACTAGGAGCATTACCCGAACCAAAAGTTTCTAGCACAACACCACGTAAATCAGGAATATCTAAAACAGCTTTTACGACCTCCTCTGTGATACCAGGGAACAACTTCAAGATTGCTACGCGTGTATCAAAATGTTCATACACATGCAAACCGCGCGCAATATTCCCCATGGGTTGTATCAATCCACGACTGTAGGTTATATGTACTCCTGCCCGTGCAAGCGCTGGATAATTATAGGAGTGGAAGGCAGAGAAATGTTCTGCATTTCGCTTCGTAGCACGATTACCACGATATAACTCACCATCCATATACACCGTCACTTCAGGCACGATAGCTCTACCTTCGCTATCATACGCAGCTGCTATTTCAATGGCTGTTAGTAAGTTCTCTTTCGCATCACTACGCAACACGCCTACGGGTAATTGACTTCCAGTAAAGACTACAGGCTTGCACAGATTATCTAGCATGAAACTGAGTGCTGACGCTGAGTAAGCCATTGTATCTGTACCATGAAGAATTACAAAACCATCGTACGCATCATAGTTTTCCTGCACTACGTGCGCCATCTGTCGCCAATTATCAGGATTCAAATCGGAGGAATCCAAAAGAGGCTCAAATGGAATCATATCCACGTGCACTTCACCTGCAAATAGTTCAGGCACAAAAGTTTTGAAGGTTTGCATATCAGCTGGATGTAATGCACCAGTCTCTGCATCGCGAACCATAGAGATGGTTCCACCTGTGAAAAGAAGTAATACTTTCATAACGTGTATGCTACTAATTCGCTTGCAAAGATACTGCTTTTTTCTCAAATATGCAACTATGATAAGAATTTTTATGTAAAAAATATCATATCTTACTTTGTTATATCATATATTTTCACTACCTTTGCAGCCGCGTTCAATAACGCGCCCTGAAAATTTTTAAAACTCTTTTAACCCTTAAAACATTTATACTACTATGGCAGAAGAAAAGAAAATGCCCTCACCAGAGAAACTAAAGGCCTTGCAACTGGCCATGGCAAAAATCGATAAAGATTTCGGCAAAGGTGCCATCATGAAATTGGGTGACGACAAGATAGAAGATGTACCTGTAATCCCTTCAGGTTCAGTAGGTTTGAACATTGCGCTTGGCGTAGGCGGCTACCCTCGCGGTCGCGTAGTAGAGATCTACGGTCCAGAGTCTTCTGGTAAGACCACCCTCGCTATCCACGCTATGGCTGAGGTGCAAAAGCAAGGCGGCATCGCTGCTATCATTGACGCCGAGCACGCTTTCGACCGCTTCTATGCGGAGAAGTTAGGTGTGGACACCGATAACCTCCTCATCGCTCAACCGGACTGCGGCGAGCAAGCCCTCGACATCGCTGACGAACTCATCCGCAGCGCAGCAGTGGACCTCGTAGTCATCGACTCTGTAGCGGCCCTCACCCCCAAAGCCGAGATCGAAGGCGACATGGGCGACAACCGTGTGGGCTTGCAAGCACGACTCATGTCGCAAGCGCTCCGCAAACTCACCGCTACTATCAATAAGACCAACACCACCTGTATCTTCATCAACCAACTCCGCGAGAAGATCGGCGTAATGTTCGGCAACCCAGAGACTACTACGGGTGGTAACGCGCTGAAGTTCTACGCTTCCGTTCGCCTCGACATCCGCAAGGCAAGTGCTATCAAGGATGGCGACGAGATTATCGGTAACCAAGTGCGCGTGAAGGTCATCAAGAACAAGGTAGCACCTCCATTCAAAAAAGCGGAGTTCGACCTCATGTTCAACGAGGGTATCTCTCGCGTAGGCGAACTCGTGGATATGGGTGTAGAGTACGGTATCTTGACCAAGTCTGGCTCATGGTATAGCTACGATGGCAACAAACTCGCTCAGGGTCGTGATGCTGCCAAGAATGTCCTCCGCGACAACCCCGACCTCGCCGAAGAGATTGAAAACAAAATCATGGAAGCGCTCAAGAAGTAATCTTGAATCAGCACACTCTCATATTAAGTCCAGAGAAAGCTTACGACGCGGAGCAACGCTACCGCGTCGTAAAGCGTTCTATTGATGCTCGCCAGCGTGCGCTCAAGGTTCACCTCACCGTGCTCACCGATGAGCAAGGCAACCCCTTGCCCAAGGATGCACCTATTCCTCTGTACGAGGCACCTGTTTTCCAAGATGTGCACCATGCTAAGCACAGCGCAGCTATCATCGGCGCAGGACCAGCAGGACTCTTCGCCGCCCTCACATTGCTCGAACATGGCATCAAGCCTATCATT
>JAZNMT010000063.1:0-38672 GCA_045579895.1 Paludibacteraceae bacterium
CAATATTTTTAGTACCTTTGCGCCCAAATTGGCAAATTAGAAACTTATGATAACTATAGAACAACTTAAAGAGATTCAACAACGCGCGGAGAAACTCAAACAATACCTCGCGATTGATGAAAAACGTGTGCAACTCGAAGAAGAAGAACTGCGCACACAAGACCCTGGTTTTTGGGAAGATGCCAAAGCTGCTGAAGTGCAAATGCGCAAAGTGAAAGGCATCAAAGCATGGATTGAGGGCTACGAAGGTGTGCGCTCCGCTACCGAAGAACTGCAACTCGCTTTCGACTACTGCAAAGAAGAACTTGTGACCGAAGAAGAAGTAGATGCCGCATACGCTCACGCTCTCCATGAGGTGGAAGCCCTCGAAATGAAGAACATGCTCTCGCACGAAGAAGACCAGATGCCTGCCGTGCTGAAAATCGTTTCTGGAGCAGGCGGCACCGAGGCACAAGACTGGGCTGAACAACTCATGCGTCTCTACCAACGCTATTGCGAGAAGCACGACTATAAAGTGACCATCGCCAACCTGCAAGAAGGCGACGAAGCTGGTATCAAAACCGTTACCTTCAATATCGAAGGTGATATGGCATACGGCTACCTCAAGTCCGAGAATGGTGTGCACCGCCTTGTGCGCGTGAGTCCATACAACGCGCAAGGCAAACGTATGACCTCGTTCGCATCGGTGTTTGTGGTGCCACTCATCGACGACACCATTGATATTCACGTCGATCCTGCTGGTATCTCTTGGGATACTTTCCGTTCATCCGGTGCAGGTGGACAGAACGTCAATAAAGTGGAATCGGGTGTGCGCTTGCACTATAAGTTCATCAACCCACTCACCAACCAACCCGATGAGATTGTGATTGAGAACACCGAGACACGTGACCAGCCAAAGAACCGCGAGAATGCCCTCCGCCACTTGCGCAGTCAACTCTACGAACTCGAACTCGAGAAACGCCGTCAAGCCGCAGCGAAAGTAGAAGCAGGAAAGAAGAAAATCGAATGGGGCAGCCAAATCCGCAGTTACGTCTTTGACGACCGCCGCGTGAAAGACCACCGCACCAACTACCAAACAAGCAACGTGAATGCCGTGATGGATGGAGATATTGATGAATTTATCAAGGCATATTTAATGGAGTTCCCTGATTAGTGTTGAGTGAACGCTCCGCTACTGTTTAGAGTTTAGAGTTTATTACTAAAAAACAAAGATATGAAAAAATTATTATTTTCTTTCGTGCTCGGCGCAATTAGTTTTGGCATGACCAGTTGTTTGACAACTAGTGTAAGTGGACAATTTCAATCCGCTCGTATCGAATCTCTCGGCAAAACTGTTTGCTACACCCCAACCTTAGCTAATCTGTCGGTAGCACCCGTTCGCGTATCAGCCGAACTCTCTGCTCTCGAAGTTGCAGGACTATCACTGGATAGAGCAAAACAAACTGTAAGCGCAAAAGCATTGAATGGGGCTGATATCATGGTAGCTCCACAATTTGAAACTACGTATCTAGATGGTCAACTACAAGGTATATCCGTTTTTGGTTACGCAGCAAAAATCACATCATTCCGCCCATTGAAGGTAATTGATGCTCCTTTTGCTGACACTAAAACAAAAGCCCAAAACATGGTAGATGTAGTACCAGTACGCAACCTAAAGACAATTGCCGACCTGCAAGTGGGACAAAAAGTAACCATATCGCTGACTAACCAAGAACTATCCGGTCTCACTGAAGACAGAGCATTTGCATTGGCAGAAAACAAACTGCTTCGCCAAGAGAACGCAGACCTACTGATAGAACCACGATACACATGCGATAACCAAGGAGGAATCATTCGATCATTCAGTATCACTGCCTTCCCTGCTACATACGTCAACTATCGCAGTGCCACTAAATCAGAAGCGGTAGTACTCAATCCTACTGCAGAGGCTGAAATATACTATAACATAGTAGCAGATGTAGAAGCAAAAAGTAACAAGATTCAGCATACCTATTCCTACTCTGAACTGCATAGTAATAATGCTGACGAGATGAAAGAATTGGCACGCATTAAAGTGTTGAAAGAATATAGTGCAGATTTGCTACTCAATCCACAATACTATTTCGATTATGATGTTACTGGTCAAAAAGTTATAGCAATCACTATCTGTGGTACGCCTGCTATATATACCAATTTCCATCCACTAACTAGCTATGACGCTGTAGATTACACCCCAGTAGAAAATACTGATGCATCTGTGCAAAAAACATCATTATTACAATCCGTTTTTAATATCTTCAAGAAATAATCTATTATGAAAAAGATCGTCTTTTCTATTGTGCTCAGCGCAATGACCATGAGCATATTGGCACAAGATTCTAACGATGTCAAAAGCGATTCCACAGAGGGTTTTCGCTTCACCACAGTAGATAGCATTGCTATCACTCCAGTCAAAGACCAAAACCGCAGCGGAACATGCTGGAGCTACTCTACCATCGGTTTTCTCGAGAGCGAACTCTTGCGTATGGGCAAAGGCGAATACGACTTGAGCGAGATGTTTGTGGTTCACCACACCATGCTCGACCGCGCAGAATATGTAGTACGCATGTATGGTACTGCACAATTTGCTCCTGGTGGCTCTGCCTACGATGTAATCTACTGTCTCAAAAACTATGGTCTTGTACCACAAGAGGTTATGCCTGGTATTCAATATGGTAGCACTCCTGCTGATACATTGCCTGTTCATACCGAACTCGACGCAGTAGCAGGTGGCGTAGTAGATGCAGTAGCTAACAGTGGACTCAAGAAACTCACCCCTGTATGGAAAAAGGCCCTCACCGCAGTATATGACACCTATCTTGGCGAGTGTCCTGAGACCTTCACCTATAATGGAGAAGAATATACTCCACAAGAATTCGCTAAGGAGTTGGGCTTGAATGCCGATGACTATGTCAGCATTACCAGCTATACCCACCATCCATTCTACACCACATTCGCACTCGAAGTACCCGACAACTGGCGTATGGACCAAATGTACAACGTGCCAATGGAAGAGATGATGGCTATTATCGACAACGCACTCGCTAATGGTTACACCCTCGCATGGGGTGCCGATGTCAGCGAGATGTGCTTCACCCGCAAGGGCTTGGGCGTAGTGCCAGAAGAAGAGAAAGCAGCTGACCTCACAGGCAGCGATGCCGCTCGTTGGTTGGGACTCTCCGCTACTGACAAACGCGATGAACTGACCAAGAAACCTCTTCCAGAGAAAACTATCACCCAAGAGATGCGCCAAGCCGCATACGATAGTTGGGAGAACACCGACGACCATGGTATGCAAATCTTCGGTACAGCCAAAGACCAAAACGGCAAACGTTACTATATGGTGAAGAACTCATGGGGTACCAAGAAGAGCGAGTATAAAGGCATTTGGTACGTATCTGAGGCATATATGCAATACAAGACCAACGATGTTCTGGTTCACAAGAACGCTATCCCAAAAGATATCCGTAAGAAATTAGGTATTAAATAATACATTGAATTTATAAATATACACCTTATATATTATTATAATAACAAGTAATGAAGAATTTTGTAGAAGAATTGCGCTGGCGTGGTATGTTGCAAGACATGATGCCAGGTACAGAAGAACAGTTATTGAAAGAACCTACTGCCGCCTATCTAGGAATCGATCCAACAGCGGATAGTTTGCATATCGGTCACCTCTGTGGTATTATGATGCTCAAGCACTTGCAAAATGCAGGTCATAAGCCTATCGCCTTGATTGGTGGTGCTACAGGTATGATTGGTGACCCTAGTGGTAAATCCGCAGAGCGTAACCTGCTAGACGAGCCTACCCTACGCCATAATCAAGAGTGTATCAAGAAGCAATTGGAACGTTTCCTCAACTTCGGCGAAGGCGAAAATGCAGCAGAACTAGTGAATAACTACGACTGGATGAAGAACTATACCTTCCTAGATTTCGCACGAGAAGTAGGAAAATTAATCACCGTTAACTATATGATGGCAAAAGACTCTGTGAAAAAACGTTTCAACGGCGAGTATAGCCAAGGCATGTCGTTCACAGAGTTTACTTATCAACTATTACAAGGATATGATTATGTATATTTGAACAAACATAAAAACTGCAAACTGCAAATGGGTGGTAGCGATCAATGGGGAAATATCACCACAGGCACTGAGCTTATCAAGAAAATGGGTGGAGGTGAAGCATATGCACTGACCTGCCCACTCATTACCAAAGCGGATGGTGGTAAATTCGGAAAGACCGAGAGCGGCAATGTATGGCTTGATCGTAAATACACCAGTCCATATCGTTTCTACCAATTCTGGTTGAACGTGAGCGACGATGATGCAAAACGCTATATTCGCATCTTCACCTGCCTCGACAAAGAAACCATTGATGCACTTATTACAGCACACGAAGAGGCACCACATATGCGCGCATTACAAAAGCGTTTGGCAGAAGAAGTGACTGTAATGGTACATAGCCGTGAAGATTACGAAGCTGCTGTAGAAGCTAGCAACATTCTATTTGGCAACGCTACACACGAAGCCTTGAGCAAATTAGATGAGGAGACATTCTTGCAAGTCTTTGATGGCGTAGAAAAATACCAAATACACCGCGAAGAAATAGAAGCAGGTATTCCACCACTTGATTTGTTGGCTGAGAAAACAAAAATCTTCCCATCCAAAGGGGAAGCTCGAAAAATGATTATGGCGAATGGTTTTTCTATCAATAAAGAGAAATTCACAGACCCACAAAAAGTAATCACCACAGATATGCTACTCAATAGCAAATACCTGCTCTGCCAAAAGGGCAAGAAGAATTACTATCTTGTAGAAGTAGTAGATTAAACAACCCATAGCCGCTAATGGTTAATCCGCAATGCGGCTGTTTGGAGATAGATAAAAAGCAAAGGTAAAGGCTAATTTTGAGACAAAAAGCAGAAAAAATGCAGAAAAATTGCACTTTTTCACAGAAAAATTTGGTCATATCAAAAAAAAGCAGTACCTTTGCACCCGCTTTCGAAAGGAAGTACAACGGTGACCAATGGTATAAAGGCTATTACGTCAGATTTTGGTTCTGAAAATCTTGGTTCGATTCCAGGTTGGTCAACAAAGAAGCCCGCTTGTCGGGCTTTTTTTGAGAGAAATCTCATGCGTGTGATGGGATACGGACAGCCACACCAACAGCAGTTTAGAGTTTATAGGACGCTCGCCAAGCGAGTTACAATATAGAGTATAAAGGCTGGTATTTCTGTCCTATTATTGAGTAACACTTTAATAAAGAAATGAAAACATTTGAATTGGCAGGTACTCCACGTAGCGAGTACGGTAAAAAAGCTGCTAAAGCTTTCCGCAAAGAGAACCTCGTTCCTTGCAACCTCTATGGCAATGGCGAGAATGTAACTTTCACTGTTAGCGTTGATGACGTACGCAAACTCATCTACACACCAGATACAATGGCAGTAGCTTTGACCATCGGTGATGTAAAGAAGATGGCAGTAATCAAGGAGTTGCAATTCCACCCAGTAAGTGAGGAGTTGTTCCACATTGATTTCTTGGAGGTAACAGAACAAAAACCTGTAACCGTAGCAATCCCAGTACAATTGACTGGTCACGCAGAAGGTGTGAAAGCCGGTGGTAAGTTGTCATTGGAGATGAAGAAACTGAAAGTAAATGGTATCTATACCCTTATTCCTAACCGCGTTGAGATTGATGTTACCAACCTCGGTTTAGGCAAGAAGTTGTATGTAGGTGCAGTAGAAATGGCAGAGGGTCTGAAACTGATGAACCCAGCAGACGCATGCGTAGCTCAAGTAAAAGCAACACGTGCAAGCCAACAAGCAGCAGCTGCAGAGAGTAAAGGCAAAAAGAAATAATATTTGCCACTCATAAGAGCGGTAGAATCATAAGAGTGGAAAAGAGTTCTTTTCCACTCTTATTGATTTAGAGAACGCAGCATAGTTTTGGTATTTAGTGTTTAGAGATTAAGTTATGAAATACTTGATTGTTGGATTAGGGAATATAGGTAGTGAGTATGCTAATACACGTCATAATATCGGTTTTATGATATTGGATGCATTTGCAGAGAGCAAAAATGCGGTGTGGGAAGATAAACGCTATGGTTTTGTAGCCCGCTGTCGTGTTAAGAGCGCCGAAATCATTTTACTCAAGCCATCTACCTATATGAATCTAAGTGGCAATGCTGTACGCTATTGGCTACAACAAGAAAAGATTCCTGTCGATAATATGCTTATTCTGGTAGATGATCTCAATCTGCCATTTGGCAGCATCCGCATGCGCAAGCAAGGTAGTAATGGCGGACACAATGGCTTAGGACATATTCAGCAAGTGCTTGGTACGCAGAACTATGCGCGCTTGCGTTTTGGCATCGGAAACGACTTCAACAAAGGCGCACAATGCCATTTCGTACTCGGCGAATGGAGCGATGAAGAGCAGAAAGCTCTACCCGACCGTCTAAAACTAATTAGCGAGATTATCCCTTCGTTCTGCCTACAAGGTATGGATAGAACCATGAACCAGTTCAACGGAAAATAAAGCCTCCGCCTCCTAACACCCACCCCAGATACTCAATCACGATGAAACAACTTTGGCAACATCCATGGGTAGTAGCAGCATGCAACCTGCTATTAGTGATGGTATTATTTACCATCTCTCGCTTGTTTTTCTATTGGGTCAATATAGACATGTACCCTAACGTGTCTGCCAGCCACTTATTGGAGATGCTGTTTGGCGGTATGCGGTTCGATTTAACTGCCCTGCTCTATCTCAATGCACTATATCTGCTATTAGTACTATTGCCACTGCCTACTGCCATTCGCAATCACGCCACCTATATCAACATTGCCAAATGGTCGTTCTGGCTCCCCAATGTCCTTGGTTTCATCACCAATTGCATGGACATTGTGTACGTTCGTTTTACGGATAGGCGCACCACTTGCACCGTTTTTACAGAGTTTCAAAACGATGGAAACATAGCCAGTATCATCGAACAATCCATGGTGCAATACTGGTATGTCACCTTATTTGGAATGGCACTCATCGCCTTGTTTATTCTTTGTACACGCAAACAATGGCAAGCCATCACTCCGCCTAAAGCGTGGATATATTATGTAATAGAAAGCCTATTGATGGTAGTAACCATCTATTTCGTAGTGATTGGCATACGCGGTGGCTTTGGCAAATACACTCGGCCCATCACCATATCCAATGCGTTGCAATACACCAATACACCACAGGAAACAGCTATTCTGCTCAATACACCATTTTCTCTAATGAAATCGTTGGAAAATACCACCTACCAGCACCCACATTATTTCAGTAATGAGCAGACAGAGCAGATTTTCTCGCCTATTCACACCGATGAAATCGAAAAAAACGAACGATTAGGCAACACCAATGTAGTGGTAATTATCTTAGAATCGTTTTCCAAAGAATATATTGGATTTTACAATCAGCATATAGCTGGGTATAAAGGCTATACCCCCTTCTTAGATTCGTTATTGGCCCATAGCGTGACCTATAGCCACTCCTTTGCCTCTGGGCGCAAATCGATTGATGCAATGCCTTCGGTACTATCATCTATTCCGATGCTGATAGAGCCGTATATTGTGACTCCCTACTCTACGAATGCCATATCATCCTTGGCTGACGTATTGCTCAGAGAGGGCTATGCTACTGCCTTTTTCCATGGTGCACCCAACGGCAGTATGGGTTTTCAGGCATATGCGCGTTCAGCTGGATTCGAGCGATATTATGGCATGAACGAATATGATGGAATCGAGGCTTTTGATGGTACATGGGCTATTTGGGATGAAGAGTTTCTGCAGTATTACGCTCGCACGATGAGCGACATGCCTCAACCCTTTATGACATCCGTCTTTACGGCCTCCAGCCACCATCCTTTTCGTGTGCCAGAACGATACGAGGGCATTTTTCCAAAGGGGACTATGCCTATCCATCAGTGTGTAGGTTATACTGACTATGCATTGCGTAAGTTCTTCCACTATGCCCAACAACAGGATTGGTATCAGAGCACCCTGTTTGTACTAACAGCTGATCACACCAACCAAGTTTCCCTACCTCAATATGCCAACGCAAAAGGACTATTCGAAGTGCCTATTGCCTTCTATTCTCCCCGATGGAATCAGGGCTATTTGCATACTCAAGGCGCTGTGAGTCAAACGGATATTATGCCTTCGATTTTGGCATATTTAGGATATACGAAGCCATATTTCGCTTTTGGTGAGAACGCTCTAACGCAAGAGAAGAAACACCCGTGGGCTATATGCTATAATCACCCTGTATATCAATTGTTTTCGGATAGCCTACTCGTGCAATTCGATGGCGCAGCCCTGCGAGCAGTCTATAACTATCAAAACGACCCAACCCTGCAAGATAATATCGCTACAACGATCGATACACAACCTTTATTGACCTATCTGCGTGCATATATTCAACAATACATTTACCGATTGACTACCAATCAATTAACTGTCGAGACCAATGGAAATACGAGTAGATAAATATCTATGGGCAATGCGCATCTATAAGACTCGCTCTATTGCCACCGATGCCTGCAAGTGCGGTCGTATCAAGATGAACGGTGTAGAGGTAAAACCCAGTCGTGCTTTTCATGTAGGGGATATTTTTACCGTTCGCAAAGGACCAATCACCTATACGTATCGTATTTTGCAATTAGCAAGCAATCGCTTAGGGGCGAAGATGGTGCCTGAATATTTGCAGGATATCACGCCTAGAGAACAATTAGAATTGTTGGAATTGGCGCGTTATGCAGCCCAAAGCGGTCGTGACCAAGGTACAGGGCGCCCCACAAAAAAAGACAGAAGAGATATCGAACAGTTTTTCTCCGATGATTATGATTATTTGTTAGATGAAGATGACGATTTATTAGAAGATTAGATTATGATTTTGAAAAAAGACAATATTGCTGAGTACATCCTATATCTTTGGCAGATAGAGGATTACCTACGCGCATTTCCACAACAAGCGGAAGCAAACCAAGAGTTGCAAGACCTAAGCAACATGATGCACCAAGAGAATATTATTGAGAGCGGACACCTACAATTGGCAAAAAACGCCCTTGATGAATTAGAAGACTTGCACAATGATTTATTGGATGAGGAAGCAACTTATCGTGCTGCTATGATTCGCCTCACGCCTGCGCTCAATTTGCTGAAGGCCAAGACAGATAGACCCACGATGAGCGATGTGGAAGCATGCCTGATACTCCTATATCAAATTATGTTGCTAAGGCTAAAGAAAAGTCCCATTTCATCGGAGACGGAAGATGTCCAAAAGCAAGCCACTCAAGTACTACAGTACCTGAGCAAAACATACAAAGAGCAATAAGGGTCCCACCTCTGGGCTCCCGTTTCCCAATCCCCAACACAATGCGAATCAAAGAACGATATGATAAAGCACTGGCATGGTTTGAAGCCAACATGCCTGTAGCAGAAAGCGAATTGTACTTCGAGAATGAATATCAATTGTTGGTTGCAGTCATGCTGTCTGCTCAATGCACTGATAAGCGAGTAAACATGGTCACTCCAGCCTTATTTAAGGCTTTTCCTAGCATCTACGATTTGGCAAAGAGCCATATTGATGAGGTATTATCCTATATCAAATCAGTCAGTTACCCCAATAGTAAAGCAGAGCATTTAGTGCAGATGGCTCAACGCGTTGTAGAAGTATATAAAGGCAACATTCCCAATACCCGCGAGGAGTTACAAACACTAGCAGGCGTAGGCAGAAAAACTGCTAATGTAGTGCTTGCTGTATGGTGGAATCAGCCTACCATGGCGGTAGATACACATATTTTTCGTGTAGCAGAACGTATCGGTCTGACGACCAAAGCAAAGAATCCACTAGATAGCGAACAACAACTCATCAAATATATTCCCGAAATTATCATCCCGAAAGCTCATCATTGGCTACTATTACACGGACGATACACCTGCCAAGCACGCAATCCAAAGTGCGATAAATGTGGCTTAACGACAATTTGCAGATACTTCATTAAAAAGGCGTGCAATAACAAATGTACCAGAAATATTTAAGAGAAGAAAAGGATAGGACAAACAAGGATAGTAATAGGATAGTAATAGAATAGAAATACGACAAAAAGATTTATTAGAAAAAAAATGTACAATTCTAATAAAATATTTGCATAATTCAAAAAAAAATCGTACCTTTGCGCATTGAATGTACCTATGTACATACTTATAAAAAATAAGTACCAACTGCACGTATGAAAAGATTGCAATACATATTCCTTTTTTATCTATTTTTACTGCTTGGCACTACCTCGTATGCCCAAGCCGACGGAATTTCCGTAAAGAGTCTCAAAAATGTATCTGACGTTAAGCCTTATGCTACTCAGACCAATACCCCAAAAGATAATTCGGGTATTCCTGCAGCTATCTTATTGGTGCACACACAAGATGACGTAGAATTGGATTTCTACGCCAACTACCAAATAGGTGAAGCTAAGAAAATCGGCAAAGATTACTGGATTTATATGGCAGAAGGTGCAAAAAACATTGAGATTTCCCATCCACGTTTTGAAAAAATCAAAGTGGTTTTTAATGATGCATCTTATGGTAGTATTCCCTATCTAAAATCCAAATACACCTACGAACTAGATATACACGTACCACAAACCAATGTGGTAGTAGTCCATGATACCGTTGTGCTAGGAGCAAACAAATCCAATCGCCAATTCTACAAGATTCGTGTCGAACCTTCAGACGCTATCGTAGAAGTAGAAGTAGATGGTGATTGGCAACTATGGACCACCGAAAATGGTATAGCAAGTGATATCCTAAGTTATGGTTCGTACCGCTATCGTATTTCTGCTCCAGAATATCATACCGAAGAAGCAATACTAACGTTAGATGACAACCATAATGAACTGATAGTAAACTTGCAACCTAACTTTGGCTATCTGACTATTGATGGTACGACCAATGCTAATGGAGCATTGGTGTATGTGACCAATACTTTCACGCGATTCACTCAACGTTTGGGTTCAATCCCACTTACTCCACAAAAGTTGACATCAGGTCCATATATGATTAAGTTGCAGAAGGATAAGTACAAGACATCCTCCTTTATGATTCGCATAAAAGATGGCGAGACCTTGACTTTGTCCCCCGTTCTACAAGAGAATTCAACCTTTATCACTTTGGAAACCAAGCCCTATGCAAGCATCCTTATGGATGGTATAGAATTAGGCAAAGGCAATTGGACTGGCGAAGTGGAATATGGTGAACATGAAGTAGAAACACGTGCTCCTAATCACCATTCAGCATTCACCCTACTCAATATCACGAGCAGCGATGCACAACGCACCCTATCGCTGAATGACCCGTTGCCAATCGTAGGCTCGATGATACTGAAAGGTACTCCGACCGATGCAAAGGTATATATTGACAACCAATACATGGGTACGACCCCAGTGATTCTAGACCAATTATTGATAGGTAATCATCAGTTGCGTGTAGAGAAAGAAGGTTATTCGCCTTACCATCAATCCATTACTGTTTACGAGGGTAGTGAACAATCGCATCGTTATACTTTGGTACAGACTAATAGTCCAGCCTCCACCCCCGCTTACTCATCAAACCACTCGACAACGTCCCCTACGCGTACTATGACCACTCCTGCGTCATCTCGAACAACAAGCATTCCTACAGGTACAACAACTACTCCATCACGTGCGACAACTCCAACGACAACTACTACTCCTGCTGAAAGTGTAGAGGAACCTAGTTCAAAGACATTCACCGTGAAAGGTGTATCCTTCGCTATGGTATATGTAGACGGCGGTACATTTACTATGGGCGCGACTCCAGAACAGGAGGAAGATGCTGATAGAGATGAAAAGCCGCCTCATACAGTTTCTTTGTCTAGTTACCTGATTGGCGAAACAGAGGTCACACAAGCTTTATGGGAAGCTGTAATGGGCAAGAATCCAAGTACATTCGTTGATCCAAAAAATCCAGTTGAAAACGTAAGTTGGAAGGACTGCCAAGCCTTTATCAAGAAACTCAACAAACTGACAGGTGAAGTCTTCCGCCTGCCAACAGAAGCAGAATGGGAATATGCCGCTCGCGGTGGTCAGAAAACGCGTAACTACAAATATGCAGGTAGTAATAACTTAGATGAAGTAGCATGGTACACTGAAAACAGCCATGGTAGAACCTATCTGGTAAAACAAAAGAAGGCAAATGAATTAGGACTTTACGATATGAGTGGCAATGTATGGGAATGGTGTCAAGACTGGTACAGCAGTTACGATAGTACCAACAAAATCAATCCTAAAGGGCCTTCCGAAGGGTCTAACAATGTAGTTCGTGGTGGAAGTTGGTACTTCAATGTATGGCGTTGCCGAGTAGCATCACGATACCAGTGGCAACCTACCCAAAGTATCAACTATATTGGTCTTCGCCTTGCCATGTCCAAGAAATTTACCTCTGCGACAAACAAGTAACAGGTACAACATAATGGATACCGATTCGTTTTGAGAATGCATGCAAGAACAAAACAACACACATATAGATGGTGATAACGGTTCCAAGAATATAGAATCAAAAACCAGAAGAACAACAGCAAAAAAACTATTTGCTATTATTGCTATTGTAGTAGTTTCCCTGCTACTTCTCTTTGGAGGATGTGTGATGCTCTTGCACCATAGCAAGGTGCAAACCTATTTAGTTGGTATTGTAACTGACAAATTATCCAAAACACTTCAAGCAGATGTTGAAATCAAACATTTCCATTATCGTCCACTAAATCACTTAAGCGTTGATAGTTTATATATCAGCGATCAACAAAGTGATACGCTAGCATTTATAGAGAGATTGGACATCTCAATCAACCTCTTACAACTACGAAAGGAGCGACTGGATATGCCGTCAGTATCCTTGCATAAGCCCTATATCAATCTGCAATCAATCAACGATTCTACACTAAATTGTCAGTTCCTTTTGGATATAATTCAGCGGCCAGAAGCGCAGACTTTTCCTCTGCGAGTAAATGTAGACGAACTGCAATTATCAAGTTTCCGCTTCCGCTATAATCAATTATTAATCAACCAATTAGATTTATCCCTATCCTTACCTATACTTAGTAGCGATTCGTTGGATATCCAAATCCAAAACCTAGCTCTCCGCGCACAAATTGATTATCTAGATGCAGAATTTGATGCCAAGTTACATGGGGGACTTGATTCTATTTTCGTTGATGAGATACTACTGATATACAAAGAGAAACGCCTTTTTGATGGCGATGTGGCTATTTATTGCCCTACAAATCTAGATTCACTATACGTAGAAGCACATTGTAACGATCTATATGCCACCTATAGTTTGTTACAAGATCTGCTTTCGCACCTGCCTAATATCTCCATCAAGTTTCCACAATCTATGACTCAATTGGGGCACATTCATTATCGTGGTGCAATTGATGGAAGATTAGAACGACTGAATTTACATGGTGCCTTTACTACTGCTTTAGGCGCAGTAAACGTGAATGGCTATGTGGCTACAGATACTACACTGCAAGATTTCGATTTTTTTGGTAATGTTTCTACCAACCATTTCCAATTAGGAAAACTACTCAACAACAAAGACATAGAAACCATTTCCGTTCAGGCACACGTAGATGGTAACATTCAATCTAACCAACTGACCAAGTGCATTGCCAATGCCAATATTCAGCATGTTAAATATCGTGGTTATACCTATCAAGACATTCGTTTTGATGGTACGATGGGCATAGAAGAAGTCAGTGGACAATTGCACATTGACGATGAAAACGTCACATTGGATATTAAAGGCCTTGCTGATTGGGCGGAAGATGATACTCGTTTGGACATCACTGCCCAAATTACTAATTTGCGCCCCAACGCTATTCATCTCATAAATCAGTATCCCGATTTAGCTATCAGCGGACATACCAATATCAGTTTGTTTACATCAGGAAAAAAGAGCCAAATGCTAGATAACTTGGTTGGTTATTTGATTATAGATACATTAACACTTCGCAACGGAGAAAAAGAGGCAATCATGAAGGACTTCAAGTTCGAGGTGGATAGCGAATGGAAGAATAATAAACCAACGCATCAGATGACCATCCAATCGGATTACCTAACCGCAGGTATCTTAGGAGATTTTCAATATACAACCATTCCAAAGACCTTCCAACACCTACTTAGCACCTATTTTCCAGCTATCATTAAGGCTCCTAAAGGCAAAGATGAGTTGCAAAACAATTTGGATTTCTATGCCTATTTCCGTAATTTACAAGAGATTAGTGACGTTTTAAATTTGAATATAAGCCTTCCCTCCTACCCTATAGTGAAGGGATTCGTGCATGAGAAAGATCGTCAGATTAATTTACAAGCACATGTCCCTATGCTTAAAACCACAAGTGGAGCCCAAATAGAGAATATCACTCTTGCCATCAACAATACAGATGATTATTTGGATGCATCCGTATATATGTATAATCGCTTGCCAAAAGACAACCCAACAGCCGCCAAGATTGGCGATGTAAAAACACGTATCAATCTCAATGCTTATCAAGATAGTTTGGATGTGCTTGTTCAGTTGGATAATAGCGATAGCGTCCGCAACGAAGGAACTATTCATATATCTTCGCACATTGGACGATTTGCCAATCAACCTTTTCTAGACATACACCTACATCCTAGTAATATTATTCTAAATGATTCCGCGTGGACAATCAATGAAGCAGATATTGCATATACTATAGCTGAAAAGAAAATTGATGTTCAAAATTTCGCTCTTAGTACTGATTATCAATCTATTGCTGCCAATGGCACAGCCTCTCCTCAGGCTGAAGATTCTATTACAATAGCATTACGGAATATTGACATTCAATACCTGCTGGGCTATACAGCCGCTAGTGAAGCTATATCTGTACAAGGCCCTTTGACTGGTTGGGCAACATTGTATGGTTTATTTACGCAGCCGATGGTAGAAGCAGAAGTTGAAGTCACAAATGCAGGAATCAACAAAACTTATCTAGGCGATGTGACAGCCAAGGCCTATTTAGATCGTAATGATAAAACCATCATAATCGAAGGTGTTGCTATTGATTCTACACAACATACCGTGGCAGAAGTGAGTGGAAAAGTAATTCCTGCTAATAAATGGTGGGGACTAGATATCCATTGTGACAGTGCCAACATTAATCTTATTGACTTTTGGACGCACGATTTCTTCACTAATCCACAAGGCCGCGCTTTTGGCGACCTACAAGTATTTGGTCAAAATCATATTACATGGGTAACTGCAAAAATGTATGGAAAAGATGTCCAAGTGACAGTGCCTCAGTTGGGTTCGACATTCTATTTTAGTGATTCTATCTTTATGGATTCCACTGCCATTCGTATTCCTAGTATTAGGGTACGCGATGTTGAAGGTCATCAAGGAACGTTTGATGGGCTTATCACTCATACCAATTTCCAGAATTTCCGCTACGACCTTAACGCTCAAGTTAATAATATGTTAGCCATGAACTTACCATACGATCCACAAGCCCTCTTCTATGGTAAAGTGTATGGTACCGGCAACGTCAATATCAAAGGTGATGATAATGAGTGTCGTATCAGCGTGAATGCACGCACAGAAGCCAAGTCTAAGTTCTACTTGAGTGTGAATACAGCTTCTATGGCATCAAATTCATCGTTTATTCATTTCACTCAGGCAGATACTATTCGCAACACTACGCTATTGCACTTATTAGATAATCACACCCCTCCCCCCTCTGTCACTATTCCTAGTCTCACAAAACTACTTCTCTCTTTGCAAATCGAAGCCACTCCAACTGCGGAAATTAATATCAAATTAGGGGGAGATGATGGCATTCGTGGTAGAGGTGAAGGTAACATCAAACTCACCTACGATGACTCAACTGAAGACATACAGATGCTAGGTACCTATACGCTGCAATCTGGAGATTTTTCTTATTCTTTGGGTAATATTGTCCGCCGCAACTTCGATATTGCAGAAGGCAGTTATTTGACATGGAATGGTGATCCACTGGCTCCCACAGTCAACATTAGAGGACGCTATCACACCACAGCCTCTTTGCGCGATTTATTTGGTAGCGAATTTTCACAGGTAGCTACTAATCGCTCATCAGTGCCTGTGAATTGCGTATTGGATATGACAGACCAATTGTTCAATCCTGTTTTGAAATTTGCGATTGAGTTACCACAATCAGATGAGTCAGTACAAAGCCAAGTCAATTCAATCATCAATACCGAAGAGATGTTGATGCGACAAGTACTTTATCTATTGGTTTTCAATCGATTCTATACTGCAGATTACTTACAAAATACCCAGTCCGTTGGTCTCAACGAGACGTATTCACTATTATCTTCAACTATAACGGGTCAAATCAATGCATGGCTTAGCAAACTAACCGACGTGTTTACCATGGGATTTAATTTCCGTACAGAAGGCGAAGGCGAAACAGCTAGCCAAGAGTACGAAGCTAATTTCCAAATACAACCTATCCAGCAGTTAGTTATCAATGGTAATTTTGGTTATCGCTACAACGATCTAAGTAATCGTCCTTTCTTCGGCGACTTGGATATAGAATATTTACTTACCCAGAATGGAAAACTCCGCGCGAAAGCGTATACTCACACCGTTGATAAATATTCTCTGCGACAAGCCAATACAGTGCAGGGATTAGGTCTTGTCTTTAAGCATGATTTTAACTGGCATAAGAAGGAGAAGAGCGGAGAAAAGAAGGAAAGAAATGGGCAGAAAACAAAAAAGAAAACAGAAAAGCAATCCATTAAATAACTATTTTCATGTTGATAAAGTGCTATGGAGCAGCTCCACAAGGCATTGATGCTGTGATTGTCACGATTGAAGTACATGCCATACCTGGATACGAGTTCACGTTAGTGGGCTTGCCTGATAATGCAGTAAAAGAGAGTCATGAACGCATCGTAGCTGCGCTCACCGTCAATGGATACCAGAAACCACGTCATAGTCTAACTATCAACATGGCACCTGCTGATATCAAGAAAGAAGGAGCATCATACGATCTTCCGCTGGCCATTGGTATATTAGCAGCTGAAGAAGAGGTAAAAACCGAAGGATTAGAAAAATATCTCATCATGGGTGAGTTATCTTTGGATGGCTCATTGCAACCTATTCAAGGGGTGTTGCCTATCGCGTTAGCAGCACGCAAAGCAGGTTTTAAGGGTATCATATTGCCCGAACACAATGCACGTGAAGCAGCTGTAGTTGAGCAAATAGAAGTATATGGGTTATCCAATCTGCAAGATGTCATTCGTTTTCTTAATGGAACGCAGCTATATGAGCCAACGCGCGTGAATACCGGTGCAGAGTTTAGTATGCATGCCTTTTCGGCTGACTGTGATTTTTCCGATGTTCGCGGCCAAGAGAATGTACGTCGCGCAATGGAAGTAGCAGCAGCTGGCGGACATAATATGCTGATGATAGGGCCTCCTGGTGCAGGCAAAAGTATGATGGCTAAGCGCCTATCCTCGATACTGCCTCCACTCACATTGGATGAAGCACTAGAGACAACCAAAATCTATTCGGTTGCAGGTATGATGGCGCGGCGCAAAGAGAGCAATGGTATGACTAGCGCATTGATTGTTCAACGCCCATTCCGTAGTCCGCATCATACGATAACGGACGTCGCGCTTGTGGGTGGAGGAAGTAATCCACAACCTGGTGAAATTAGCCTTGCACATAATGGAGTTCTCTTTCTGGATGAACTACCTGAGTACAAACGAAGTGCCTTAGAAGTAATGCGTCAGCCACTAGAGGATAGACATATTTGCATCACCCGTGCTAAACTGAGTGTGGAATATCCTGCTGCTTTCATGTTGGTTGCTGCCATGAATCCATGTCCTTGCGGGCATTATGGTGAAAATAACCCTTCTCATCCATGTACTTGTACGCCATCGCAAATACATCGCTACATGAGCCGAATTTCTGGTCCGCTATTGGATCGCATTGATATACAGTGTGATATACAACCTGTGCCATATGCATTACTAAAAGCAGAACAACCTACTGAAAGTAGTTCTACCATACGTGAGCGTGTGGTACGTGCACGAGAGATACAGCTGCTGCGTTTTGCTACATATAACGCAACAGCCAAATCGCCAATTCATTGCAATGCCCAAATGACACCTAAATTAGTCCGCGAATACTGCAGACTAGATGCACAAGGCGACAAATTACTATCTTATTCGATGGAGAAATTGGGGCTATCAGCCCGTGCATACGATCGTATTCTAAAAGTATCACGCACTATAGCCGACTTGGCAGGAGCTGAGAATATTGCTGCCAATCACCTAATGGAAGCTATTTCCTATCGCAATTTGGATAGAAGTGATTGGTTGAGTTAGGCAGTAATTACGGCACGATAATCTGCGCTTGAGAGTATTTGTACTCTGGCATTTCTTGGCCGATAGATGCATTTGCAAAGGTTGGGTCGCATACCATATATCGTTTGCCGTCGTGCATCACATATTTTCCATATGCTTCTTCCACGGGGAAATGTACAGCTGTCGCCACATGATATGGGTTTTCATAACATAGCAGTAGCACATCCAGTCCCAGAATGTCGCGAACAAGCGTAGTGAATAATATAGCGCGATCTTCGCAGTCCGAGCGCGGATAGTACAATGTTTCTTCAGAAAAGAAGACACGATCATTTCCCCATACATTATTATCTAATTCGTATCGGAATGCAGTTTGTACCCAATTCAATATCATAGCTGTAGCAGCCCACGGCGTTAGGTGACGTATAGAATCTAGTATATGTGGGTATAATGTTTGTTTAGCTACGGCATCCAGAGGGGTATTCACTGCAATCAGCCATTTGCTACTCTCATCGCCGTTGAAGACTCTGCATGCTGGGTAACCATCGTAGAAATCTATGAGATTTGTATTTACTTGTATGGGCAATGACCATCCTTGACTAGAAGTAGCATGCACAATATCAGAGGGTTCGGCATCTATTTTTAATTCATCAAAGATGAACAAGGATAACTTATGTTCTTCTCTTAATCCGGCATTACTGATAAAGCAAGATGATATACCATATCCATCCACCATATAATACCATTCATTTTCCACCTTATAGCGGCTCATACCATAGATTTCATGCTGACTAGCAATCAGCAGATATATCCTTGTATCAGTATAGGCTAGTCGAATCTTATATCCGGATTGTGCCATCAAATAGGCAGCAAAGATAGTAGCTTCATTGGAGTTGCCATATCTTCTATTTGATATAGCTTTTACCATTTGTAGATACGCCCAATCGCATAGATTCATGTGCCTACGTTTACTGAGGCATGAGGCCAGTGTATTATCGAATTTATTGGGCACTATTGTATCCGCAATTTGTTCCCATAATTTGGAGATATTGTATTCATCTACTCCTCTCAAATGCAGGTCTGCATCTTTAGGGAAAGCAATAGATATCAATGTACCATAAAGTGCAATGCTCACTACTTCTTCCTCCTGTGGCTTTGGTTGTATAGGAACCATAGGTTGCGGTTGAGGAGTCTTTTCAGGCAGATATAGTATGCTAGTATTAGTAATTAATGGAGTATTTTCCTCTATTTCACCCGCAGTAGAAGTCACTATTGTTTGGCGATAATCTGTGGGCATGATGCTATTTTTTTCGATTGGCTGCAAAACATCCGATAGTGGATATTCTTGCCAGTTCTCTCGCAATTGTGCCACATATTGTGCATTTTGCTGACGGCGAAACTCATCATAAGCCTTCTGTTGTTCCGAGCGAGTACTATCAAAACTCACCTGTTGGTACGTGCGAAATTCTTCAAATCGTTTTTTGAAGTCATTCGCTTGTACATGGGTACTCAACAACATGCACCCTATTAGCATCCACATTACTCTCATTTCTGCATTTTGATTAATTTATTTTTCCCTTCTCTTTAGGGAGCATATTCATAGCATCCCGCATCAGGTAGTGATTTTCTGCGGATTCCCAAGCGATCATATGGATATTGCTGTGCGATTGTAGAATCGGCTAGAGCACGGGCGGGAGATAAAGAATCCAATTGAAAATCATAATATTGATATTCCCTTGACAGATAATACACATTGCGGAACACCACCGAATCTGAATCACTAGCATAACGATTTTGCTGTGCAAAACTACTGGACAAGGAGTCTGCACGAAGATAATTGCCTACAAAAGTGCCTTCATAGTATTCTGGCAATGGTGTGGCCAGCATTACATTATTTTTCCTGGCGCCTGTAATGATGCAGTTATAGAATGAAGAGATGGTAGGAGCCTTATTCTTGCTTAAATGATTGATATACACGGCTGCTACGTCCTCGGCTAACATATTATTATGGATATTAATCGTGGTGTATGGGAAACCATAATAGGATGCTATGGTATTGTGGATAAAATCGTGGGTACCTCCGGCCAAATAGATGCAATACGATGCGCAGTTGCTAATTTCTGTATTCACCACCGTGGCATCTACATTTTGTAAGACTAGACCATACTTTGAGTGATTATGAATCCGAGCATTCTTCAGCGACATCCTCGGACGTTCTGCGGGATTATCCGACAAGGCATATATGCCTATTGAGCCTGATAGTATATCCACATAATCCAGGTCATAGGCGGGTGTATCCCAATCCTCTAGATGAATTAGATATATTCCCTCCCACTGACCAGAAGCTGCGCTATATGGCACCGAATCGAAGAGCATATCCGTTCGATCTCCGCGAATAACGATGGGATTTTCTAGGGTTCCTTGGGCTGTTACATTTCCATATACATATATCATTGCTCCCGTATGCATGTACAGCGTTACACCTGGTTCAATTGTTAGGTTGCCTGCCACTACCAACGTATCATAGATTAGATAAGGTTTGGTATTGGATAAGACCAGATCATTCATTTGGATAAATTTATCTTTATCACGAATAATTGTCACATTTTGACCATACGCTTGCAGGTATATATTTTGGGCTTTTTGATTCACATAGAACACGAGTGTATCTTCCACTAATACTGGATTATCCGATTGCATAGGATCAATGTCCGCCCTCACAAACAGGAAGAGGCTATCTCCGCCATTCAACGTAATATCGCGCATATTTTCTATTTGGTTCTCGCCATCTAGATTGATGAAAAATGATTTTCCATTTTTCAATTCAACGCGCTCTATTTGCAGAGCATTTCTATGCGGATTGTACACCATCATGCGTTTGGTGGACGACCCCATGGCTGTAAACACCGTATCAAAGAGTAAAGAATCGTGCGAGAATTTTAATTGTGCCTCGGCAGTATTCAACTGAATGTCATCTGGTTGACACGAAGTGATTCCCATACATAGTACTCCTAAGGACAATACTATATATAATAGCCACGATGACCATATAACGGATAATGTACGCATTATTCAAAGTTAAAGATTAAAGAAATCTGTTGATTAGTGAGGCGTGATAAGGCATCGGTGTAGAAATAATCTTCTGCCGACAAAGGCCATTCCTCTTTTTGGCTATCGCAGGTAGGTGTTAGCATATTATTAAAGCCTATGCGGTAACGAATCTCAGGAGCGAGTTTAAACCAAGGGAAATACAAATCACAACCCATGCCGACTTCTACAAAATAATCCATTGTCTTTTGCAACAGGACTTTATCTTTGCTTCTGCCTAAATCAAAGCTCACGCCACCACCGGCGGTCACATACGGGCGCCAGTTCACTTCACGCTCTGACGACCACTTCAAGTACAATGGAATATCTATGGGCAAGCACAATACCGAGGGTCTATTATTCGTGCCGACCAAGCCTTTGATTTCACTTTCTGGTATTTTATCATTCTTATACGTTATCGTGCGTTCGCCGAAGTGCATACCTGGACAAAAGCGCAGGTTGAGATAGCGTGCTAGCCGCAAATCTGCTATAAAGCCAACGGCAAAGCCCATACCGGGAGTGGAAGTACGGGCATGATATATAGTGCCGTGGCGCTCCATTTGCAACAAACTATCTGCTTCCTCTACGCCATAAGATAGGATGTCAATGCCTAGCGAGAAGCCAAAATGCACGAGTTTATCATCCACATACGGATTATGTTGTGCTTTTAACGGCATTGCCTTTAATAATAACACAACTAATCCCAATAAACGTATTTGGTATAATGCTTTTGTCATTCGTTGCTTTTCGTTTGCCGATTAGTGTTGATAATCCACTCCACGGCTTGTTGATAGCCATCTGTTCCCTGCCCTATCACGGCGTAGCTGCACACATCGGTCAGCAGGCTCATGCGTCTAAAGGGTTCTCTAGTTGTGATATCTGATATATGCACTTCCACTACAGGCACTCTGCTGCACGCTACTGCATCGCGCAGCGCAACGCTAGTATGGGTATATCCTCCTGCATTCAGCACTATTCCTGTTGTCTGTGTATTTAGTAGTCCATATTGTTGTATCCAGTCGATGAGCAGGCCTTCGTGATTTGATTGTTGGTATTCAAAGTGCACATGTGGATATAGTCGTTGGATATCCACTAGCACTTGTTCCATGGATTTTGTGCCGTAGATATTAATCTCTCGTCTGCCTAGCAGATTTAAGTTCGGACCATTTATTATTACTATCCGCATATCCTTTCCCTTAAACCCTAAACCTTAAACCTTAAACCCTAAACCTTAATTCCTTAAACCCTAAACCTTAATTCCTTAAACCCTAACCCCTAAACAAACTCCCTTCCCTTAGCGGGGTCCCCGATGACGCCTGCGTCATGGGGTGCTCTTAGGGAGGGGACGGGGGTAGGCTTAAAACCCTAACCCTACCTCATTCCCGTTACCGACAACAGGAACTCATCATTATCGTTGGTTCGTTCCATGTATGTCTTCAGTTTTTCCATAGCTTCCACGCTATTCATGTCGGTCAGTTCCTTTCGGATTGCCCACATACGGCTCAGCACATCGCCTGGTATCAGTAGGTCGTCACGGCGGGTTGAGGAGGCGGCTATATCCACGGCGGGGAAAATACGTTTGTTACTGAGTTTTCGGTCGAGTTGTAATTCCATGTTACCAGTACCTTTAAACTCCTCGAATATCACATCATCCATCTTACTACCGGTTTCGGTGAGGGCAGTTGCGATAATGGTCAGACTGCCGCCATTCTCTATATTACGTGCGGCGCCAAAGAAGCGTTTGGGTTTGTGCAATGCTTGGGCTTCCACACCGCCGGAAAGAACTTTTCCGCTAGCAGGGGCTACCGTGTTATAGGCACGTGCGAGACGTGTGATGCTATCCAATAATATCACCACATCGTGCCCACATTCCACCAATCGTTTGGCTTTTTCGTGCACGATATTAGCTACTTTAACATGATTTTCTGCGGGTTCATCAAACGTGGAGGCTATTACTTCTGCATTGACAGAGCGGGCCATATCGGTCACTTCTTCTGGGCGCTCATCTATGAGAAGTACTATCATATACACTTCAGGATGATTCTTTGCGATTGCATTGGCTATATCTTTGAGCAGTACGGTCTTACCTGTTTTAGGTTGAGCCACTATCAGGCCGCGTTGGCCTTTACCGATTGGAGCAAAGAAATCGATGATACGTACAGATAATGGGTCACTCTTATCACCTTTGCATAGTTTGAATTTCTCATCGGGGAACAGAGGTGTCAGGTTTTCAAAGGCGATACGCTCTTTGGCTAGTGCGGGGGCGATGCCATTGATGCGAATCACTTCTTTCATTGGGAAGTATTTATCCGTATCACGTGGTGGTCGGATGGTACACTCCACGGTATCACCGGTCTTCAAGCTGTATTGACGAATCTGTTGTTGCGACACGTAGATATCGTCGGGTGAAGATATATAGTTGTAGTCTGCGCTACGCAAGAAGCCATAGCCATCTGGTGCACACTCCAAGGTGCCTATAGCTGTTATCGTATCGCCAAAAGCCTCTACACCTTTGTTGAGGATATCGTCCTCTGCGCTCGTTGTTGGTTTATTTTGCGTTTTTTCTACTGCGATAGGTGTTATATCTTCGCCATTGGCTATTTGTTCTTCGCGCTTAGCTATCTGCTGGGTGATTTGTGCGATTCTTGCATTCACGCGGGCTTGACGTTCCTCTTTGGTTTCGTTCTTGCGGCTAGGGGTATGGTTGATGGCTTTCTCCTCTTTCGCAGGCTCTACTACAGCGGGTTCTTGCGCCACCGTCGTTTCTTCCACGTTGGGTGTGTCGGTCGGTGGGGTTGTTGCTTTCGTTGCTTGTTCAGTTTTTTTAGGGCGTCCGCGTTTCTTGCTTTTGGGTGCATCTTCCACAGGTGCAGCCTCGGCTGATGCGATAGTCGATGGCGTAGGGCTTTCTGCGGGCGTAGGGTCTGCAGAGGCTTTAGGCTTACGGCCACGTTTACTCTTTGCGGGTGTTTCGATGGCAGCTATTGCTTCCGTTGAGGGAACAACGACCTCCTTTTTCTTTTCTAATTCACTAGCGGCTTTCTCGAACAACGAGGGTTGGACGGCTGAGATAACGGGTTTGGGTTGAGGTTGTTTAGCTTGCTCTTCCTTTATTTGACCCAGAGTCTGCTCTTTGCTACCCACGGTGGCTAGTACCCGATTTCCTTTCAGATTATCCGTATTTACTTTTTGTGGAACGTTTTGTATGCGAGCACGTTTACCTTTACGCCGTTCCTCACGGGCTTCGGCACGCGCTTGCATTTCTGCACCATGTTTGTCGGCTTGAGCATCTAGAATCTGATAAATAACGGATTGTTCACTTGCACCACGACTTACTTTCAAATTGAAAGTTTGTGCGATTTCAATCAATTGGTCGAGCGTCATGCGCCCGAGTTTCTGCATATCGTATTGCATATAAAATGTAAATATATTTCTTTGTGAGAAAACAATAGAATTTCAAGCGCCATCAAGCGTTTGCGCTGCAAAAGTACTACAAAATTTTGAATTGTGCAAATTTTTATAGCAAAATATTTTCAAAGGTATTAATTTTTTCTTTTTGGTATGGGGCATACACCTTTATATAGTTATCTGTAAAGCCCGACATCTGGTCGCCGTTTTTCTTCGACTCCCATAATACGACGCGAGTGGTGCCTGCGTGTTTTGAATAAAAAGCACGTGTTTTTTCATCAGAAACGGCGTGGAGTATTTGGCTGCGACGTTGCCTTTCAGCTTTAGGAACCACATGTAGGTCCATATCTAGCATACGAGTATTAGCACGTTCCGAATAGGTGAAAACATGCAATTGGCTCACGTCCAATCCTTTCACGAATGCCAGATAGTCTTCCCAGCGATCTTCTGTCTCGCCGCGTACGCCTACCATGCAATCTACGCCGATAAAGGCATGTGGCAGCACGGATTTGATGTGCTGAATACGCTCGGCAAAGAGTTCGCGG
This sequence comes from Paludibacteraceae bacterium, assembly GCA_045579895.1. Lineage (GTDB taxonomy): Bacteria > Bacteroidota > Bacteroidia > Bacteroidales > Paludibacteraceae > Colicola. The sequence continues at coordinate 25,495 of JAZNMT010000063.1, forward strand.
CTGTAGCGGCGTTGCATGATCGCCAGCACTTCATTACTGCCGGACTGTAGAGGGATATGAAAATGAGGAGCAAAGTGCTGTGAGTGAGCCACAAAATCGATAATCTCATCCGTTAGCAGGTTCGGTTCGCACGATGAGATGCGAACGCGGTAGTCGCCCGACAGTTGATCCAAACCACGGAGCAGGTCAATAAAGCGTTCGCCTGTACTGCGCCCAAAGTCACCTATATTTACGCCTGTGATAATCAGTTCTTTCGCGCCTTGTTCCAATGCTTGTTGCGCATCGACGAGCACCGCTGAAATCTTCGGATTGCGCGATTTGCCGCGCGCGTAAGGAATCGTGCAATAGGTGCAGAAGTAGTTGCAGCCGTCTTGCACTTTGATAAAGCAACGTGTACGGTCGTCGGCAGAGTGTAGACCATGAAATTCGTCCACCTCTCGGATGGCAGAGACGCGAATCGGCTCGCCTCGCAACTGTAGTTCGCAATGCGAGCGTTCTGTGGCGGGCATACCATCTCCCAACCCATTCTTTAACTGCTCAATCTCTTCTACCAAGGCTGGTATATCGTATTTCTCATTCTGTCCCAATACATAGTCCACACCTTCTATTTGGCTTATCTGTTGGGGTTGCAGTTGGGCGTAGCAACCGGTTACCACTATGATAGCCTTGGGATATTTGCGATGGAGTTGATGGATGGCTTGTCGGTCTTTGTGGTCGGCGACATCGGTCACGCTGCACGTATTGACCACACATACATCTGGCACATCGCTGAGCGAAGCGCGTTGGTGTCCACGCGATAAAAGCACTTTGCCGAGAGCACTGCTCTCAGCAAAGTTCAGTTTACAACCTAATGTAACAAAGCGGATTTTCATTATTCCGCCTCAGAGAACTCGTCTTTTCCTACACTACAGAGTGGACAAACGAAATCTGCAGGAACATCTTCCCAAGCGGTTCCAGGAGCGACACCTGCTTCCTCTACACCTACGGCAGGATCATACTCCCATCCGCATACATCACAAATATACTTTTTCATATTGCTCAAATTTTAATCATTAATAATTATTGTTATCACATAACTAAGCACAATAACCGTGCCATTTGGCTGCAAAAGTACTATTTTTTTCGCATATATGCAAATCTTATCAAAAATATCTTGCACATTTTCCAAAAAAGTTGTACCTTTGCAGCAAGAATTATAAATTCTACTTTCACTATGTCTAAAATTGGTTTTTGGATACAAAATTCGCGAAGCGTATCACTTCCGCAGTCGGCATTGCCTTGTTTGACTGCCATCATATTATGTATTGGTCAAGAGGGTTTCACATGGTGGCTCGCCTTCCCCGTGTTGTTGGGCGTCTGCGCTGTGCACTTGGGCATGAACCTTGCTGATGACTATTTCGACTACAAACACGACTCACGCACACGCGCTGACATAAGCAGTGCGAGCGTGCGCGCACGTATGGAGAAGTGCCACTACCTGGGCGAGGGTGAAGGCAAAGCCACCATCAGCCAATTGGGTTGGGCAACCGTATGCTTCTTCGCGTTCGCAGCCGCAATGGGAGCCATTGCGTTTGTAGCACAATGGCTGTTGCATGGCTGGCAAGCCGCTATAGGCATCATCATCTATGCAGCGATTGGACTATTTCTGGGCATCAACTACGCAGGCAAGCCCTTGGAGTTAGGCTATCACGGTTTGGGTGAGTTGGTCGTTGGCATTATGTTTGGTCCCGTACTTATGTTGGGCGTACAGACAGCATTGACGGGACATCCCTTCTCATGGCAGATGCTCTGTATGAGCGTAGGCATTGGCTGCATGGTGACCAATATCGTGTATGTCCATTCGGTGATGGAGGTGAACGCAGATGCCGAATTGGGCAAGATGACTTTTGCGCGACTACTATTTGAGGCGAAAAAGCGAAAAGGCGATGAGGCGAGAGGCAAGAGACTTATGATTGTGTTCATCGGATTCTTCGCGCTCATGCCATTCGCCATGTTGGCATTGGGTATTGCCATGGGCTGGTGGAGCGCATGGTATCTGCTCACATTGGCTACACTGCCCATGTCTATCTATCTTATCCACTCTACCCGACTCTTTGCCTACGGTCTGCCACGCAACGACACACCGCACTGGTGGATGGGCCCTATGGGCAACTGGGAAGGATACAAGAAGGCTGGCATCGATTGGTTTCTCTATAGATGGCTGTTGGCACGAAATATATGCACGTTCTTCTGCTTGGTACTGATGATTGTGCATGTTGTTGTGAGTAGTTTATAGGTTAGAGATTAAAGGTTAAAGGCATGAGTATATTTAAGACATTATCACACTATGTGTATTTGGCACAATGGTTTGTACGTGCACGCTTTTTGGGTCGTCGCGCGCCATTGCAAACGGTGTTATTTATCACCGACAAGTGCAATTTGCGTTGCAAGCATTGTTCTGTGTATGGCAGTGCGGGATATAAGCAACGTACTTTCGAAGACATTGTGGCAGACATGCGTTATTCATACCAGCTTGGTTCGCGGTTTATCGACTTGGAGGGTGGAGAGCCTACTCTTTGGCGTGAAGGCGATCGCACTATCAATGATCTGATTGATGCAGCGTTGCAGATTGGTTTCTTCTCTATTACGGTCACTACCAACGCGCAGCAGGATTTCGCATGGATTCGTCCCCAGTCTATTTGGGTGAGTATGGATGGTGTAGGGGAATACCACGACCGCATCCGAGGCGAGGGAACGTTCCAGCGACTGGAGGAGAATATCCGCAAATCGGGATTCAAGCATATTTGTGTAAATATGGTGGTCAATGCACTCAATTATGAGTCGTTGGACGCTGCTATGGAGTATGCTAAGAGCAATCCTGCCATTGAGCAGATATCTATCAATTTCCATACGCCTTATCCTGGCACGGAGTATCTGATGTTGCCTACCGAGAAGAAGGTGGAGATGATGGATAAGGTGCTGGCGTATAAGAAGAAGGGCTATCCTATTATGAACTCGCGTTCGGGACTGAAGCTCATGAAGCGCAATGCTTTGGGAGAGGTCAAGTTGGGTAAGGAATGCTTTGTCACCAATTTCATTTATACGGATGGTAGCCGCAGTTTGTGTTTGGGTTATGGTACGGAGCAATGCCGTGTCTGCGGATTCTGTATGGCGGGTGAGATGGCTAGTGTCTTCCATTTCCGTCCTGACACTATCTTATCGGGTTTCAAGCTAAGGATGTAATCCCCCACTCGCCCCCTCAACCGCGGTTCACACAGAATTGGACGAGGGCACACCATTGGTGCATATAGTTGCTATCGAGTATGGAATACGCTACTGTGTACTCTTCGTTGATTGGACTCAGCATACCAAAATCCCAAGTCAGTTCTTTGCCACTGGCACCTTGGTCTTTGTATGCTACTTGCAGTTTGATATAGGTGTTTTCTTCTGCGTATAACGTTGATATGCAGATAGAAAATATTATTAAAAGTTTTGATTTCATTTTTCGTGTTTTTAATGTCGTATACACCAAATATAAAACTATTGTATTTGTTTTATAAAGTTAGCATTTGTAGTTCTCGTTTAAATTTTAGATTCCATAGTCCCATAATACTAGTATTAGAGGGACAATAATGTATCATTGTTTTTATCCCATTTTTAGATTCCACAATCTGGGGAGACAAAACACTCCATAGAGAGCAAGAAAAATCACTCAATATAATTTTGGTAGTACAATTTGATAGACATTCTGTTAATTCTTCTTTATTATCATCAGAGATAAATTCTATCCGATAATTTGAAGAAAGGGCTTGAACCATGTCTAAACCATGAGCATCAATACAGACAACAGAATCGGAAACAACATATACATACAACTCTATTCCTTTTGGAAGTAGCGAGCGATCTATAAAAATATAATCTTGTTGAGGACGTTGTAGAGATTTATACTCTTGCCCCCATACTATATAATCTCCCCAAATAGTAAAGGTATATCCTAATTCGGTTCTATAATATTGCCTCTCATTCAATGGGATATTGATGAGAATCAATAATATTAGTCCCAATAATGAGACAGTCATTGTTTTTTTATGTCTAAATGTATTCATCATTAATAAGCATCATTATTTGATTGTTTTACTCCCAGCCATTTCTGACCATACTCTACAAACTCTTCTATAGGGTACACAACTTGATTTGATTTCATAATTGGATAGCCCGCTAACATGTATTTTGGGAAATAGGTAGTGCATACACGTGAAGTATCTCGAACTTCATATATTATAGGAGAGTATACACCATCACGATTTTTTAGACTGATCGACAAAGGAGAAAGGGACGGTATAATATGCTTGTCATAATCATAGCGCTCTAACCATCCTTTATAGACGTGCTCAATATGATAATCGGTTATCTTTGAGTTGAATGTATCTGTTGTTGCACACCAAATGATAAGTCTATCGTTTGACAAAAATGTAATAGAAACATTGCTTTCATAAAATTTCTTTATCTTCAAATAATTTTTGGAGGGAAGGAATAACGATGTGTATCTTTCTCCTAAAATTATATAATCGCCCCAGATTGTAAATTCAAATCCAGCCGTGGTTTGGTAATACTGCCTCTGTTCTATTTTGAATAAAATACCGCTCATTATAATGAGGCAAATGATGTATATTATTATATTTCTTTGTTTCATACCTTATTCATTTAAAAGCATATAATCAGTAAAAATATAATTGTTCCATGGTTTAGGATCTTCTATCTTTTGTTTTTTTATATTTGTAACACAAGTATCTGTTCTAGCTTCGTAGTTAGAAATGAAGATTAACGAAGAGTCAGTTTTTTCTATATATTTTGGATAATATCTCATCCTATTAACGTGAAAATCAATCTCAAAGTTATCTGGAGACAAGTAATATTTGTTCTCCAAATTACTATCAAATGAGAAAGGGAGCATATGTACCATCTCAAAATCTGTAAGATGGCTTTCTACCTGTATAGATGGGAAACCAGAATAATAAAAAACAAAAGCAGTATCTGATAAAAACACAAACTTACAAAAAAGATTATTGTATTTCTTGATTTTCAAGTAATTGCTTTTTGGAGGTAAGATAGATGTATATTTCTCTCCTAATATTATGTAGTCCCCATAAAAAGTTAATTCTATGTTGGTATGTGGTATTAAGAAATGTTGTCTACGATTTCTTATTCGTACAATATTACAAATAAGATATACAGATAGTAAAATAAAAAAGCCTATAGCTCCTTTTTTTAAGATTGATTTCATAGATATAATACAATTTTTCAATCAATTTAACGATAAGGATATAATATCTGTTGTTTATAAGTAGAAAATCCAACTTGAAAACCATAATTTTGGGCTTTACTAGATACTAGAGGTTCTATTCCTCCTTGGTATATATTGAAAGCAAGACGTGTAAGCGAAAATGGAATTCCATTTACTCCTGCGATATATCCCGCAACAAAATTACCTGCATCACGAGCAGTGCCAATAACATTAGGTTCTATCAGGTCTAGAGGCATTCCTCGATACACATGAAGAGAAGCATTAGTAGCTTCGTTTACTCCTCGTGTTTTAAAATCGTAATATCCTCCATTACGACCATTTCTATTGATATCACGTCCCATATATGATAGAATGCTAGGGGTATTGTGCACAAAGTCTTCTATGAACTCATTTCCAGAGTTGTCATAGAAATTAATAATGGCTCCTTTCATAATTTCATCAGATTCTTCATCAAAAAAAGAGTGAGTAGTTAACATATTACCTATTTTTTCTCCAGTTCGTTGATAACCATTATCGTGTTGTTCTACGACATATATTCCTCTATCATCATTCGGCTCTCCTCTAACCACTTGGTATGTACTGTCAGAATTACCAATAACTTCAATATATCTTCCATCAGGATCCATCATATTCACAGGATTATTCCCACACCACGCATAAGGCGATATGGGATAATAAGCCTCGGAAGCTAGGGATAATAGTAAACAAAAAAGTAGTAAATAATATCGCATATCATTCTCCTTTCTTTTAATCTTAATTATTTATAGGTGATGTATAATCTCAGGTATAATGAGGAATCGCGTTGTCCATATTTGACTAGGATACAAAGTACAAGGATCAAAGTAGTCTCCAATCCACCAATGCCAATTCAATAATTCTTCACGAATTTCTGAAGCTAATTCACACATGATATCGGATGGGACATTACACCTCATACATTGCAAACCATTAATATCCCTTACAGGTAATTCCTTGTTTTTTTCTGCACATGTCACATCAAAGTGAACCCAGTACTGCACAATCACTTGGATGGTGTCTTCTACACAAGAGGTTTGCACTATTGGACGATTCGTATCGGTTCCACAATCATAATCATGTAATGGACAATACAAACTCTTACCAACATATATTGGAGTTGACATTGGAGTTGCAACTGGAGTCACATTCTCTACATCTGTCTGATCCACAGTATCGTTAATAGCACAGATATAAGTAGTGCTCCAGAGACATACAAATAGAATAATATAAGTTTTCATGGGTATATAGGATAAAAAGACTTAATTAATGATTTAGTTTGATTGTTTCGTATTAGGGGGGAGTTATTATAGATTCCAGATGCATTAGCATTGGATTCTATTTTAAAAAGTTCAATGGCTTGATTAAAACTAGTTTGATTATAGCTTTCATAAATTAATGCGTTAACAATGTTATCATAAACTGTAACTACCAGTTGAAAATGCGCCAGATTGCAATTGAAAATTGCCCATTTACAGAAGAGCTTGCAAAGGTAATACTAAGAGTATTATTAATGTTACTTTATCTTTTCTACCATTTTAATGTAATTCCCATTTTCTGACATGCATTGTCAAATTCTATGCTATCTGTGAAACTAAGAGTATATTTTTCTAATATCTTGTCTGCATCTACTTTCTCTATTCCTTCGTCTTTGTTAATTATATAATACTTAACTCGTTGGGTTACTTCATTATTTGTCTTTGCAATTATCCAATTATCATTAAATTTTGCATCGACCACATATTCCACGCGTTTACCTATGCTATCATATTGGTTTTTATATGTAGGAATTATCCGCTCTCCTCCATAACAGGTATGTCCTTTTATATTTGATCCTTTTACAATAAGTTTTCCCCCATCCCATTCTATCATATAAATCCCCTTTCCGAGATTATACGAGCCATTAAATTCTGGCCATAGCCATTCGGAAGAATTTAGAAAAAGTAAAGAACAGATAATTACTAAAGTAACTCCGTTTAATGATACTAGCAATATCTTTCCTAGTCTCGTAGCTATACCTATTTGTTCCTGTTTCATTTTCTCAAAGTGCCAACACCATAATAAGATGTTTTAAAACCATGTACTTTAGGATTAATATTAAACACTCCGTTATTTGCCCTTATGAATAAGTCACGTCTAATACCTCCTCCTACATTCCAATCGTAATCGGTAGCATTATTGTTTAGTATTTTAACGGTACCTTCTGCACGATTTGTCAAAATCATATCAACGCGTCCCAATGCATAAACTGTAGCCATAAGTTTCGGGTTGTATAAAGACTCAACGATGTTACTAGTCACAAAAAGATTTTGAGCCGTTATAGCACCTGCAATAGGAAAATCCGATGTTGATAATGCTCCATAGTCTAACTTGGATGCATCTATATACAACATATTATCAGGTGTTGGATTTTCCAATGCATACAGATGGGATTTTGCCCAATTAATCCCCTCTTTTACTGTTACGAATCCGTCATAATCTGGTCTTTTAGGTAGGCTGCCATAATGAGTATTTATCTTTTCCTCAACATCATTAGCTACAGAACCTAGTACAGCATGATTACCCGCGTCAATATGTGACATTCCTTGGGTGAAGTCACCTTTGTTCATAACATAATAATTACCTTGTATACCTAAATCATCCGTTCCTAAGAAATTACCTAGCGTATCATAGATTGGGTTATTTCCATCTGGGTCAATATACTTTATCGGATTATTTAAACACCACGCATAAGGCGATATGGGATAATAAGCCTCGGAAGCTAGGGATAATAGTAAACAAAAAAGTAGTAAATAATATCGCATATCATTCTCCTTTCTTTTAATCTTAATTATTTATAGGTGATGTATTTGTTGTCATCAGGAATAACAAAGTGGGTTTGTTTTAGTTGCTTTTCGCAAGTCATATAAGCATGATTCAATGAGTCCGCCAGATAATCTCTTTGATAGTTCGTTTCTTCTAAATGCTGCACTAACAGCGCTTTAACAGAATTCATTTTGATTAGAATAGCATTCGGATTCATCGGATAGTATCTTAATGAGACATCTGCACATTTGTAAGTAAACGAATCATATTTCCCCGTTTGTTGCCAATAACTAAATGCTAGATCTGCTAATTGACGAGCAATGATCTGTTGCTTGGTCAATGGAGTCATATATGTACCAACTATAATGGCAGAATCAGGTATCTCGAAATACTCTTGATTCCAAAATGTAGGTACAAACTGATGCGTGGTTACCTCTACATTTACCCACTCCTCAGGATAATGATTGTCAAGATTTGGATACATCATATATACATGTTTTGGCGCATATGCCAGATACATGTCAGCAGCTAATTCTTCAGCGATTATCATCATTGTCCAAGGGAGAGAACGACATCGCCCTTTATGTGTATCTAACACACGTGATACTAACATATAATGCCAATCTTCATCAGGATAGTCATCGCCAAAATCATAGGTATATGGTGTATAGTTATTACCAGACCATGGTTTGAAAAAATATTCACAAATGGCTATTTGCTTTCCTGTTTGAAATCGTTCTAATTGGTTGATTTGTATAAAATCACGAAGGAACAAAGCTATACGCAATATCTCTCCATTAAAAACATCATATTTTAAATTCCCTTGTAGGTATGCTTGCTCTGATACATATACTGCTTGCTTAATAGATAGCGATTTATCCCCTTCGAGCATATTGACTATTTCAGAAAAAGCTGAATCATAAAACCTTTCTGCGTATAGCATGGGTACGCAGAGGGTCGCTATTAACAGCGTTATTGATTTTATTGGATTTATAATTTTGATATTTTTATTTTTTTAATTAACAGGAACCATATCCACTCGCACAAGTATCACTCTTATCTACCCAACCTGTATAGTATTGCTCACTGTCTTGTTGAAAAGTTACCAATAAACGATTTTGCGAATAATCATGTACTATAGCTTTTTTTCGAGATGCATTTAAACATATAATGGGGTTTTCCGAATCAGCTGTTTCATAAATCGGAGTTACATTATCACCATACTCAACAGCAGATAAAAGTATTACCGTTAATTCACCTTCCGCAACCCAGATTCCAGACTGTAGTCCATAACTTTCATCCAGCAATTCACATAAAAAAAACATTTTCTTGCAGAATTGATTGTAATACTTATCTTTGATAGTCATAACATCACAGTATATATCATCACTGGGGTTTTGAATTGAAGGCAATTCTTTTGCTTGTTGTATGAGGTCCTCTGGTGTATGAATTTCATAGGGAGACAAATAATATCTCAAACGATAATCATAATCAAAATTACAATCTGTCATTACAAGTGTCGGACTTTCTTGCGCTCTTGCTACAACACTCAAGAAGCACATAGCAATAATAAGAATACTGAACTTCATAGCATAAAATTTAATGTATGTAAATTATCCTCCACATGCATAATATGTGGCACATTGCTCCTCAAAAGGAATCCAATATTTCTTTTTGCCATCGTAGAGTATTCTTACCCAACCAGTTTTAATGTTTAAATCAACCACAGTTCGGCGACCTTCATAATTACTTTGCAAAGTTATAACTTTCGCTTTACGATTGGGACGATTATATAAATTTATCAAACCATTATTGCCTATTAAAATTATTTGAAAAGCACCATTTTTAAGGCTACTCCATCCTGTATAAGCTCGATGTTCACTTACTGCATCAATAAATATTTGATTATGTCGTTTTTTGTATGCAGTAATCCAATAGAATATATCCTCATCAGTGATATTCATAATTACTGCTTTATCATGAAAATTACTATCTTGAATTAATATTGGAATACTATCCTGTAGGATTAACTCTATAGAATTAAAATCCATCCTTTCTCGATAAGTTTGAGAATATAATTCAGCACCAGCAAATATTAATATAATTAAAACTATTTTTCTCATCTTCTTTTTAATCTTATTGGATATTTTTTTATTCCTTGTAATTGTGAATTATACTGATTCCACCCTCTTCTACCATTATAAGAGGGAGCAATAATAATACATCCTGTAGATAAAGGTTTTACTTTGCCAGTTCCCTTTTCTACTGGCACCTTGGTCTTTGTATGCAACTTGCTGTTTGATATAGGTGTTATTATCTTCTGCGTATAGCGTTGATACGCAGAGAATAGCTATTAAAGCTAAAAATAGTTTTATTAGATTCATAATTAATATACTATTTCATTAAGTTAGAAACTCGACACAACAAATCATAGTACAAACGCTCCTTTGTAGTAGAAAATAACTTCAACACATTTTTTTCTGCCGACTCAAAGTTCACATCTATGTACAGCGAGAGTTGATCAGCAGCCAATTCGGGATATACTAACGATAAGAAACAGTATAGTTTTTCTTCATCACTTAGTGTGTAATTTTCCTCTAAAGCTACTAACCATTCAATAAGAGATTTCTCATTATTACTAGCCAATGATAACTCTAACGCTTCGTAAGATATCCAATCTTTATTTGGAGCAAGGTTCTTATCTTTGAACCATTTACAATCGCGTTGTGTCCAGCTTTGATTACTACTAAGTGTGGAACTTATGTGTACTTTGGTCGTATCTATCCCTTTAGGAGTTTTAAATACATATGTGCCAAATAGTCGCGAAATACCTCCGTCTTCAATAGGGAATGGATAACCTGTAATCGTATCAAATTTTTCAACATTCCATGCAATAGGAATTGATATAATGGTATCTAAAGAGCGGAATGCACAAGATAAATTTATTTCTTCTTCATCAAGAAACAACATTTTTTCTTGATATAAGACAACTCCATCAGGAGTGAAATCGGCATAATCTTCATCTGGCTCTACCGATTCTATATAAAAATAGAGCAAAGCATCATTTACAGGTGTACATCCTGTACCATCTTCTGTTGTTTTATAAATATATCCACCTAAAGAACATACTTTATCCCACCATGGCATTTTTGAATATTTGTTATAACAACTATCTAAGAAATGTAGAAAATTATTGTCCACTATTTCATATTGTGGAACTTCTACATTCTTCCAACGCAGTTGTTCTTGGGCATGCATGTATAGCGAGCATAATATACAATGTAATAGAATTATTTTTTTCATATAGAGGGCAAAAAGTTAGTAATTTGTTGTTTTTAATTCACCATCACTTCCTAAATACATTACTTCAAGTACGGCAGCAGGATTTGCATGTGGGTAATCTTGTTTATTTCTATAATATTTTATCGCATTTTCTTTATCCTTCTCGGATGCTTTAGGAGATAGCGGATGAAAATGCGACATGAAATTAATGGTTTCATATAGAGTTAGAAATATGTAACCACCAACTTTTGTTTCATGCATTGCGCCAGAATTGCCTACATAGTAATGGAGAACACCGTCTTTTTCAGAAATAACATTATTAAATTCTAAAGTATTCATGTAAATACCCATTGCAATATATAGTTCTTCCGCAGCCTTTTTATTTTCCAATTCTAAAATATTAGCCTCATCAGTTTCTTCAACACCAACTATATCGCCCTCTTCTAAAGTTATTTCTACTTTTTCTCGTTCATTATCCGCATTGAGAACAACTTTATTATCCACACTATCATTGACCTGTTCTACACTACCATCAGAATTGATATTGTGACTCATACCTAATGGATCCACAAACCTCACAGGATTATTCCCACACCACGCATAAGGGGATATTGAATAATATGCCTGCATGGATACTGTCAATAACAATCCAATTAATAATATATAATACCTCATAACCTACATATCTATATCTTTATCACCACTTGCTGCACCAATTGGTCATCGGCGTGTATATAGAGGGTGTATTCGCCTTGCATCCATCCGCTCATGTTGATTTGCACCATGTGTTCGCCTGCGGATTCTGTGCGTGCGGATGTGGAGTACATCGGCATGCCCAATGCATTGTGCATGTGCATATATACCGTAGCATCTTGTACCAATGTATAACGCACTTGCAAATCTGTTTGTACGGGGTTAGGCAGATAGGATAAGTCCGTTAATAGTACTGGGGCTGTATCTTCTGCGGCTTCATCTACTACGGGCGTCAGTTCTTTAGGTGTGGAGTCGGTAGTATCTTCTACATGGTAGTAGAACGATGTTTGGAATGCCAACTGCATGCTGTCTTCTACCATCTCGTAGGCGGTTACACTCTCGAAGACGGGAATATAGGACTCCGCAGCAAACCATTGGTATTTATCCACCAACATAGCGGTACTATCCAAACCACTTTCCACGTATTGGCGTTGGCTATGCACGCGCAGCACTTGCTCGTAGGTCTTATCGGGCAGAATGAGTTTGCCCTGTGCATCCACCTCTATGGTGTTCGTACCTGATAGGGTCATTGGTATGCGATGACCGTACTCGCCTTTGGCTGCAAAGGTAGTAGTGAGGGTATCACCATAGCGCAATGGCAGGCGCAAGACCGCTTCGGGCTGGGTGTATTGCATAAAGGTGGTTGGGTTTTCATACCCAGTGCGCCAAATGGTATCGGCAGTGAGGGTATAGTAGTAGCGTGTACGATGCTCGGTAGCGCACCATTGGTGCATGTAGTTGCTATCGGGTATGGAATACGCCACAGTGTACTCCTCGTTGATTGGACTCAGCATACCAAAATCCCAAGTCAGTTCCTTGCCATTGGCACCTTGGTCTTTGTATGCCACTTGTTGTTTGATATAAGTATTGTTGTCTTCTGCGTATAGCGTTGATATGCAGATAGAAAATATTATTAAAAATTTTGATTTCATAACATACAACTTTAGTTGTTTTTTATATAGTATACTCCTCTAGTAACTTTATTCCATATCACTCCAAAATGTAGTTTCTTTTGTGCATTTACAATTAGGTGATTTTG
>JAZNMT010000064.1:0-40369 GCA_045579895.1 Paludibacteraceae bacterium
GCGCTGTTACTTGATGGCTGGTTGCAGTCACAATACCAATCATAGTAGTGGTAAGCACATACGCCATCGGATCGTTGGCACCTGACTCCAACTCCAACAACGGACGAAGGTTGTGCTTAAGTCCTATTTTGTTGGTACGAAAAATAGAGTATACCGAAGCAGAGTCAGTAGATGACATCGTGGACGCCATTAGCATTGCCACAGCAATACTCACACTTGCCACTGAATGTAGCCAACCGAAAACATAGTAGATAATCACACCCGTCACGAGCATGGTGATTAGCACACCGATAGTCGCTAAAGTTAGACCAGGCACCATCACAGGGCGGATCTCCGAAAGTTTGGTATCCAAACCACCCGAGAAAAGGATAATACACAGCGCGATTGTGCCAATGGCTTGGGCAGAGCCCACATTCAGCATATAACCCACTCCGTCGTCGTTGATGAGGCGTCCGATACCGTCAGGACCGAACAACATACCCACTGCCAAGAAAAGCAACAGGGCAGGTACACCAAATTTATAGCCGATTTTATCGGTAAAAATGCTCGCAAAAAAGAGGAGCGATAGTACGAGGAGAATGAGTTCTACTTGCATGTTTTTTAATAAATGAGTCGCCTTTCGGCGAGGTTGTGTCACTTCGTGAGATTGCGCGCCTTTGGCGGGTTGTATGCGCTTTGCGCAGGTTACCGCTACGCAGTAGCCATCACTCACGCGCAGCATGCACTACTTCGCCCATGGGCGACATTACTCTATCCCAAGAATCTGCTTGATGGCTTCTTGCCAGTAGTCGAGTTCATGGTAGCCCTGAGCAATGCGTGGACCGCCTTCCATTGGGCAGAAGACCACCGTAGGATAACTGCGCACACCAAACAATGCTGCCACTTCGGGCTCTTTCTCTGCGTCTAACGTATAAACATAGACCTTGCCCTCGTATTGCTTTGCCACTTGCTCCAAGATTGGATGCAACTTCTTGCACCAACCGCACCATGTAGTGGAGAAATCAATCAAACAAGGTTTGTCACCTATATACTTCCATTGGGGTTGCTGACCTGATGCGAGATCGTAATAGCAAACTTTCTTCTTGAAATCAGCGGTGGACAAATAAGTCAGCCCTTCTGCCATAGTAGAAAGGGCAAAAAATACCAATAAAATGGTAAAAATAACTCTTTTTTGCATATTTCTTCCAATTTAGGGTGCAAAATTACAAAAAAAATCGTAACTTTGCAAACTTTTACATAAAAAACTGCCATGCAATACGATTTGAATCATCTCCATACGCTGCTCGCTAACTTGCCTAAAGGTCAATTATTTGTACTAACAGATCAACATTCTGCTCTACATTGTTTGCCTATTTTAGCCGATTCTATTCGAGAAATCCCCTATCAATTGCTCACGCTTGAAGCAGGCGAACAAAACAAGAATTTGGCAAGTGTGCAGGTAGTTTGGAACTTTCTATTCAAATATCGTGCCACACGTGAGGCTTTGCTCATCAATTTGGGTGGTGGAATGATTACTGACTTAGGCGGATTTGCTGCGGCGACCTATATGCGCGGCATTAGGTTTGTTAATATTCCAACCACATTGCTCGCTATGGTAGACGCCTCTTCAGGCGGCAAAACAGGTATTGATTACAACGGAATAAAAAATGGTATAGGCACTTTCACACCGCCAATGGCTACACTTATTCATCCTGATTTCTTACGCACATTGCCAGCCACCGAACTACTTAGTGGCTTTGCCGAGATGCTCAAACATGCGTTAATAGCAAGCCCAGGGGAATGGATAAAACTACTGCAACTCGCGCAAGAGGAGTTACCTCAAGAGCTATTTATTGAGGCATTATCCTCAACAGGCGCTCTACAAGCGAGCATTCAAATCAAAGAAGCCGTGGTTGATCAAGATCCTCACGAGGCAGGTTTGCGTAAAATCCTAAACTTCGGACACACCATCGGACATGCTATCGAATCAACTATACTACATCAGGCTGCACCACACTACACCACACCACACCACACATCCCACGGCTACTGCGTACTTTGGGGCATGGTGGCAGAGGTATATTTAAGTGTGGTACATGTAGGTTGTCCACGCGAAGTATTACAGCAACTCACACAAATAATGCTACAGTGGTACGGCAGACCACAATGCGATTGCAAACAGCGTGAACAACTGATCCAGCGTATGTATCAAGACAAGAAAAATAACGCCAACCAAACACCCAATTTCACACTTCTTCGTAAAGTAGGGGAACCCATTATAAACCAACACCTCACTGACGTTGATATCAATGAGGCGTTAGAGTATCTATTCAGTATCTAGATACGGTTAGCGTTTGCCGTACATATCGTCGTAGTATTTTTCGTAGTCGCCCGAAGTAATGTTATCCATCCATTCTTGATGTTCGAGATACCATAGCACGGTCTTTTCAATTCCTTCTTCAAACTGCAGCGATGGTTCCCATCCCAACTCAGCTTGTAGCTTGCGTGAATCGATAGCATAACGCATATCATGTCCAGCACGGTCAGTGACATATGTAATAAGATTCATATCCTCGCCTTCAGTACGTCCCAAAAGTCGATCTACTGTATTGATAAGCACTCGGATAATATCAATATTCTTCCACTCATTGAATCCACCAATATTATAGGTTTCAGCTACTGTACCTTGATGATAAATCAGATCAATAGCTCGTGCATGATCCTCCACATAGAGCCAGTCGCGTACGTTCTCGCCCTTACCATAAACTGGCAATGGTTTGCGATGGCGGATATTATTGATGAACAGCGGTATGAGTTTTTCGGGAAACTGATAGGGACCATAATTGTTAGAACAGTTAGTGACAATAGTAGGCATGCCATAAGTATCATGGAAAGCACGTACGAAATGGTCGCTACTAGCCTTGGAAGCTGAATAGGGGCTATGAGGATTATACTTAGTCGTTTCTACAAAGAAATCTTCACCATATGCTTCGTGATGTTCAGATGATGCTTGAGTGGAGAATGGTGGCTCAATGCCTTCTGGGTGCGTCATCTCAAGAGCACCATATACCTCATCGGTAGAGATATGGTAGAATCGTTTGCCGTCGAACTTCTCTGGTAGGGTTTCCCAATAGAGTTTAGCAGCTTGCAAAAGCGATAGTGTCCCCATCACATTGGTGCGTGCGAATGTGAAAGGGTCTTTGATTGAGCGATCCACATGACTTTCGGCTGCGAGGTGAATAATACCAGTAACCTGCTCTTCCTGCATGAGGGCATAGATGGTATCAAAATCGCAGATATCGGCTTTCACAAAGCGATAATTAGGCATACCCTCAATATCCTTGAGGTTAGCAAGATTGCCCGCATAGGTGAGCTTATCCACATTGATGATACGATAGTCTGGGTATTTATTTACGAATAGTCGTACGACGTGGCTACCTATAAATCCTGCGCCACCTGTGATGATGATAGTTTTCATATTACAAATCGTATTTGTTTGAAATGGTATTTCTTTTCTTCATTGTTCTCTGTTCGTAATATCAACTCGCCTTGCTGTGAAATGCCTATTAGCTCAGCCATAAACACTCCTTCTGTTTCAGCGGAGGCAATAGTTGTAGGCATGACACTCACTGCTCTTTCCACATATCTATGCCAACCTCGTCTGCGGTAAATATGCTGTAAATAGGCCGTAGATAGCTCATTAGTGCTGCGATTTTCCCACTCTTGCATGGTAGTAATCCAATCTTCCAATATGGTTTCCACATCATAGTGTTCTCCAGTAATTTGCTTCATTGAGATTGGATTAGGTGCATTGCTGGTCCAAAACGTTTGATTGACATTAACTCCCACTCCTGCAATACTATAGCTGATATGACCACCTATTAATGTATTTTCGATGAGTATACCGACTAATTTGTTATCGCCATAATAAATATCGTTTGGCCACTTGATGGTAAGTTGCTCGTATGGCAGATACTTTGCGAGTACCTCCCAAATTGTTATTGCAACCAGCATGGATATTCTCCATTGCTCAGCCACTGATAATTCTGGATAGCGCAATAATGTAGAGAACAGCAGGTTTTTCCCATCTTGACTTTCCCAACTATTGCCTGCTTGCCCTCGCCCCGCTGTCTGAAAGTCTGTACGGATAGTGTACAAGTGCGACAAATGGTCGGTATATTGCTCGCGCAATAACGTGGAAGTACTATATGTTTGCTTTATATACATCTAGTAGGTATTGTTCTATTACGCGTTGTATCTTTCGTGTTTTGCAATTTGCACTATTAACCATTACAGCAAATACCCATACTCTACCATCAGGTAAGAAGATATATCCAGCATAATTCTTGGTGCCGCCAATCGTTCCGCTTTTTGCATATACTTTTCCTTGTAGTGGTGTATCACGCAAGAAAGAGCTGAGCGTCCCACTCTCGCCACTGCATGGTAGTGATGCCAAGAATACTTCTTTATGTTTAGAACCATACATATAGCGCAATAGTTGTACGTACATTGATGGTGAAATAGCATCCTGTGGTGCCAATCCACAACCATCCAAAAGTTTACCACTGCGAAAACTTACACCACGATTTTTCCAATATTCACGCATGAAATCAGATGCATTGTGAATCGTACATGGAAGACTATATTTTGAGCCAAAGATACGGAAAAGCATTTCAGCATAGAGGTTGTCAGATTCTTGCTCCGTATGGCGAATGATCTCGGCTAGTGGTTCGCTCTCATGCATGAAAAGCAGGGTGCGTGCAGGTGCATTGACAGATTTTTCGCTTAAGTATTGTTCAGTTCCTTCTATGGTGATACCACTGTTTCTAAGGATCTTGGTAAAGTCTCGCACTAGTATCAAACCTGGGTTAGGCATATCACCTCGTACCCCAAAGGTCTGCTGATTGGATGGCACACTACCGACTAAATAGCGGGTATTGTTGTATGGAACACCGTGTACAAAAGCACCATCGTAGGTGATGTGTGTGCAACGAATATGATTTTCAAATTCTATCTCTGGTATCTCTGGTGTAGTGTAGAGAACTTCAGCAATGCTACCAATAGGACCACTGCGCAGCACTATGTTCATGGTATTGTCCTGATATGCCAAAGCAAATATTCCCGGCGCATAATAATTACCCGCATCTTCCCATAACCATGATGGGTTTAGCGCATTCGCATCAAAATAACTGAGGTCAGCCACTACAGAGCCTGTGATATGCTGGATTCCTGCTTCACGTAGCCTTCGTACCCACTTATACATAAAGTTCTTATCTCCTACATATCGCGAACCAAAAGTAGGGTCGCCTCTACCTTCTATAAACAAGTCACCATATAGGATACCATCTTGAATATAGCCAGAATAGGTAATAGGTGTTTGGATGCGGTAGTCCCCTCCCCATAACTCTAGGGCTGTAGCAGCTGTGAGTAGTTTCATGGTGGAAGCTGGTGGTATTACCGCATTAGGACGGTAGGCATCAATTGTATCACCAGAATGATAGTCGCATATCAAAACACCAATATTGGCATCCTGTGTATTAGGATGAGTAGTAAGGATAGATAATATAAGTAGTAATTTGAGCATAACCTTCCAATTTTGCTGCAAAGGTACGCTTTTTTATTGAGAAAAGCAAAAAAGGTTTGTATATTTGCAAAAAATGTAGTACTTTTGCAGAAAATTTTGATCCATGAGTGAATCTACTACACACTATGTTTATCAAGAGCCTGCTATTGAATTTGTGACTGTAGCAGTGCAAATTTGCCTTTATTTAGAGCAAGTGATAGAGCATGAAAAGTCTGATTTTATTGCGAAAATGCTTTGTTTATTGCCTCTGCTATATATTAAGGCTCGTCTTTTGTCTAAAAGTAACGAGGAGTTAGATGGCTATTCTCAACGATTCGTTACAGAACAAGAGTACGAAGATTTGCGCCAACAAATCGCCCAGAAATTAGGCAGTGATGATACATACCTTGAGGTTTTTATGGAGGATATGCGCTATTCTGACGAACCCATTACTGCATTTATATCGGAGAATATAGCAGATATATACCAAGAGATTAAGGACTTAGCATGTAATTATCAAACGCGCGAAGAGGCTGTAATGAATGATGCCTTAGTGATTTGTCTAGATGGTTTTGAACAACATTGGGGACAAAAACTACTGAATGTTCTCCGTCCATTACATGCATTATCATTGACTATAGATGAGTAGTTTGTTGCCAAATACGTTTGCTCCGCATATCAATAAAGCAACTATTCAAGCGCTTCCCTTGACTTTCTTTGAAGGTGAAGTGATTATTGTGGATAAGCCAGATATGGTGGCAGATGCTGCTGCTTATTTGTGCCAGCATGCCGTGTTGGGTGTGGATACCGAAGCGCGTCCATCGTTTAAACGCGGAGTTCATTATCCCACAGCGCTAGTGCAGATTTCTACGCTAGATCGCTGCTATCTATTCCGCTTAACTCATGTAGGATTGCCCGTAGAGATAGCGGCGATCTTTGCCAACCCTGATATATGTAAGGTAGGCTTGGCATTCAAAGATGATATTAACGGACTACGCAGAAGGCGCGACTTCAAACCTACCAACTGCATTGATCTGCAATCTATCGTATGCAAATATGGAATTATGGAATTAGGATTGCAAAAGATTTTTGCTATCATTTTTGGTAAGAAAATCAGCAAAGCACAGCAATTGACCAATTGGGAAAACTCGTACCTTACTCCCGAGCAGGCACGTTATGCCTCTACCGATGCGTGGGCAACCTTGAGTATTTATTTAGCATTGCAACAAGTAAAACCACTTTCTAAGCGCGCAGTAGAAGCCTTAAAACGTGTAGAACGAGAAGCGCAAATCCAACGCCAACAAGAAGCAATGGCGAAAAAATGCCTAGAGAACACCTCCGAAGCACCTACTATTTAGAAATTATGACAACAGTATATTTGAAACCTCATAAAGAAGAATCGCTTCTCCGTTTCCACCCTTGGGTATTCTCGGGTGCGATTCACAGTATTCAGTTGGATTCCGACTATCCACACGCTCATCCACAAGAGGGTGAAGTCGTACAAGTGCTCGATTCCAACGGAAAAATATTGGGTGTTGGACACTATCAAATAGGCTCTATTGCAGTACGTATTTTGGCGTTTGGAGTTGGGGAATTGCCCACGGATTTTTGGCAAAAGCGTATTCGAGCTGCATATGAAGTGCGTTGCTCATTGGGGCTGTTGTCTGCGACCAATAATACCTATCGCCTTGTGCATGGCGAAGGTGATTTTCTGCCAGGATTGATTGTAGATGTTTATGCAGATACAGCAGTTATTCAAGCCCATTCCATCGGTATGCACCAATATCGTCAGGAGCTAGCAGAAGCGATTGTACAAAATGTCCCACAAGTAAAAAAAGTATATTACAAGTCCGATGATACGCTGCCACATAAAGCACCTATTCAAGGCGAACGAGTTGGCTATCTCATTGGAGCAGAGAAAGCCGATTTCAACGGAGATTTTTGGGCGAAAGAGAATGGATTGGACTTCCGTATTGACTGGCTTCGCGGACAAAAGACAGGTTTTTTTATTGACCAACGTGATAATCGCTCGCTACTGGAACATTATGCACAAGGTAAAGAGGTGCTAAATATGTTTTGCTATACGGGTGGTTTCTCTGTGTATGCGTTACGTGGCGGAGCGAAATTGGTGCACTCCGTAGATGTAAGCCAAAAAGCAATTGATCTGGTGCGCAGTAATGTAGCACATAATTTTGGTGAGAATGTACCACACGAAGCGTTTGCGGAGGAGGCATTTGAGTTTATGGCCAAAAACCAGAATAAGTACGACCTTATTGTGCTTGATCCCCCCGCTTTTGCTAAACATCGCGATGCCGTTAAGAATGCTTTACGTGGCTATCAACGTTTGAATGCCAAAGGTATACAGGCTATCCGTCCAGGAGGTATTCTCTTCACGTTCTCATGCTCGCAAGCTATTGATAAGGATATGTTCCGTTTGGCGGTATTCTCCGCAGCGGCACAAGTGGGACGTAAAGTGAGAATCCTTCACCAATTGCACCAACCTGTAGATCACCCTATCAATATCTATCATCCTGAAGGCGAATACCTGAAAGGACTGGTACTGCAAGTAGAATAACTATTTCTATCTTCTAAGCAATGTGCTCATTTTTTTGAGGGTGAAAATTCGCTTGTTTTAAGGCGTTTTGAATTTTCGAAATAAAAAAGTATAAATGCATTTTTTATTAAAAGCGCATTTTTCTTTGATTTGAGCATATTTCTCTATTATTCCATAACGAAGGTATTGCAAGATTAAAAAAAAAGTTGTAACTTTGCAGTCGTTTTTCGTGCGTACGCGCGCATGTTTTTTGTGTACAAAACACAAGGAGAAATACATACAAGGTAAACATACAATGAACAAAACAAATATATGGAAGAATTAAATCAACAAGTAGAACAACAAGAGAAGTATGATGGTTCGAGTATTCAAGTGCTCGAAGGTTTAGAGGCAGTGCGTAAGCGTCCTGCGATGTATATCGGCGATATTTCGCTGAAGGGTTTGCACCACTTGGTATATGAAGTAGTGGACAACTCTATCGATGAGGCCTTGGCTGGTTTCTGTAACCACATCGAAGTGACAATCAACGAGGATAACTCAATCACAGTACAAGATAACGGTCGTGGTATTCCTGTGGATATGCACCCAAAAGAGCACAAAAGTGCGTTGGAGGTAGTAATGACCGTGTTGCACGCTGGAGGTAAGTTCAACAAGGATAGCTACAAGGTGTCTGGTGGTTTGCACGGTGTGGGTGTGAGCTGCGTGAACGCACTTTCAACCAAGTTGCATGTAGAAGTTCGCCGCGATGGAAAAATTCATGCGCAAGACTACTCCAAAGGTAAACCATTGAACGCAGTAGAGGTGATTGGCACCTACGCAGAAGGCGAAGGTACAGGTACACGCGTACAATTCTGGCCAGATGGTAGCATCTTTACAGAAACCGTATATCGCTACGAGATTCTCGCCAACCGTATGCGTGAGTTAGCATACCTGAATGCAGGTGTTCGCATTAGTTTAACCGACCTGCGTGAGAAGAACGAAGACGGCAGTCCAAAGGGCGAGGTATTTTACTCAGAAGAAGGATTGAGCGAGTTTGTGCGTTATATCGACGGCAACCGTACTCCGCTAATCTCAGAGGTGATTCACTTGAATACCGAGAAATATGGTACTCCAGTAGAGGTGGCTATTATCTACAACACCGATTTCAACGAGAATGTACACAGCTATGTGAACAATATCAACACCATTGAAGGTGGTACACACGTGGCAGGTTTCCGCTCGGCACTCACTCGCGTGATGAAGAAATACGCTGAGGAGAGCAAGATGCTGGAGAAAGCAAAATTGAAAGACAAAGATGGTAATGCAAACATCGATCCTAATGACTTCCGCGAGGGTTTGACTGCTATCATCAGCGTGAAAGTAGCAGAGCCACAATTCGAGGGTCAGACAAAGACTAAGTTGGGTAACTCGGAGGTAGCAGGTATGGTGTCTTCTGCGGTTAGTGAGGCATTGAGCAACTACTTAGAGGAGCACCCAGAGGATGCTAAAAAAATCGTAGAGAAAGTGATCTTGGCAGCCCAAGCGCGTATCGCTGCGCGTAATGCTCGTCAGAGCGTACTGAGAAAGTCGCCTCTCGGTGGTGGCGGTTTGCCAGGAAAGTTGGCTGACTGCGAGAGCAAAGACCCTACTGAGTGCGAATTGTTCCTTGTGGAGGGAGATTCTGCAGGTGGTACCGCTAAGACTGGTCGCGACCGTAAGATTCAAGCCATCCTGCCATTGCGTGGTAAGATATTGAACGTAGAGAAAGCGATGGAGCATAAGGTATTCGAGAGCGAGGAAGTACGTAATATCTTCACTGCGTTGGGCATTACCTTTGGTACAGAAGAAGATCCTAAAGCGCTTAACTTGAGCAAATTGCGTTACCATAAAGTAATCATCATGGCCGATGCCGACGTGGACGGTGCGCATATCGCTACGCTTATTATGACACTCTTCTTCCGTCATATGAAAGAGGTAATTGAGCAAGGCCACTTGTATATTGCGATGGCTCCACTTTATCTCTGCACGAAGGGTAGTTACAAAGAGTATTGCTGGAACGACCAACAACGTCTTGAATTCATTATGAAGTATTGCAATGGTGATGAGAAACTAGTAAAGACACAACGTTATAAAGGTCTAGGTGAAATGTCTGATAAGCAACTCTGGGAGACAACTATGGATCCATCTTGTCGTCTGCTAAAGAAGGTAACCATTGAGAATGCTGCAGAAGCAGATCGTACCATCGCTATGTTGATGGGTGATGATGTAGCTCCTCGCCGCGAGTTTATCGAGAAAAATGCATTGAAAGCTAAACTTGATGCATAGTTTAGTATATATAATTGAGTGTTGAGAAATGAGAATAGCTGTCTATTGTAGCGCGAAAGACCGTATCCCTAATGATTATTTGGCTTTAGGTGATATATTAGGCACATGGATTGCCCAAGCAGGACATGTCTTAGTGTACGGTGGTGCTACGGGTGGACTGATGACCCACGTGAGCAATGCTACAAAAGAATTAGGTGGCACGGTGGTGGGCGTAATTCCACAACGTATCGTTCAGGCTAAACGCATGGCAGATAATTGCGATGTGCTCTATATTGTAGAAAACATGTGCGAGCGCAAGCAACGCATGAAAGAACTAGCGGATTGCTTTGTATGTTTGCCAGGTAGTTATGGCACTCTAGATGAGATGATGGATGTGATAGCAAGCGGAACCGTAGATGAGCATCGTAAACCAATATTGGTACTTAACTATCAGGGATTCTACGAGGGCCTCAAACAACAGATAGAACACATGCGATCGTTGGCATTCTTACCACAACAAGAACAATATGCACCACGACTTATGAATACAATCGAAGAATTGATACAAGAATTAACATTATTAAAACTTTAAACCTATGCAAACAGTTAAAATGCTTACTACAAAGCAGTTTGAGCAATGGTTGCAAGAACAAGCACAAATTATTATACGCTATCGCCAAATACAGAAAAGCGATATGTTAGAGGAGTATAATAATCTAAAACAATTGGTAGAGTCGGCTGAGTTCCAAGCGAAGAAAAAGAAACTCATTACCACCCGCTATGCCGATACGCAAGAGGGAAATATCATGGCATTATACAAACGATTGCGATGGAATACATCGGTTATACTCTACAATCTACTCCATAAAGAGGCTTGGAAAGAGAAAACAGTAGTAGCTAGATACTTAGCATTGATCGAACAAATTCGAACGCCTGAGTTCCAACAAGCCAATGCTTTTTGGAAGAATCCTAAACGCTGGTTCACTACACCTGAGAGCCAACAAGAAAAACGTTACAACGAATTGGCAAAGCACGCTGATATCCTCTTCTTCTTCCATCATACAGAGCAAGAAATAACTGAGATTGAAAGCTACAAAATGGTATGGGCGGCCGAATATGAGACTGCCAAACTCTCTGATATATGGCAAACAGGATTCTTATATCCCAGCCAAGATATTCAAGCTAATCACTCGCACATTAATGAGCAACAAGCTTATACTTCGGGTCGCAATACGCTAATAACAAATCGCGTACTGACTATCCAAACCAAGAAAGAGAATATCATAGCTCCTGCATGGCATCCTACCAAAGGAATGATTATGCATCCATTTGCATATACCAGCGATGTATGGCACACTGCACTGGCAGTTGCTCCTGCTGAGGGCGTCTTACAAGCTAAAGTGCGGTATTCAGGCAAAGCTAAACATGTCATTAGCCTGACTACAAACAAAGCGCAATTGGCATTACCTGTCTTAACAACACAAACGATGCAGGGAGATACAATTTATACTTTAGTATGGAATGAAAAAGAGGTGGTGAACTATGTGAATAACAAGGAAGTATCTCGTGCCAAGAATCCATTGGCAGGCGAAGCAATGCATTTGTTGGTACGCACTTATCTGCCAAATGGGCAAAAAGCGGGGCCTGCTCAATTGGATATTGATTGGATACGCATCTACGCAAAATAGTATGTAAAAATTGTCAAATCATCGTCAAAGCGAGAGCCGAGATAAAAAATGGTAAATTATTTATGTTTCTCATTGCAGGACCTTGTGCTATAGAAAGCCGTGATATAGTAATGCATACCGCCGAAACACTGAAGCAGGTATGCGAGTTATTGGGAATCACGCTATACTTCAAGTCTTCGTATGATAAAGCCAACCGCACGAGTATTTCGGAACGTGGTGTGGGTATGGAAGAGGGATTGAAAATCTTGCAAGAAGTGAAGTCCGCATTCCACTTACCTATCCTAACCGACGTTCACGAGTCATGGCAATGCGCTCCAGTAGCCGAAGTGGCGGATGTGTTGCAGATTCCTGCATTCTTATCGCGCCAAACAGATTTGCTTGTGGCTGCTGCTAAAACAGGTAAGATTATCAATGTGAAAAAAGGTCAGTTTATGGCTCCATGGGATATGCGTGGTGCAATTGCCAAGATTCAGGCTTCATTGCCTAATTACCTTATCGCCTCATCGCCTAACAAGAGCATCTGGCTCACGGAGCGTGGTTCGAGTTTTGGTTATGGCAACCTTGTCGTGGATATGACCTCATTAGTGAAAATGCGCGAGTATGGTTATCCTGTGGTGTTTGATGCTACTCATTCGGTACAACAACCAAGTAGTCAAGCGGGTGTGACGGGAGGTAATCGAGAGATGGTGCCACATCTAATTCGTGCAGCAGTAGCGGTAGGAGTAGATGGATTATTCCTCGAAGTACATCCCGAGCCTGAAAAAGCCATCTCTGATGCCGCGAATCAAGTGCGCCTAAGCGACGTAGAAACAATACTCAAACAAGCATTGGCAATTGACCAATTAGTTAGAAATGCTTAAAATTAGAACTTTTCAACTTTCTTATTGAAATGTACGCAAAAAGAGCAAAACAAATATTCGAGGAAGAGATTCGCGAACTAGAGAAATTAAAAAATAGCATTGATAACCACTTCAACCAAGTCGTTGAGGTATTATATCATTGCAAAGGTAAAGTAGTGATGATGGGTATTGGCAAAACGGGTATTATTGCCCACAAGATGGCAGCTTCCTTTGCTTCCACTGGTACACCATCTATCTTCGTAAATGCCGCAGAGGCAGTGCACGGCGACCTCGGTATGATTAATGCCAACGATGTTGCTATACTAGTGAGCAATAGTGGTTCAACCAACGAGATCCTAAACATCATCGACCCACTTCATCGATTAGGGTGCACCATCATCGCTATGACAGGCAATGTGGATTCTCCCCTAGCCCAACGCGCTGATTATGCACTATCTATCCATGTGGATACAGAAGCATGTCCACTGGGTGTTGCTCCTACTACTTCAACAACGGCTACACTACTGATGGGCGATGCTCTGATGGTGTGTTTGATGGAAATGCGCCAATTCAAAGCCGAAGACTTTGCTCTATACCACCCTGGTGGCGCATTAGGACGCAAATTGCTTGGACGCGTCCAGCGAGTGATGACCACTGATGTCCCTCGCGTAACCGCAGATGCATTCTTCCGCGATGTGGTTTGTGAAATGTCTAACAAACATCTGGGAATGACTATGGTTTATGACCACTTGCCACAAGGCAACTGCTTGGGTATCATCACAGATGGTGATATACGCCGTGCTATACAGAAGTATAACAATGTACATATCACAGCAGCAGACATCATGACCCCGTCCTACAAACATATTACCAAAGAATCCCTCCTTACCGATGCACTCGCCATTATGGATACCTACAATATCACCACACTAGCCGTAACTGAAACTGAAACTTCGACCGACATCATTGGTATCATCTCCATCCACCACATCATCGACTTCAATTAAACAACGCAACACCACACTCATGATTATTCACTTACCTAAAAATATGACACGCGCTCACGCACAAGAGTATGCCGATGGCATAGGAGCATTGTGCCTTGAGCAGCCCGAACATTTTGTTCTAATCACCAACCACTCCATAAAGCAGTTGCCCGATTCACTCAAGCACATAGCATTACAGCATTGGATCTTCGATACCGACATGCAACTCTCATCGCGCCAATATATCGCTGATACACACCGTATTACTATCGGCGACACTTATATTGGAGGCAACGGTAAAAACCAACTCATGATAGCTGGTCCATGCGCTATAGAGAGTCGTGATCAGATCGAACAATCATGTCAAATGCTAAGGCAACTAGGTATACGCGTTTTGCGTGCAGGGTGCTACAAGCCACGTACTTCGCCGTACACTTTTCGCGGATTAGGTGAGGAGGGATTGAAACTGCTAGCAGAGATGCGCGATAAATATAATTTGCTCATTGCCACCGAAATGCGTGATGCTACGCATGCCGACAAGGTGGTAGAATATGCAGATATAGTGCAGATCGGAGCAAAGGCTATGTATGATCATGGATTATTGACGGCAGCGGGACAAGCGGGCAAGCCTGTGATACTGAAGAGGGGATTTGGTTCTACTGTTCAAGAACTCGTCAATTGTGCAGATTTTATCATGAGTTGTGGTAACGAACAAGTGATATTATGCGAGCGTGGTATCCGTTCGTTTGAAACTAATACTCGCTTTACATTGGATCTGTGTGGGGTAGCATGGCTTAAGCAGCATTGCAATCTACCTATTATCCTTGATCCTAGTCATGCCATGGGATATGCATATGGTATTGCGGATTTATCACGTGCTTCTACTGCTATGGGAATTGATGGACTATTGATTGAAACACATCCTGAGCCAGAAAAGGCGCTGAGCGATGCACCACAACAACTCAATCATCGACAGTTCTGCGATATGTATGCCTCTTTGAAATCTATCGCACAAGCAGTGGGGAAAACATTGGTATAAAAAAACAAATCGAACCTCGTAGGCTCGATTTGAAAACGCGGGTGGAGATAGCGGGATTCGAACCCGCGTCCATACAAGGAACCAATATGCTTTCTACACGCTTATCTTGGCTTAGATTTTCGAGCAATAGCAAGACCCAAGCCACCAACTATTGCCTTATCTGCTAAAGTCTCATTCTGGTATCGCAGCCTACCAAAACCAGTCCCGATATTTCCGCACCGCTTAACCCTTTCAGCCTCTGGACAATGGCTTGGAGCGATGTCTCGGTTCAGCACCTTGTGCCGAAACTAGGCGAATCTACTATACTTCGATTACGCAGCGAGAGCTACAGTATTGTTGCCAGTTATAATGGCGAACCCGATTAACGAGCGGTGTTCATGCTCGGCGTGCTTACATACTTGTTCTACCTGCTGTCAAAACCAAATATCCCCATATGCGCTGCAAAAGTACTACTTTTTTAGAAATAATGCAAATTTTTCAATCATTTTTCTAAAAAATTGCACATTTGCTTTTTTTTTTGTACCTTTGCACCGTTTTTAATCAACAATAGTACTTATGAATTATATTCATCCAGAAGCAAAGCTTCATCCTTCAGTTATAGTTGGGCCTTTCACCTGCATTCACGCAGATGTGGAGATTGGTGAGGGCACAGTTATTGATAGCAATGTTACCATTTGCGATGGTGTACGGATTGGAAAGAATTGCCATATACATGCAGGTGCAGTTGTGGGGGGAGATCCACAAGATTTGAAGTATAAAGGAGAAAAGACATATGCCATCATTGGGGATAACACCACTATCCGCGAGTTTGTCACTATTCACCGTGGAACGGCTAGCAAGGGGAAAACGGTTGTCGGGAATCACTGTTTGATTATGGCTTATTGTCATGTAGCACATGATTGTCTCTTGCATGACCATATCATCATGTCGAATGCAACACAATTGGCAGGAGAAGTGGTTGTGGATGACTGGGCCATTATTGGTGGTGGTAGTTTGGTGCATCAGTTCAGCCATATTGGCGCTCATGTGATGGTACAAGGGGGATCCAAAATTAATAAGGATATTCCTCCATATATTATTGCTGCACGTGAGCCTATTTCTTACTGTGGCATCAACTCGGTAGGACTGAATCGTCGTGCCTTCACCAAGGAGCAGATTGCGGCTATTCAGGATACGTATCGATTACTCTATATGTCTGGGTTAAATGTCAGCCAAGCGATAGAGCAGATTGAGAATACATTACCAGCTAGCCCAGAGCGAGATTTTATTTTGGATTTTGTCAAGGAATCACCACGAGGAATTGTACGAGGTTACAATTAATAAACCTATTTTCGAATAACCAACCACTACGGTTGGTTATTTTTTGCTGCTTTGGTATCCATACTCATCAGTTAAATACTTCCATCAAAACGTCCAATGACTTGGGCGTACGGAAGTCTTCGATATGCGTGCTATAGTAGAGGCAGAGTGCGCGTAGCCGTTCTTGCCGTTCTTGGCGCGAACTAGGTGCTTGATACCAATCGGGGTACTCTGTATCGTCAATACCTATGCCCAAATGGGTAGCGTATTCGATAAGGAAATGCAAGTGCAGGTTGCTGATATCTTCATCGGTATCAAGGTGCTTTATCATCTCACAGAGCCAATCGAACAATGGTTGATCGCTCATCGGATGCAGCAAAGTGCTGCTCAGAATCTCGGCAATGAACATGGCCACGCATTGACGTTGTACATCTATAGACAATAGCTGCAGTGTGTAAGATAATGAGACAGAGGTGATGCTACCCATCTGCTGCGGAGCATTTTTCCGTTTAGCAGAGGTAAACTCCACGATAGATAATGGGCGTAGAATACCTTTGTATTTATTGCCATATACCGCATACTGCATACGACCCTGCTCGGCAGTGTAGAGGTGCACTATACTCCCCGTGTCGGAGTACTTGGTCAACGATAAGACAATAGCAGTTGGCATGGCTTGTTCTATTTTGAACGGCAAAGGTAGTGAAAAACTTGCATATTCGCAAATTATTCTGTACCTTTGTCGTCGAAACTGATTTTTATTTATGAAAATAGGACTTGTTTTGGAAGGTGGTGGTATGCGCGGACTCTATACCGCAGGGGTATTGGATGTGATGTTGGAGTATCAGTTTATGCCTGATGTGGTGTGTGGCACTTCCGCAGGTGTCACCTTTGGTGTGAACCTACTCTCGCAACAGAAAGGACGTGTGTTACGCTACAACTGTTGCTATGCAGGCGATAGACGCTATATCAGTCTTCATTCGTGGCTCACTACGGGCAATATGATTAATCGTGATTTTGCCTATGACCTCTTGCCGCGCGAACTTGACCCCTTCGATGAAGAGACCTTCGAGCAATCCAAAGCAGCGTTCTATGCCACCATCACCAATATGCGCACGGGGCAAGCCGAGTATGTACGTATCACCAATACATGGCAACAGATGGATGTCATCCGTGCATCGGCTTCGCTACCTATTATCTGCCAACCTGTGGAATGGCAAGGCGAGAAATACTTGGACGGCGGATTGGTGGATAATATTCCATTGGACAAGTGTATAGAACTCGGGTGCGATAAGATTATTATCGTGCTTACCCGTCCGCTGGATTATGTGCGCAACGACCATATCGCAGGGGCTTGTCGCTTATTTTATCCTCGCTACAAAGCCCTATTGCGCGCTATTGAGCAACGTAATGATACGTATAATACCCGTTTGCAGAAGATTCGGCAATTGGAACAGGAGGGCAAAGTGTTTGTTCTTCGCCCATCTAAATACATTGCAGTAAATCGTTTGGAGAAGAATGTTGCACATCTAAAAGCACTTCATCAACTAGGAGTATCCGATGCTAACCGCTTGTGGAATAATCTTACTCGATACCTTTCTATATAAATGCGAAAGGCGAATAATAAATATGCGGAACAGAATCATAGGTATTGTATCTAATATAACCCCTATTTTTTATGACTAAGAAAATCGTTGTTTTTACTGGAGCAGGCGTATCCGCTGAGAGCGGATTAGGTACTTTTCGTGGCTCAGATGGTATGTGGGACCGCTACCGCATAGAAGATGTGTGCACCCACGAGGCATGGATCAACAATCCCCGACTCTGCGTTGAGTTCTACAACATGCGTCGTCGCGAAGCCCTCGCAGCCCAACCCAATGCTGCGCATTATGCCATTGCACGCCTGCAAGAGGCCATTCCTAACACCCAAGTCATAACCCAAAACATTGACAACCTCCACGAGCGTGCAGGTAGCCACGGTGTCATTCACCTGCATGGCGAATTGACCAAACTGCGTTCTGAAACCAACGAACTGGCAACCATCGACTTAGACGGCTGGGAGCAACACTATGGCGACCGCCATCCCGATGGCTCATTATTGCGCCCCTATGTGGTATTTTTCGGAGAAGGAGTGCCCTATTTCCCTTTGGCTTGCGACGTCGCTAGTCAGGCAGACATCCTTATCGTAGTGGGCACATCGCTCAATGTCTATCCAGCAGCATCTTTATTGCAATACGCCCCCTCTTCGGCAGAGATTTATGTGATAGACCCTAACACTCCCGAACTCGGCATCTACCGCCACCGTGCACACCATATCCAGAAAAACGCCTCCGTCGGCGTCCCTAAACTCATAGAAAAACTGATTTCAGCCAATTTCTGCCCTGTATAGGTAATATTCCTCATTGAATATCTTTATCACTCTCTGATACCTAAACCCCAACTCCTGATACAACTTCTTCGCAGTATTTGTGGGCTCTACTGCCAACGTCACCACGCCTATTCCCTGTTTTCTCGCCATTGCCTTTGCTTTTTCTATCAAAGCTGTTCCTACGCCTTGATTCCTGTAGGGTAAGGACACCGACAAACTGTCAATATAGAACTCTCCTACCTTTGCTTCATCTTCCATATCATCCCAACCTTTGCCAAAAGCCACATCAAACAGTTCCTTCAACTGCGGATACATCCTATCTCTCTGTACGCGGTAATGCTCTCCATTTACAGCAATCATCATCCCTGCTCTCTCACCATCTACTTCTGCTATAAAAGTATTCGTATAACTGTAGTGCGTATCTCTTTGCGCGCACACAGCCTTCAGTGTTCTAATCCATTGATTATAAAGCGATTTATCTTCTAATAAGAATGCATGGTATATGCCCTCAGCAATATACGTCACATCCTTTATTGCAGCTCTACGAATATTCATCATATCTAATATTTATGTCTTTGCCTGTTAAAAGTATGCAAAAGTACTACTTTTTGTTGAAATATACAATTTGCATACACCAAATTTATATTTTGGTATAAAAAAATATGGATATTGGGGCATAATTAAAAAAAAACGCCACTTGTACATAACACTAGTGGCGATTTTGTTTATAGGACGCGCCTTTGGCGCTACTGTTTAGTGTACAGGTATTTACAACGTTTCGAGGACGCGTTGGAGCCATTGCCAGCATTTGCCCGTAGAGCTGATGCTTAGGCGCTCTTGTGGAGAGTGGACACCGAACATTTGAGGACCAATAGACACCATATCCAAATACGGATACTTCTCCAAGAACAAACCGCACTCCAAACCCGCATGGATAGCCAAGACCTTTGGCTCCGCAGCAAACAAATCTTGATATGCCTTCTTCGTTACTTCCAACAATGGCGATTGTGGATTAGGTGCCCAACCAGGATAGCCGTCGCCGTGCGTTACCTCGTCGCAAGCCAATACCAAAGCGCACTCTACCATCTGCTTTAGGTCGTGCTTTTTGCTCTCAATAGAAGAGCGTTGGCTGGTGTTCACTTCAATATATACACCCTTCTCGTCCTCCTTCATCTTCACACTAGCGAGGTTGGTGCTGGTCTCTACCAAACCTGGCATGGTCTTCGACATTGCCATCATACCATGAGGGCAAGCGTAGAGAGCTTGCAAGAGGCGTTTGGCCTCTGTCTCGGGGATAAACTGCTCGGGCATATCTGTTGTCTCGAGGGACATGAAGAAATCCTTCTCGACATCGCCAATCTCCGACTCGATAGTAGCGATATAGTGATTAAGCATCACGCGGATATCCTCTTTGTAGGCCATAGGAATAGCAATGACTGCTTCCGCCTCGCGAGCAATAGCGTTGCGAAGGTTACCGCCGGTGATAGTAGCGAGTTGCATATCAGTAGCTTGCATCACTTGATAGAGGAAACGAACAAGAATCTTATTGGCATTGCCACGACCTTTGTTGATGTCATCGCCTGAGTGACCGCCCATCAGTCCGCCGACTTTGAGGTGGATGGCGAGGTGGCTATTAGGCGATAAAGCAAGAGGCGAGTAGTGCATTTTGGCGAGGGTGTCAATACCACCTGCGCAGCCGATGAAGACTTGGCCATCGTCCTCAGAGTCGAGGTTAATGAGTTGTTTGCCATTGAGGCAGCCGTCTTTTAGACGGAAAGCACCTGTGAGGCCTGTCTCCTCATCCACGGTAAAGAGGCACTCCAGTGCAGGGTGCTTCAGTGTGTCGAAAGTGATAGCCGCCAACATGAGCGCCATACCGATACCATTGTCCGCGCCAAGGGTAGTGCCCTCGGCTTTAATGAAGTCGCCATCGATATAGGTATGGATAGGGTCATTGTCGAAATCGTGCACGGTGTCATTGTTCTTCTCGCACACCATATCCATGTGCGCTTGGAGGATAACGCCTGGTTTGTCTTCGTAGCCAGGAGTGGCAGGTTTGCGCATGATGATATTGCCTGCTTCGTCCACAGTGTGTTCGAGGTTATGCTTTACTGCAAAGGTTTTGAGCCATTCGATAATCTTGCCTTCGCGCTTCGATGGGCGAGGCACTTGGGTAATCTCATGGAAGATTGAGAAAACCTCTTGGGGTTGTAATTCGTTGATAGTCATATGTGCTTAGTGTTTATTGATTAAAGGTTATTCGTGAGCCACATGCTCGTGGATGGTTTGCAAGTACTCTGCTGGGTATGGTGTGCGGTTAGGACCTTCTGGCAGACCATATGCGTTGCGCAGGAACTCACCGTCCTGCTCCTTGCGTTGTTGGCCATCAAGGTACTTGACAAACAAGTATATACCCAACTCTTTCCATGCTGCAGTGGACTCCTGAGCTTGCATGCAAGAGTACTTGGTAAGCCATGCGGCTTTATCCGCAGTGTTCAGTTCAGCCACTGCCTTATCCACCACTTCTACTTGTGCATTGAACTTATCCTCCCAAGCCGCTTGCACCTTCTTAATATCTGGCATCATAGCCGAATACTTGGTATATGCCCAGTTTGCCACGATGTTGTATGTCCACCATGCGGATGTAGGCGAATAGGTATAAAGGTCGCCATTGCCCTCTTTCAAGCACTCAGGCACCTCGGTAATAGTGCTATAAATAGGCATATATACAGTAGAAGCTGCATCATCCACGCCAAACCAAAGGATTCCGCCCGCATGAGCACTTTCGTAGCCACGCATCTGTGCGACAAATGACCAACCTGTCTGTTGGGTGGCGATAGGACGCTCGAACCAATATTGCACCGAATCCAATTGGAAGCCCAATGAACCATAGCGCAATTTGCTATTCCATGGACCTGCATCAGGGCCTTGGGTGATATCAAGTGGCGTACCCTCGTATTGGTCGCGCATGCAGTCTTTGAGTTCTTGGGCACTGACTTTGTGGTTAGGTTTGATATACAGTGGCATACGCTCGCCTGCGTACTTGCCACCCGTCTCAACGAAGGTCTTGCCCGAAGCGAAGTCGAAGTATTTGTCCATATCATCAGAGAATTGGCGGAAGAATGACCATACGCGCGCTTCGCATACATACAATCCTGAGAAGTCGTATGGCGCATATGCTTCTTGGAAGTTGAATTCTTTGTCCTTACCCTCGAAGTAGCCTTGTTTGCGGGCAAAAGAAACGACGTCCTTGCTCCACATCCAATTGTCTTTGTCCTTGAAATTGATGGTGGTGAAGCGTGCTTGGTTGGCGTGTGCAGCGATACAATCATCAGGAATACGGGTGGCTACCCATACGGCACCTTTTTCCTCTTTGCCTTTGCCGATAAGTTCCATCAGCCATACCTCGTTAGGGTCAGCGATAGAGAAAGTCTCACCTGAAGAAGCATAGCCATATTCAGCCACGAGGTCAGTCATGCACTTGATGGCTTCGCGAGCAGTCTTGCAACGCTCTAATGCAATGTAAATCAGCGAGCCATAGTCAATACCTTCGCCACTCTCCAACTCTGGACGTCCGCCCCAAGTGGTCTCGCCAATAGCGAGTTGGTGCTCGTTCATATTGCCTACTACGTTGTAGGTGTGTGCTACTTGTGGAATGGTGCAAAGGGGTTTGCCTGTATCCCAGTCTTTCACTTCGCGCACGGCACCTTCTGGATGGTCGGCTGCGGGAGCGAAATGCAGAAAGCCGTATAATGAATAACTATCGGCAGCATACGAAATCATCGTACTGCCATCCTGAGAGGCATCTTTGCCTACTAAGAAATTGGTGCAGGCCATACCTGCTATCCATGCACAACACAGTGCGAGTATCAAATTAATCTTTTTCATATATTCTTGGTTTTAGTCTTTCATCTTTTCTCCATACGCTGCCACAATATGCTTGACCAAATGATGACGAACGATGTCTTTTTGGTTGAACTCTACAATCGCTATGCCACGGATATCCTGCAACCGTTCAATAGCATCTTTTAATCCCGACTTTTGGCTAATGGGTAAGTCAATCTGTGTCAGGTCGCCCGTGATAATCATCTTGCCATTTATACCCAATCGTGTGAGGAACATCTTAAGTTGCGCTGTGGTGGTGTTCTGCGCTTCATCCAAAATCACAATGGCATCAGCCAAAGTGCGACCACGCATAAATGCTAAAGGGGCTATCTGAATCACACTGCGCTCCATATATTCATTGAGTTTAGCACCTGGTATCATATCCTGCAAAGCATCGTAGAGTGGTTGCAGATATGGGTCTATCTTTTCTTTCATATCCCCCGGCAAGAAACCAAGTTTTTCACCCGCCTCTACAGCAGGACGCGACAAAATAATGCGCTTTACCTCGCGATTCCTCAGTGCTCGCACTGCCAATGCAATAGCTGTATACGTTTTTCCGCTACCTGCAGGACCAATAGCAAATAACAAATCATTCTCATCGTAGGCATCCACTAATCGCTGTTGATTAGCACTACGAGCTACAATAGACTTACCATTCACACCATGCAGTATGAGATTATCCCGCAAGAACTCAGTAGGTTGTTCACCATGGAGAAGCTGAAGAATCTGGTCTTCATTGAGAGTATTATTCCTGATGCAAAATGCTTCACATCTGCGTAAGTTCTGCTCAAAACGGGTAATAGCAAGCTGCGAACCTATCACCTTAATCTGATGCCCACGCGCCACAATACGCACATCAGGATGCTGATTCTTCAAACAAAGAATATTGATATTATTCACGCCATAAAAAGTAGCGGTATCTAATGCATCATTAAGAGAAAGAATGATTTCCATGCGGTGGTATTATGTATTTTGTTTGCAAAGGTAACTAATTATTTTGACATACGCAAGTTTTGAAGAATTTTTGTAGTAGAAAACAGTAAAACACTAGTGTTACAAATTAAATTTCCCTATTAATTTGGCAGCTAAATACTCCTGTTCACTTTGTCCTGGCGTAGGATGAAACTCAGCCTTGCCAAGTAATCCCAAAACTGCTAAATCCATTATAGTACTATATCCACTACGCACAATTATCGTTGTTGCTGCTTGCATTAGATATAATAATTCTTCATCTTGAAGATATGGAACTAAAGTAACTGATCCAATATGAGTGGAGGTTGCAGGGTCTCCGATTTTTCCACGGACAATCAAGAGGGATTGATTACTCGTTCTAAAACGATTCACTAGTTCCTGCTCAAAAATTGTACGCTGTGGTTCTAATCCAGATAGAATGGCTATAGTAGCGTATGTTGAATAATTAATAATGGATGATGGATGATGAATGATAAAACGTGATAGTGGACCTATGTATTTTACCCGATGATCAAAACTTCCACCATGCGCTAAGGCACCCGCCAAATTGTCTGTTGATGACGCAAAATCTGGTACCCATACCTCATCATACCTTTTATATATACACGCGTGCAATGCGCACGCGATGGGCTGAAGCCATCTCAAACGTTTTGGCAATTGTACATATAATTGATGCGTCATATATACACAACGCGTATCCCTAGAGTAAAGGCCAAAACGATTATCAGAAATGACCAAATCAAAATGCTCTATTGCCAATTGTTGGCGAAGATAATAGTGGTCGGCTATGGTAAAACGAATGAGTGCGGGAATGGCCCGCAGATAAAAACCACGTTGCTGGGCGTTGTCGGTATAACGAAGTTCCAACGAGGGTAGATCAATCACACGCAACTCAGGAAAGGTCTGGCGAAGCAACAGAATACTCTCACCATCTCCACCCAATACCACTTCATCGCCTGCCGCAAGGTATTGGCGAATTATAGGGACACAACGAGTGGCATGCCCTAGTCCCCAGTTGAGTGGTGCAATCAAGATTTTCATGCGCTGACAATAACATCTATGCCTTTTTTTCGTAGAGGAGCAGCGATGGTATCCATCTCCGCAGCAGGCACTTTGGATAATGTTGGTAGGGGTGTAGCACGATCAATGACATAGATCATCACCTGTTTAGGGTGCAAACGATCCACCATATTGTACCATGCAGATAGTTCATCGGGGGTGGTGTTATCTATTATCTGACTATTATATTCGCCACGAAGGAAGCAGGTCTGCAACGTGAAATCGCCATTAAAAAGCGTGAGCCATTGTGCAATCTGCTCTACGGTTAGATTGGGATTAACGGGTTTGTCAATCAGGCGCATCGTAGCATCAATCGCCGAATCTAACTTCAATATGCGATTGTCGCAAAGGCGCAACGCTTCCATAACGTCGCTACGTCCGAGTTGTGTAGAATTACTAAGCACTGATATCTTGGCTTGCGGACAATACTCGTCACGCAAAGCACAAGTGTCCTGAATAATTTCTAAGAACTCTGGGTGAAGAGTTGGCTCGCCATTACCGCTGAAGGTGATAACGTCAAGTTGGGAGTTTAACGTTACGAGTTTAGACTTTAGTGACTCATGCACTTTTTCACGAGTTGGCAAAACCGGGTGTGATACAGGCTGATTCCAACCACATTCACAATACACACAGTCAAACGTACAGAGTTTGGCTGTGGTGGGCATGAGGTTCATTCCCAATGAAACGCCCAGACGGCGCGAATGGATAGGACCATATACGATAGAATCGAATAGCATAGGATTAATCTTTATTTGATTTATACCAAGGCAACAGAGTTCTATTTCCTAATGCTTGACTAATCTGCATCTCTATTTGCTGCATTTGTATTTGTTGCTCAAGGAGAATTTTTTGCATCTCCCAATTCCCATTTTCTTCAGCTTTCTTCAGATTTTTTTGTAAGTAATCAAGTGCCTCATTAACGATAGTATCTTTCAATTCATACAATAGGCGATCCACTAATTCGGGTAAAACATCTATGTCATCTTGTTGTACTTCCTGTACCACATTTTCGGAAATGACTTTTTTGCTGTATATACGACTTAGTTGGTATTTATCGACAATCAAATCAACTGCTAATTGATTTATTGTCATATTCGAATGGTGCTGAAAATATACAGAACTAAAAAAGTTTGGCTCTTTGTAATGTTGTACAAATTCATCCAACATTTGTTTGTATATAGGATTTTCTATGACAACATTATCTTTTTTTAATTCTTCTATAATATATTCACCCACACAAATATTTTGATTATCATCTGTTTGATACAATATTCTTTCGCCATATCGAACAATCACTTGTAAGAGATTAAGAATATTTTGTTCTTTACGAGAAGTAGGTGTTGTTTCAATGAAGTTTGATATAGTATCGCTTTCTTTATTTATGGTTACTTCATTTTGTTTTCGAAGATCTAAATCTTTCTTTTTGATTTTTTCTTCTGCTTCCTTTTGCCGTATCTCAGCCACTTTGCGTGTCAGCACATCTTCGGGTATGGAAAGCAGTGTCGCTGTATCTTTGATATATACTTGTCGTTTGATAATATCAGGAATCACAGCTATTGAGCGCACGATTTGCAATATCATCTCTGAGCGTTTGGTAGGGTCATTTTGCGCCTCTTCCATCAGCAGTTGTGTCTTGAAGCGGATAAAATCGTGTTGATTAGTTTCCAAAAACTCTTTCAGGTCAGATGCATTTCTACTCTTAGCAAAGCTATCGGGGTCTTCTCCCTCTGGTAGCAGTATGACGCGCACATTGATACCTTCCTCCAGCATCATGTCTATACCGCGCAAGGCGGCTTTAATACCTGCTTTGTCGCCATCATAGAGCAGTACTATGTTCTCCGTAAAGCGGTGGATGAGACGTATCTGATTGATGGTGAGTGCCGTACCGCCTGATGCTACCACGTTCTCTATACCCGACTGCACCAGCTGAATGACGTCCATCTGTCCCTCCACGAGGTAGCAACTGTTGTTCTTGGAAATCGCTTGCTTGGCTTGATAGAGTCCAAAGAGTTCGTTATGCTTCTCGTAGATGAGCGAAGTGGGCGAATTGACATACTTACCCACCTTATCGTTCTTCACCATCAATCGACCCGAGAACCCCACGACTTTGCCACTAATGGACAGGAATGGGAACATCACACGCCCACGGAAGCGGTCGTACAATTTGCCATTCTCGCTCTTGCCACATACGCCTGTACCTATGTATGGAGCGTTTTGCGAGTCGTTGAGCAGGTATTTCTCCTGAAAGCCTTTCTTCTTGGCAGCATCCCAGAGGGCGGCTTTCTCGGGGGAGTAACCTATTTGGAACTTACGGATAATATCCTCTCTCAGTCCACGTTGGCGCAGGTAGCTCATCGCTACGGCTGTGCCTTCGGGGGTGTTCCATAGTTGGTCATGGAACCACTTATTGGCAAACTCATTGACAATGAACATCGACTCGCGGTCATCTTGTTTCTGTTTCTCTTCGCTGGTGAGTTCGCGTTCTTCTATCTCGATATGGTATTTCTTTGCCAGTTGGCGCAGGGCATCCACGTATGAGCATTGCTCAATCTCTATGATAAAGTTTATAGGATTGCCAGCCTTGCCGCAGCCAAAGCATTTGAAGATACCTTTGCTGGGTGATACGGTAAAAGACCCTGTCTTTTCATCATGAAAAGGACATAAACCAATCAGATTGGCACCACGCTTCTTGAGTGATACATAATCTCCCACTACATCTTCAATGCGGGCTGCAGAAAATATCCTATCAATGGTTTCTCGTGGAATCATTTATTAGAACTCCCAAAGATAAATACCCAACTTGATTTGCCATTGGTCAAAACGACCACGGGTGTAAGGATTATAAGTATCATTTACATGAAACGATTTCTCTTTGTACGGATTGATAAGACCAAAATCATATCCTCCACGCAAAAAGTATCGCTCATATTGAAATCCAGCTCCTACACCCCATGTGACATTAAGTGATTTTAATGCAAAAGCTCCATCAATCTGGTAGCGATTATCTTCTTCTATCAAAATATCGCCATTAGGTTGATTCTGAAGGGATGTACGTTGCTTAAATGCTAAACCACATTGTAAGGTAGGACCCGTGTATAGTATCAACCAAGTATCCTTAGCTATCTCAAACTTATATTGCCAATCTACTGGAATCTCCAATTGATGATAGGTCTCCTGGATTTGCTTGCGTGGATATGTCAAACTTCCTACCTTCTCCCATTCGCCTTTATGCGCACCAAAAGTATAGTTCAACCCAATGGTATAACCAAACCCTTTGACAATGGTAGCATCATAAACAGCACCCACTTTAAAACCATTGTAAATAGTAGGATTAAGAACCTTCTCTTTATCAGGAACAGGTAAATTAAGACGAGTGACTGGCTGAGTAAAACCAACTTGTACACCTAAATATTGCTGGGCTTGTGCCATCCATACGGAACAACAAATAAGCAATGTGGATAAAATAATTTTCTTCATATGTTCTTTAATATTTATTGTCGATTCTGTCTTCTTCTGCTTCCAGTCGTTATTTCTTCCTCCTCTTCTTCTGCAGAAGCTGATATAGCTACTGTTTCTGGTCGTTTGATGCGTTCTGGGTGCAAGAATATATCCTTTGGCTCATGTGGTCTTTCTCCTTCCGCCCAAAAAAATCCATTGAGTTTGGTTTCTTCTGGTAATGCTTGATCCAATGGTATCATAACACCCGTAGTAGCTGTTGTAAAAAGAACATAGTCAATCTTTCGATCCTGTAGATATACTTTTACAAAACTACTCTGGGTGCGATTAATTCCTAAGTATGAGCCATCATCCTCACGTGGATAGAATACAGTTTCAGCATTACCTCGCACGTCTATCAGATATATATCCTCGTTGCGTACATACGCCAACATTTCCTTGCCCGTCATCTGATTAAACTCGTTGAATCCTTCACGTTTGCAGGCAAAAGCATTGCCAACACCATGCATATAATCTACCGTTCCATTCTTAATATAGATATCTATTTGGTCTGCCGATATCTGATTATCCTGATTCCAACAAACAGGAAG
Source organism: Paludibacteraceae bacterium (assembly GCA_045579895.1). GTDB lineage: Bacteria > Bacteroidota > Bacteroidia > Bacteroidales > Paludibacteraceae > Colicola. Next base: position 28,558 of record JAZNMT010000064.1, read on the forward strand.
CCCAAATAACGTCAGCAGAGAATCTCTACCATGATAGCGTACTGAATCACAAACTGCTTGAATATCATCACGATAAATACGTACATGCTTAAATGCTCGTATCTGCTGATAGGATGTATCTTTCCAAATAGTATCTGGAAGTTGAGCAACCATCACCGAATCTACCATAATACTATCTCGAGAACGAGTAGTATAAGTTTTGTAGGGTACTGCTTCATTCCATAGTGTATCTGCATGCATATAAGTTAATGCCGTAGAGTCCGACCAATCCAATAGCATGGCACTGTCTGTTACATATCCCTTATTACCATCTTCCCAAACTTCACTAATATGACCATACAAGGTCATCTTATTCGTAGAATCAGTAGATTCAATATTACCTAAACAACGACCATAACCATTGGCTTTATCATAATAAATAGTATCTCCCGTTAGCAGCATTCCATCTACATGGATAATGCGCGAACGATCTAACAATTGGGATAGTTCCGTTTTGGTATTATACCATCCATTCGTTGATAAAATCGTGGTTTCTGCTTCGTAAAGAATTTTAGTAGGTCCCACTAAATCAGACTGATAAGTATTTGTATTATAGCATAACGTATCAGCAGTTAATACAAACTTTGGATTCACCAATTTGACTTGCCCGCGGAAAATAGCTTGATGATTATCTGGCATATATTGCCCCCAATTAGATGTCAACGTATTCAAACTATCCTCAATCATACCACCAGAAAAATAATATGCAAGCCCTTTTTGGCGATTATAATTTAGGCTATCAGTAGTGAGTACTGTGTTTTGATGAATTAACTTCACATTGCTTCTCAATCGAGCAACCTTCGTATTGCCATTGTAGAATAATTTATCCCCAAATCCCTCTAGCGTATCTCCTTGAACCATATGAACATGTCCAAAAGCATGCAAAGAATTTTCTTTTTCATAGAAATATGCCGAATCACAATACATCAGTATAGAATCATGACGGAAACATACATCTCCTCGCAAAATTTGGGCATCAGGCAAACGCTTTTCATCAAATGATAATGTCTCAGAATGCTCAAGAAATACCAAAGATATCTTGATGGTATCTTGCGCCATACCCATAGATAATAATCCACTACCTATAGTCAATAATATGATAATCCAAGTTCTCAAGTGTTTATTCCAACTATTTTACCCAGCCAGGATATTGAAAATCACAGCCACGCCAAGATGGATCTATATGCACATAAATATCCTTTTGCTTGTTACGAATCCATTCATTAATAGTTTCTGTCTTCAGTTTTTGAACAAGTAACTGACGAATAACCTCAAAATCATCGGCAAGATTAGCTTTATGTGCATCACGTTTCGTTTTCAGTCGTACGATAGCACACACCTCCTTGTTTTTAGTCCGATCCATCATCGTAAAAGGTACACTAATATCACCTTCATTCATAGAATAGATCTGTCGTGCTAACTCAGGAGGTAATTCTTGGTACTCAAACTTAACGGCTCCTGTATTAGGGTTAGTCATCAAACCACCACTCATAACAGTTGATTTATCTTGTGAATAACGTGCTACAGCATGCTCAAATAATAAACTATCTTCTATAATCAAATCGCGAATAGAATCCAACTTTATAATGGCATTATTTTTATCCTCGTATGATACGCGAGGTTTCAGCAAAATATGACGACAATTTATGCGATCACCTTTTTTTTCTATCAACTGAATAATATGATAACCATATTCCGTTTCTACCACACGAGATACACGATTTGGATCCGTGAGATTGAAGGCGACATCTGCAAACTCACTTACCAATTGACCTTTTCCTACAAAACCTAATTCACCGCCACGCTTTGCTGATTCTGTATCCTCTGAATACAAACGAGCCAACATACTAAAATCAGCACTACCACTCATAACGCGCTCTGTAAATTCACGCAATTGAGACTTTATACGCTCCGTTTCTTCAATAGGTACTGACGGCTCAAAACTAAGAATCTGTACCTCAACTTGAGCTGGAACCATTGGTAATGAATCAGAACTAAGACCATTAAAATAACGACGTACTTCTGCTGGAGTTGGCTGAATATTTTCAGTTAGTTTGCTCTGCATCTGCTGAATAATCATCTGATTGCGAACAGATTCCATCATTTCTTCGCGTATCTCGCTACTCGTCTTGCGAAAATATTCTTCCATCTTTTCCTTACTACCAATCTGGGATATATAATAGTTCATACGCATATCTACCTGATTACTAACCGCAGACTCATTAGCCTCAATAGAGTCTAATTCAGCTTGATGAAGGAACAATTTTTGAATAGCTAATTGCTCAGGAATCACGCAATAAGGATCTCCTGCAATAGGCTGACCTTCATACTGAGCACGTAAACGCTCATCCTCTACTTCACTACGTAAAATAGCATCTTTACCTACTATCCATATCACCTCATCAATAATATTATCTTGAGCCGATACAAATGTGGATAACAACAATAACGATAATGTAAAAATATTAGTTTTCATATAATTTTAATTTTCCTTCACGGATTGCTTTTTCGTATAATAATTTTCGTTCTGATTCTAAAAATTCTACTTGGCGTTGACGCAAAATAATTGATTCTATTTCTTTTCGAGCATACGTTAATGGTTTCAATTCTCCTTGCATATGTAACTCTGTAACTTGTAAAATGTATGTATTGATAGTATCTTGTACTTCTATCTGTCGTTTTGTTTTTAACTGCTTATTCAAATTGTCTTGTTCTAGTGGCATCAATACTATTATTTCACTCATATTTTTCCAATCCTCCAGAAATAATTCATATCCTACTGCATATTGATAAGCAAATTTTTCAAGCCATTCTATATTATCCTCTACATTAGGCTGCTGAATTTTCTTGCGTAATTCAGTCATATTAGGGGCTTCATTGGGTACTACCAATAGCAAGCCACGAACAATCGTTTCAGAAAGTATTAAATTATTACTATGCAAATCATAAAAGGATTGCACCAAGGTATCTTCTACTATCTGAGGCATACGTTGAGCTATTAGACGCTGCTCATATTCGTGCAAATACAACGAACGACGGTAATCCTCCACTAAACGCTCAATATCTTTATTTGTCTTATCTCGCGCTACATCGTATTCTATTAATCCTATTGCCCATTGACGAATGTATTGATCCACTACACGAGCACTATCTTCCGAAGATAAACCAGATGTTAATAATTGTATATCCGTAACTGTGATTGTCTTACCATTATACTCCGCCACAGTACCTACCATACGCTTTTCTTCAAAAAGATGGCATGAAGTAAAACTACAAACTATCAAACAAAATACATATAATTTTACATAATTTTTCATGAGCTTTTTAATTACTAAATCATTCAACCCGCAAAGGTACGTTTTTTTTTGCATTTATGCAAATCTTTCTATATAAATTTGCTGATTATCCACAACCTTAGGTTGTGTAGTTGGTGTATATATGGGAGCTTTTATACCATCTATCTCTTCGTTTTCTATTCTTCCACACTCCTTAGTTGCAAACAATTTTTGACTACTAATCTCAATATGCACTTCATCGTAGATACCACTATCCAAAATATGCTGCAAAAGGGTTGTACCACCCTCTACCAATACGGAGTGGATGTTTTGCTTCGCTAGATCATTACAAATATAGTGCCAATCGGTGTTTTCGCGATATACGATGGTGGGTGCTTCATCCGAAAAAATCCTGCTTTCTTTGGGCAATACACCACGTCTATCCAATGTGATACGTATCGGATTTCGACCACTCCAACGGGTGGTTAGTAGGCGGGGGTTATCCAATAGTACTGTGTTAGTACCTACCATAATCGCCATATTCTCAGCACGTTGCTGATGTACCAATTGTTTGGTCAGTGGCGTGGAAATCACCAATGGTTTTCCCACCTCATCGCCTCTTCGCTTATCTATATAACCATCGGCTGTTTGTGCCCATTTCAGAATGACGTATGGTCGATGCTTCTCTTGCAGACAAAAGAGACGCTTGTTCAATTCGCGACATTCGTTTTCCAGTACCCCTACCATCACCTCTACGCCCGCCTCTTGCATCATGCTCACGCCGCGACCTGACACTTTGGGATTAGGGTCTAATGTGCCAATAACCACCCGTCCTATACCTTTACGGATAATCAGTTCTGCGCATGGGGGAGTTTTGCCATAGTGGCTACAAGGTTCTAAACTGACGTATAATGTACATTGCTTATAATCAATCCCTTCTGGGTGTGCTTCTTCTGCATTGCGTATGCAGTTGGGTTCCGCATGTGGACATCCATATTGCATATGCCAACCTTCGCCGAGAATAATATCACCATCTTTATCATGGCGCACTAAAATAGCTCCTACCATAGGATTGGGTGCTACGTAATACTCGCCTAATCGTGCTAATTGTAAACAACGATTGATATATAATTTTGCACTTTCCATTTTTTTTCGTACCTTTGCAGCGTGAAACAGCTGATTAATTATATCATTTCTGAGTTACAAGGGTTCTATCCTGAGGAAGAATTGCGTGAATTGGCATACTGGATTATCGAAGAATCCACTGGTATGACCCGCACGCAAATCATAACCGACTGCAAAGATACGCAAAATATTCCAAATATGGAAATTATTTTGCAAAAACTTCGCGCACACGAACCTATACAATATATTTTTGGTCATACCGAATGGATGGATCTTGACTTGCGCGTTACACCTGACACGCTTATTCCGCGTCCAGAAACAGCAGAATTAGTTGAATGGATTTTGCAAGTTGGAGATAAAGATGAACCGTTGAGCGTGTTGGATATAGGTACGGGTAACGGTTGTATAGCCATTGCACTCAAAAAAGCTGCACCCAAGTGGCAAGTAACGGGCATAGATATCAGCCAGAAAGCATTGGCGGTGGCAAAAGAAAATGCAACACGCAACAAGGTAGAAGTCAATTGGCTGCAAGCCGATATCCTCTCTCCCATCGCCAATAGTTCATTGCCCATCGCCGACATTATCGTCAGCAATCCTCCTTATATCTGCAATAGCGAGAAGAAAGATATGGATGCGCGCGTATTGAACTATGAGCCCCATTCGGCACTCTTTGTTCCAGATACCGATCCCCTGCTTTTCTATCGACAGATTGCTTCACTTGCATCATCGCCCTATCGACTATTGCCCTTTGCCCATTGCCCATCGCCTCTTAATATCTTCTTCGAAATCAACGAGGCATATGGCAACAAAGTATGTGCAATGATGAAGCAGATGGGATATACAGATGTTCAACTAAAAAACGATATGTATGGCAAACCACGAATGGTCTTTGGGGCAATTACGCGCTAAGGCGGAGGCATACTGCGCTTCGACGGAACACTGTTGCAGTGAGGTGCGTCTCAAACTGCAACAATGGGGTGCTACTGCCGAACAAATAGAGCATATCGTTGTCCATCTGCAAAAGGAACATTTTATAGATGAGTTGCGTTATTGCAATGCGTTTGTGCATGATAAGCTGCTCTATCAGGGCTGGGGACGTATGAAGATGCGTGCAGGATTGCAAGCCAAACATCTGCCTAGTTATACTATTGATTCTGCACTCGAAAATATCGATGAATCCGACTATTTTCGCATATTGAATCACGTGATTATTTCTAAGAGACGCACCATCAAGTCATCCGATCCGCAAGCAAGAGAAAAACTAATCCGTTTTTGCCTGCAACGTGGCTTTACTTACGAAGAAATCCGCAGATATATTAGCGATTAGTTTTCACTTTTCAGTTTCCCGTTTTCACCTTTCAGTTTACTTGTCACTTACGGGTTCTTGACGGGTTCATAATGGATAGATAAAGGCACATCGTAAACCTATCCATGGCATATATTTAGCAAATGATTTACAAAAGTCAATCAATTTAGGTTTTCTGTATTTTCCATGATTTGGCAAAACCTGGATAAATTAAAAAAAAAAGACTGCTTCAATTGATGAAAGCAGTCTTTTTTTTTATGAGTACCTATTGGATATAGGAGATTGGATATAGGCAATGATTAAAGCCAACGAACGTAGCAGAAGTCCATGCGGTGAGGGAGGAGTGCGTTGTTAGGATACATACGCAAACCGAACTTCATACCACCTGCATATGCCAACTGATACTCGGTCTCGAAGAAGAGATGCGAGCCCTTGGTTTTTACAAGCTCCAAAGGTTTAACCTCGTACAACTTCTCGTTGTTGTGAGTAGAAGTGCGAACAGCTACCAACTCTACACCAATACCCTTGTCGTTCAAGCCCTTAACGTCCAACTCAACTGCAATAGTGCACTTATTACCTACGTTCAACTCTGCGCTCTTAGCGTTGAGAGTAGAGTTAACCACCTCAATCTCATTCCAGTGAGCTACGATATTATTCTTCCAATCAACAATCTCTTTAGCTACCTTATAATTATCAGCTAACAAGAGTGCGTGACGCTTAGCGAGTTTGTTGTAGAACTTCTCAAAGTAGTCATCCATCATACGCTTGGTAGTGAAACGTGGAGTAATCTTTGTTACACTATTCTTTATTGTTTGAATCCACTCTGGAGAATAGCCCTTGCTGTTCTTAGCGTAGTACATTGGGATAATCTCTTGCTCAAGCATTTGGTAGATAGTAGCCGCATCGAGTTGGTCTTGGTGCGCTTGGTTCTCGTAGGTACGAACGTCGGTCAATGCCCAACCTGCACCTTCTACATAACCTTCTTTCCACCAACCGTCAAGCACGGAGAAGTTTAGTACACCATTCATTTGTGCTTTCTCGCCAGAAGTACCAGATGCCTCCAATGGACGAGTAGGAGTGTTCAACCAGATATCCACACCTGAGATGAGGCGTTTTGCCAGACGCATATCGTAGTTCTCAAGGAAGATAATCTTACCTAGGAATTGTGGCATACGGCTAATCTCAATGATACGTTTGATAAGTCCTTGACCGCCGCCGTCTGCTGGGTGGGCCTTACCTGTAAAGAGGAATTGTACAGGACGGTTAGGGTTGTTTACGAGTTTATCAAGACGCTCCAAGTCGGTGAAGAGCAAGTGAGCACGTTTGTATGTAGCAAAACGACGTCCGAAACCGATGATAAGGTTATCTGGGTTCATCTCTTGCAATGCGCGAACGATACGAGCAGGATCTCCTTGACTCTTCATCCAGTTGTCGCGGAATTGCTCTTTGAGGTATGCGATGAGTTTGCACTTCAGACTCATACGAGTAGCCCAAATCTTCTCCTCTGGTAAATCGTTGTAAGGAGCCCACATTGCGAGGTTAGATTGGTCGTTGAACCACTCTTTTGGGAACGTCTCTTTATAGATTTTTTTCCACTCGCTGGCAGCCCATGTAGGCATGTGTACACCATTCGTCACATAATCCACGTGCAACTCTTCTGGGAAATAGCCTTGCCATACAGGAGCAAACATTTTCTTGCTTACCTCGCCATGCAACCAGCTCACACCGTTTGCCTCTTGGCAAGTATTCAGAGCGAATACAGACATGGAGAATTTCTCTGTATTGTTATCTGGATTTTGACGACCCATACCTATAAGGTCATGCCACTCGATACCCAAACGTGCTGGGAAAGCGTTCATATACTTGTAGAATAAACCCTCCTCAAAATAGTCGTGACCAGCAGGTACTGGAGTGTGGCAAGTGTAAAGGCCACTTGCGCGTACTACCTCCAATGCTTGTTGGAAGTTCAAACCTTCTTTTTCAACTAGGTCAAGCATACGTTGCAATCCCATGAAAGCAGCGTGACCCTCGTTGCAGTGATATACGTCTTTCTTAATACCTAGCTTGCTGAGGGCGATAGTACCACCCATACCTAGCATAATCTCTTGTTTGATACGATTCTCAATGTCGCCACCATAGAGTTGATGAGTAATCTGACGATCCCACTCAGAGTTCATCTCGTTGTCGGTATCCAGCAAGTAGAGGTTTATGCGACCTACAGCCACTTTCCACAAGTACGCCTTAACGATGCGATCTGGATAAGGTACTTCAATAACCATAGCGGTACCATCCTCGTTCATCACTTGGCTGATAGGCAGGTTAGAGAAGTTTTGTGCCTCGTATTTAGCTATTTGTTGTCCTTCTGGAGAAAGGGTTTGTGTGAAGTAGCCATAACGATAAAGGAAACCTATTGCAGTCATGTCCACGTTGCAGTCAGATGCCTCTTTGAGGTAGTCACCTGCCAGTACGCCCAAACCGCCGGAATAAATTTTCAATACATGGCTCAAACCATACTCCATCGAGTAATATGCTACGCTTGGTTTCTTAGGGTCTTTTGGTTCGTCCATATATGCGCGGAAATCAGCATATACAGCGTCCAATTGCTTCATGAACTTTTTATCTTTACTCAGCTCAAGCATACGATCATAACTGATGATATTCAGCAATACGATTGGGTTAGATTGAGCGCGATGCCAAGCATCATTATCAATGTAGCGGAAAATGTTTTTAGCTTCTGAATTCCATACCCACCATAGGTTGTATGCTATTTCTTGCAGCTTGTGAAGATTTTCTGGAAGGTTAGCATTTACTTTTACTTCCGTCCAATTAGGTTGATTTGTGTTACTAACTTTAATTACCATAATATTTTTCTTTTTTGTACTTAATTTCTATCAAACTATCGATACCGCGCAATATACGCGCGAAAAGCGGGGCAAAGGTACTACTTTTTTTTGGATTGACCAAATATTTTGGCTATAATCGCACAATATATCTTCGCAATCGGTAGCGAAAACAAACTAAAAACCTCATTTAAAAATAAAAATAGAATTATTTAAAGTTCTATTATTATTATTGGGGTGGGATAATGTGGAAAAAATTGTTATATTGATTATTATCAGTGTTTTATCAATGTGAAAAACTATGAAAAAAAGTTGAAAAGATATGAAAACTTTTGTTTATAAGTACTCATCAACTGAATTTTCTGATAATTGTTGATAACTTGTTTATAACCATTTTTTCAGTTTGAATATCAGCAGGATAGCCAGTGTAAAAATTACCATCAGTCCCACAGCGAAAGGATAGCCTAATTTCCAACCTAATTCCGGCATAAAATCGAAGTTCATACCATACATACTAGCTATCAATGTAGGTGGTAGGAATACCACATTAACCACTGTGAAGATTTTGATAATCTTGTTCTGTTCAATGTTTACAAGACCGAGGAATGTATCTTGCAAGTAGTCCAGACGGTCAAAACCAAAGCGCGTATATTCGAACAATGAATTAATATCCTTGATGATCATTGTCAGGCGTGGTTGTAGTTCTGTTGGGAAGAAGTCGCACTTGAGGAAGTTGCTAATCACGCGTTGTTTATCCATAATATTCTGACGGATGATGGTGACTTTTTCCTGAAGGTCCTTAATTTGAATAAGTACCTCTTCATCAACTTGGTCTGTAGCATTAATTTCGCTTGATAGTTTCGTGATGAGGTCAGTAGTATCCTCAATCATGTCCGCGTCTTTTTCTACACGTGTTTCCATTAGTGATACAAGCACGTGATATCCTGTAGGGAAGTTGCGTGTATTCATCAGCATTTTCTTGACTGTTTCGTTAAAGCTGGCTAGTTCAACGTCGCGTGTCGTCACAAGAATGCTATTTTTGAGAATAAAGTTAACGGGTTCGGTCTCGAAATTATCGCGCAGGAAGTTCGAGTTCGCCACGATAGAGTCATCTGTTTGTATATAACGAGATGACATCTCAATCTCTTCCATCTCTTCATCATCTTGAATGTCGATTTTCAGAAAGTCCTCCAGTACGCCCTCTGTTCGGTCACTTACGTCCAACAAATCAATCCAGATGATATCCGATTTATTAAGGCTAGTGAGTATGTTTACACTACGTCCTACTTTGATTTTATCTTTGTCTTTATCTTTATAGAAAATCTTTAATTCAGCCATGGTTCTTTTCAATTAACTTGGTTAATTCAATAAATTCTTCGACACTTAGTTGTTCAGGGCGCTTCGTAAAGATGGGCTCGTTGAGGACTGGATTCTCTTTTCCTACGAGTTGCATCAACGAATTGCGCATCTGCTTTCGGCGCTGGTTGAATGCTGTTTTTACTATATTCTTAAACAGCGCCTCGTCGCAGCCCAATCTCTGGCGGTTGTTTCTTGTCATTCGGATTACCGCAGACTTCACTTTCGGAGGAGGATTAAACACATCTTCATCCACGGTGAACAGATATTCTATATCGTAATATGCTTGGAGCAGTACGCTGAGAATACCGTATGCTTTTTTGCCTGGTTTGCTGGCTATACGCTCTGCCACTTCCTTCTGAATCATACCTGAGCAAATAGGAATACGCTCCTTATAGTCAAGCACTTTGAAGAAAATCTGACTGCTGATATTATACGGATAATTGCCTATCACGCAGAACTCGCCATCGGGGTAGATGATATTAAGGTCGAGCTTAAGGAAGTCGCCCTCTATGAGGTGCAACTTGGGGTACCACTCCTTGAGGTACGCCACACTCTCCCTATCGATTTCGATAGCGGTTGTTTGCAGATTAGGATTTTTGAGGAGATACTGCGTGAGCACACCCATACCTGGTCCTATCTCTAAGACACGACCAACTTGGATTGTATCAGCAATTCGTTGGGCGACACTCAAGTCCTTCAAGAAGTGCTGACCCAAAAATTTCTTGGCTCTTACTTGTTGCATTTTGCTGATGATAGTCGTCCATTTGATAGTTAATATGATAGATTAGTATTTTATATTTTCGGTTAAAGGCGATTTTGTTTGCGTATTTGCAATTTTTGTAGTACCTTTGCAGCCGAAAACCATTCAGCGTGCAAAAGTACAATTTTTTTTTTATAAATGCAAACTTTATCGCAAATAATCACCAAAATTGTCGATTTTTTCTATCGACCATTTCGTAAATACATTCCACAGCAGTTATTTCGGTATGCGGCTTGTGGTGGTGGAAATATGGTGTTAGATTGGGTGTTGTACTTTGTATTGTATAATTTTGTGGTGGGGCATGACTTAGTCTATATATCACTGCCTTTCAACTTATCGCCTCATTGCCTTATCGCCTCACCTATCTGCCTTACTCCGCACGTGTTGACTTTGTTGATAGTATTTCCGATAACTTTGTTTACAGGTTTTTGGTTGAATAAGTATGTGACTTTCACGCAGTCATCGCTTCGTGGATATAAGCAGTTTTGGCGTTATATTTTTATTGTATTAGTGAATTTGTTAGTGAACTATTTTGGTTTGAAGTTATTTGTGGAAGTATGTGGTATCTACCCTACTCCATCAAAGATGATAGTGACGCTATTGACTGTGATTATCAGTTTCTTTGGTCAAAAATATTTCTCCTTTAAAAAGTAGCGTATTCTTTTTTATATTCCTTTTATATTCCTTTTATATTCCTCTTATTTGCCACCTATTTGCCACTTGTTTCCATCGTGACCTCATCGTGACTTCATCGTGACTTCATCGTGACCTCATAGGAACTTCACCGTAACTTTACCGCAAGATCAGCGACACATTTACTTGTGTTTTAAATACCCTTCTAACTAAAAAAAGCGAAAAATTAACTATTCTCTTGCAAATTTGCAAATTTTGCTATAACTTTGCAGGCTAGATTGATGAAAAAACGTCTGCTTGTTATATTATCCCTTATTGTTGCTCTGTTGCCTGTCAATGGACAATTGGCTATTGTCAATGACTCCACTATGTTTATCAGCCAGCAGGTGGATTCGCTGACTGAGGCAGAACGATACTTTAATCCACTATTTTTGGTTGTAGCAAAGGGCAAAGAGCAACTGAAGCAGCAACTTGT
>JAZNMT010000065.1:0-38072 GCA_045579895.1 Paludibacteraceae bacterium
AGAATGTAGTATCTTTGCATCCTCTTTCAAAGAGTCAACCTTTTTAGGACTCCAGTCAACCTTTTCAGGAAACGAGTCAAAAAAGTACGTTTTTTAAGATTATATATCAGTAATCGAGTCAACCTTTTTCAGGTTTAGTCAAGGTTTAGTCACTTTTTGCGGGCAGGGAGTTGATGCGCTCCTCTCTCGGTCATCTCTCGGAGTTCTCTCGGTAAAATTAGGCAAGATATAAGAGAGGAGAAAGAGACGGCAATCTTAATAAAAGTACTTTTTTGTAATTTGGAGTTCTTAGGTCGTTCCTTGGTTCGTCCTTGGTTTCTCCTTGGTCTTTTACACGGAGTATATATATAAGGCACACAGGGAAGAAATCTTAATAATCGTGCAGTTTTGAGTTTTATAAACTTACCTCCTTGGGTCGGGGAGGATCCATGCAATATAATCGGCATCGTAATGGTTGATGCCAGAGGCAGAGGTGTCGAAATAGTAATTGGCTGCTGCCTCGGCACCAAACACACCATCGCCCATTTCAATCATATTCAGATACACCTCCATGATGCGTTCCTTGCCCCAAAGGAACTCAATCAAGACCGTGAAATATGCCTCTACTGCCTTGCGCAGGTAGGTGCGCGAGTGGAAAGTGAAGATGTTCTTTGCCGTTTGCTGGGAGATTGTACTACCTCCGCAGACAATACGCCCATAGCGCTGATTTTGCTCATACGCATAGGAGATAGCATCCCAATCAAAGCCACGGTGCTCGTAGAACTTGGCATCCTCGTGGTCAATGACAGCAGCGATGAGGTCGGGGGAGATGTCCTCCAATGGTATCCACTGGTGCTGTATGTCCAGTTGGTGTCCCTCCTGACGCGCCTCGATGTGACGGAGCAGCATGAGAGGCGTGAAAGGAATAGGAACGAACTTGAAAAGCAGGACAATAAGCAGCGTACTGAGGAAGAAACTCAACAGTAGCGTGGTGGTTGTATTGCCTTCTCGTGATTGATGACGGGGTAGTTGTACATCTCGTAAAGGCGGGCGCGGAGGAAGTCCGTGTCCTTATTGGAAAGGTGGATGAGCTGCAGGCGGCTATCAATATACTCGTCAAACTCTTTGCCACGTGGGTAGATCTCATAGGCAGCGTGGATATGCTGGTCAATGATTTGGCAGACAAACTGAATCTGCTCGTTGCGGCTCATTTCGCGCAACTCGGGTTGTGCAGCAAGAGCACGGTCAATATCGTGGTTAATAGATGGCGTCAAACGATAGACAATACGTCCTTTCTGACCATCAATACCCACTTTCATGGAAACTAAATCATCCTTACGGGACTTGCGCCACTTTGGATTATCGCGTTTGAGTTGCATCTCGCGGGCTTTGAGGTAGTCGCAAGGGTCATACTCATACGATATGCTGACAGGGCAGATATTAAGCTCCTTTACGCTCTCGAAGAAGTCTTCGGCATCAATCGTGAGCATCTTCAGTACACCTGGTTGGGTGATATCATTGCCATCCTTTGCACGCCCCTCGCGTTGCGCTAACCAAATGGATTTGTGGTGTTTGCGCAAATGGCGGATATACTGCGAGAGAGTAGTGGCATTGTTGATTTGTTCTCTGAATCCACCGTTGCGGATGACTACAAATGCGCGGAGAGAACGCACTACATGTTCAATCCACCATTTGCCGAAAAGGTTGTTGCCAATACCAAAATAGGGATGAATGAAATAGCGAGTACGCAGTAAGAACGTGAGCCATGCCGCATCCATAACGATGTCGCGATGGTTGGTCATAAAGAAAGCACCGTGGCGGATGTCGTTTTGAATCTGCTGTTTATCGCCGTGGTATTGCAGTTGGATACCATTGGTGGTCTTGCGACGCATGACCAAAAGAATAGGGTAGAGGATAAGAAAATCAATGAATGGCAAAAGCCAACCAGTATGATAGGCGCGGATGGGACGGAATTTGTTCATTTTATTCACGTTGATGGTTTCACTTCGTTTCACGTTATTACTTCGCTTTGCTCACGAAAATGGTTCACTTCGTTCACGAAATTGATTCGCTTCGCTCATGTACGCTTTAGCCACTTTCGCACCACGGGTGCCATTTTCGTCGAAGACTACTTACGTCGCCAATGGCGACCGCTTTTCGTGCCTTTGGCACTATTTTTTGTGGGTCATGATGTCCAAGATGAGGTCGTCGGTGACTTTCATGCCATCGTGACCGATGCGAGTGAGGTTGCGGATAGTGCGGTCGATATCGTCTTCCACGATGCCTTCGGTGGAGTCGGCATAGGAATGTTGCATTGCCAGATACGCGCTGAAGATAGCCGTAGCCACTCCACTGGTAACTTTCAATGCGCAGCCCGGTTTAGCACCGTCGCAAATCATACCCGAGATATTGGCAATCATATTCTTGATGGCGTAGGTAATCTCCTCGTAGTTGCCGCCCATGAGGTAGGTGATACCTGCTGCCGAACCAGTAGCAGCCACCACGCAACCGCACAAGGCAGATAGACGTCCGAGCGACTGTTTGATATAGATAACGGTGAGGTTGCTAAGTGCCAGCGCACGAAGTGTTTGTTCTTCGGAGCAATTATTCTCTTTCGCATACAAATACACAGGAATTGAGCACGAAATGCCCTGATTGCCTGAACCTGAATTGCTCATTACTTGCACCATCGCACCCGACATGCGGGCATCGCATGCGCCGCAGGTGTAACTGATAATCTTGGTGAAGAGGGTGTCGCCGAAGAGGGCTTGGGCGGACGGCGTACTGCCTATAGGTGATTGGTTATGGGATATGGGCGATTGGCTATTGGCTATAGGGCGAAGGAGACGACCGAGGCCGTGACCGTATTGCTCGGCGAATGAGGTTTCGGCGGCGGTTGTGTTCATCTGTGCTCCCTCAAGCAAGAACGTGAGTTCGTTGGTATCCACCTCCATGGCGAAGTCATAGACACGGCGGAGAGATAACGTGTTTTTTTCCGCTTCTATTGCACTAATATGTTTTGGTTCTTGGCTCTTTTTTCCTGATTCTACAAAATTAGTATGCTCGTCGATGATGGTTGCTTGAGCGGTGTGGTCGCCATTAGCTACTTCCACATGAATATAGAGCAAACTAGGCGCATCGTAATCAACTTTGATAGTGGCAGGTACGCGCATCATATACTGTTTGGCATATGCTACCGCTTCGGGCGTGGCATCGCGTAAAACCTCCAACATATACTCGGATTTGCCGACCGTAGCACCGAGGGCAATAGCGATGGGCAAACCCGTCATACCCGTATTGGGAATACCCACAGCTAGCGCGTTTTTGTACACGTTTTTTGATAGATAAATGTCTATAGTATCGGGTTCGCAGCCCAATAATTCTTTTGCGCGAGCCACACATAGCGCGACTGCAATAGGCTCTGTACAGCCAATGGCAGGAATAACCTCACATCGGAGTAGTTGTAGTAGTTCTAGATTAGTCATATCGCATGAAATGAAATTTTAATCGTATGATAGTATATAGGATAATGCATTTATGTCTCCATGATGTCCGCCGAAGTTTCTCGCGTAATATGCAGAAAAGTTGCTCTCGGTCTTTTTGATGGATAGTAACTGTAGTCGAACTTTCATTGCAAAGATAATTGTATCCCACGTATGGTACAATCATCTGTCTTGGAGAATGTCCCCAAACATCCACCGTAAATACAACATCTTCATAATACATGCCTTCAGGGAATGTAATTCGTTTCTCGCTCAGCCACTGACGGCGGAAAAGTCGTATCCAAGGAGTGGTATAGCGATAATGTTGCTTAGGTAGACGTTCATACAATATGGTACCATCTGTAGCGACACGCCGGAAACCAAAATGAATAACATCCTGTTGAACAGTGTAAGCTATGAGCCGTTGATAGCAATCAATCTCCAGATAATCATCGGCATCGACAAAAGATATCCAATCGCCAGTAGCATGCATCAATCCGTGGTTTCGTGCTGACGCCTGCCCCTGATTGGATTGGGATAACACTTTTATACGGTTATCCTTTCGTTCGAATGCTTGAGCAATCGCCAAACTGCCGTCTGTAGAACCATCATCAACCAAAATGATTTGCAGAGCATGATAAGTTTGGCGTATCAATGACTCGATACACATGGCCACATAGGATTCGGCATTATAGATGGGCACTATGACACTTATCGTTTGCATTGCAAAAATAGTTGTTCAAATTGTTCTGCTTGTTTCTCGCGTGAGAATTGTTGTTTGTTTATAACTGCTTGACGAGTGTATCCGCATTGCTGCCATTCTTGGAATTTATCCAATATGAAAGCTTTGATCTCTTGGATGTCAGCTGAGGCTATTCCTGCATGGTTTTGGCAGATTATTTGTGCTAACTCTTCGCCATCAGTAGGAGTGCAAAGAATAGGTTTTTCGCAACCTAATGCCTCGTAGAACTTAGTTGTCATGATACCATGCGTGCGGTTTGTTTCGGCCGCCTCGGTAAAAATCAATGATATACTAGAACGCTGCAGCAATAGCACAGCCTCTTCCCGTGGTATATATCCGCTAATTGAACACATATCATCTATTTGATACTGTTTGGCTAAAGATATCATAGGTTCAATTAACTCCTCCTCAATGTGAAATATAATTTGGATATTTGTATTAGACAATGCCAGCTGATTCTTCAATTCCGCTATAGCTTGTAGGAAAATATGTGGATTACGAAATTGGAAATCGTAGATTCGGCCAGTATAACTAATAATAAAGTGCTCTGTCTTTAAGGGGCGAAAAGCGTACTTGTCAGGATCGTATCCATTATATATGAGATATGTATGCGGATTATATTGCTTGAGCCATGCTTGATGCCAACTTGAAATAGTAGTCACTGCAGTTGCCTGCTGGAGAATCTTGTTACGTTGCTTGGTGTTCTTGCGTATGTATAAACGCGTAAGCCATTGTTTAATCTTACCAGTATGCGAGTTGGAATTGACCATATAACTTGTAGTGCCCCATTGTTCTGCTATATCTCGTAAGTCCACAAATAGCGGTAACTGAGCTTTCGTTGCAATCATCGCAGCAGCTTTTAAAGGAAAAACATTGAAGGAGCTGCATAAAATATAATCAAAACTGCTAAAATCAACATGTCGCTTGGCAAATCGATATAAACAAGTATCTTTTCTATGCCAAAGCTTATCCCCCCACCACTGTAAGCGCTTTTGACCTCTCGCACCCGAGTAGTATGGCATAGCCAAAAACGTGGTATCGGGCACTTGAAACAGCTCATCTTCCAATCGTTCAGTAAGGATGGTAATGTCCCATCCCCTGCGCACTAAGAATTTACATAGATATGTTATCCTTGGCACATACAACGGCTTGTTGAATGTATCGCACAATATTAAAAGTCGTTTTGACATGTAGACAGTAAATTCAATATTTTAGGATATAATGAGCGATGATAGCCTTGGGTAGTAATGATTGTATTATGCCACAATAGTACAATTTCACCTGCATTCTGATACACTTTTTCGAATAATTTTTGACACTCGAAATACGCTTCATCTTCATTCAAATGCATATAATTGTCATTGCTTAGGGTACAGTCCATGACTGTCAGTGGGTGCATGGTGATGTGAGTGAGTTTCATGGTCTGTGGATTAATCCATCGCACAGGGCGTGTAGTCTGTAATCGGAAACCGACTTGATCAGGAAACATCATGGTAAAATCATCCGTAATTCCCGCATTTGCTAGACGTTGCATCTGGTCAATTGAGCAACGGAGATAATGGCTGCGGTGAAGTTTTGTCTTATCGCTTGATAACTTTTTTGCCTTATCGCTATAATAACTTCCATGCAATCCAATCTTTGCTCCGCTATTCTCAATCAAATGTTTCACAATGGCGAAATCTTTACTATCCAATCTGTATTGAGGATAATCATATCCCTTACCTAACGTGTCTTTTATGAAGTAAATACATTGAGCACCTTCCACTTTTTTGTCCTGTGAAATCAGCCACGAGAAGGTGAAGGCAGGGTCGTTATAAATATCCTTAAGCGATGCCAATACGTTACGCCACTTACCGCGCAGAATACCACCTACAGCCCCGCGTAAGTGACGGTAATGGGCAATAGAATCTACATCGTGAGTGAGGTATATCTGACTAAATGACGGAGTCGGCAATGGCAAATCTAGCAGTTTCATTAGCATGCGCGCATACTCATCCACTATAGGAATCATTAGACGATTGTTGCTGCCCAAAATAGAATGTTTTGCTAGAAAACGCCCGTGTTCATCGCGCTGTAAGTTAATCAACTCCTCTGCACGAGAGATAAAGAAGAAAGTATTATATATAATATCCGTCCGAATAATCCATGTCTTACACTCTGTGCTTTTAACCTCTAATCTTTCAGCTTTTATGTCTCCCAAATCGGGTATAATAATCTCCTTACCCAAATACCCGTTAGGTACAATCACAACGCGATAATTGTGCCATTCTGCTTCATCAGCAGTGTAGCCTACTTGTTTGGCTGCATTTGCATTGCCGTATAGTAAGAATGTGATGATATATTCAATAATTTCATTCATAATCATTCTTCTTCGCTGAGTATTTCCCACTCGTAGAGGCGTTGTTCCATTTCGCGTTTGATGTGGTCGTAGCGTTGGAAATTTTCGGTTGTTTGATGTGCTACATCTGCGAGTAACGTCTCTATCTCTTGTTGCTCTTGCTCCAATTTAGCAATGGCTGCTTCTATATCAGCAATTTGCTTCTCTTTCTTTCGGCGCGCTGCGGCAGCTGCTTTCTGTGCTGCGTAATCCAACTTTGCAGAAGTAACCTCGCCTTTGACCTCTAATCTTTCACCTTTTACCTCTTGATTTTTTTTCTCCAATTCCTGTAACGAGTCAATCCGTTTGCTGCGTAAGAAATCATAGATTCCGCCTAAGTGTTCTTTCACTTTGCCACCGCCGAACTCATACACTTTTTCTACCAATCCATCCAAGAAATCGCGGTCGTGGCTCACGCATATTACGGTACCATTAAACTCCTTTAATGCGGCTTTCAATACGTCTTTTGACTGCATGTCGAGGTGGTTGGTGGGCTCGTCAAGAATAAGTAGGTTACAAGGCTCTAATAGCAGGCGAATCATTGCTAAACGGCTACGCTCACCGCCCGAAAGCACTTTCACTTTCTTTTCCGATGCTTCGCCACCGAACATAAATGCACCTAATATATTGCGTATTTGCGTGCGGATGTCGCCTACTGCAACGTTGTCAATAGTTTGGAAAACAGTCAGTTCGCCATCCAATAGCGCAGCTTGGTTTTGTGCAAAATAGCCAATCTTGACATTATGCCCAATCTTGAGTGTACCCATGTAATCCACTTGCCCCATGATACAACGTACGAGGGTGGTTTTACCTTCGCCGTTCTTACCCACAAACGCTACTTTCTCGCCACGTCGGATGGTGAAAGTAGCATTTTGGAAGACCATATGTTCGCCGAAATCCTTACGCAAGTCCTCTACGATTAGCGGAAAATCTCCACTGCGAGGGGCTGGTGGAAAACGCAAACTCAATCGTGAGTTGTCCTCTATATCTACTTCCAAACGCTCCAATTTCTCCAGTTGCTTGATACGCGATTGTACTTGCACCGCCTTGGTGGCTTTGTAGCGGAAACGTTCGATGAACTCTTCCGTTTCTTGAATCATCTTTTGCTGATTGAGATAGGCGCGTACTTGTTGCTCGTGGCGTTCTTGGCGTAGCACTTTGAATTGGGTGTATGGCACGTTGTAATCGTAGATACGACCAAGTGTGATCTCTATTGTGCGTGTGGTTACATTGTCAAGGAATGCGCGGTCGTGACTAACTAATACCAATGCACTACCATTTGTTTTGAGAAATTCCTCCAACCATTGAATGGACTCTATATCAAGGTGGTTAGTTGGCTCGTCAAGTAGCAATAAGTCAGGATGTTGCAGCAGAATCTTTGCCAGCTCAATACGCATACGCCATCCGCCTGAGAACTCCGAACATGGGCGGTCGAAGTCTTTGCGTTCGAAGCCCAAACCGATGATGGTGCGGTCCATTTCAGCAATAAATCGTGCCTCTCCGCCGATGTCAGTTGTCAACTGTGAACTGTAAACTGACATCACATCCTCTCGCAGTGTCTTTCCGTCCACGTGCATCATCACCTGTGGCAAGTAACCTATAGTGATATCGCCCATCTTGCTGATACGGCCCGATGTGGGTGTTTCCTCGCCTGCTAATAGACGGAGTAGGGTGGTCTTGCCCGCACCATTCTTGCCCACCAACGCTACGCGGTCGCGCGGGTTGATTAGGAAGGTTATGTCATCCAATATCGGACGCGAAGAGAATTCTATGCTGAGATGTTCAATGGAGATCATATAAAACTATCTTTTAGTTCGTTCAACGCCTTACCAGTATAACTATCCGTACATTCCATAATCTGCTCGGGTGTGCCTTCTGCCACTATCGTACCGCCTTGATCGCCTCCCTCTTTTCCGAGGTCAATGATATGGTCCGCTGCCAGAATGATGGACGGATTATGTTCAATAATCAATACTGTATGTCCTCTGCTAATCAAGGCGTTAAGAGCTTTTAGTAGCACCGATATATCATGATGGTGCAATCCTGTGGTTGGCTCATCGAAAATAAACAATGTAGGTTCTGCATTCTCCTGTGATAGGAACGAGGCTAACTTTACACGCTGACTCTCACCACCAGATAGGGTACTACCAGATTGTCCAAGTTTTACATATCCGATACCCACATCTTGCAATGGGCGTAGGCGAGTGACAATCTTCTTGCACGCAGTATCCTCCGAGAAAAATTCAATGGCTTGATTGACCGTCATTTCAAGGATATCATAAATGCTCTTCTCGCGATAGAGAACATCCAAAATCTCTTGCTTGAAACGCTTGCCATGACAGTGTTCGCACTCTAGCGTGATGTCTGCCATAAATTGCATTTCTATAGTCACTTTTCCGTCACCTTGACATGCTTCGCAGCGTCCACCAGGGGTGTTGAAGGAGAAATGTGCAGGAGTAAAGCCCATCTGCTTGCTCAATTGTTGGTCGGCATATAGTTTGCGAATCTCATCGTATGCTTTAAGGTAGGTGACGGGGTTCGAACGTGAGGATTTTGTTAATGGATTTTGGTCCACAAACTCCACATCGTGAATCAGATGCAGACTACCATGCAAACTGCCAAAGTCGCCTGTTCGTTCTGCAATACCGCCGTAGTACTTTTTCAATGCTGGATAGAGTACTTTGCTAATCAACGATGACTTTCCACTACCGCTAACACCAGTCACTACGGTCATTACATTCAGAGGGAAACGAACATTGATGTTCTTGAGGTTATTTTCCGTTGCTCCAATCACCTCAATATAATTGTTCCATTGACGTCGATAAGGTGGAATAGAGTAGGTAAATTTCTCTATTTTTGGTGTACCTGCATACACTACTTCGCCGCCGTGGCGTCCTGCTTTCGGACCAATCTCTATGGTGTAATCGGCTGCTTTTTGTATCTCATCATCATGTTCTACTACCACAATCGTATTGCCCAAATCGCGCAATTGTTTCAGTACATAAATCAAGCGTTGGGTATCGCGTGGGTGCAGACCGATACTGGGCTCATCCAATACGTATAACGATCCTACTAAACTGCTGCCCAACGACTTAGCCAAGTTAATTCGTTGCCCCTCACCACCTGATAAAGTGCTTGACATACGGTTGAGCGTAAGGTAACCCAATCCCACGTCTTGCATAAACTGCAGGCGCGAGCGAATCTCCGCAATAAGTGGCGCAAACGCTTCTGGCAACTGCCAGTTGTCAACTAGCAACCGTAAATTGCTGATAGGCATTTGATTGAGTTCAGTAATAGACTTGCCATCCACTAGTACGTACTCTGCTTCTTTACGCAAACGCTTGCCAAGGCAGTCTGGACAGATTGCCTTACCACGATAACGGCTAAGCATTACGCGATATTGAATCTTAGCATACTGCTTGCTTTCCAATTCGTGGAAGAAATCATTGAGACCATGAAAATACTCATTACCTGTCCATAAAAGTTGTTTCTGTTCAGTTGTAAGCTCATAGTAAGGCGTATGGATAGGAAAATTGAACTTATCTGCTACGTACACTAAGGCATCGTTCCATTGACTCATTTTTTCGCCTCGCCAGCAGGCAATCGCGCCCTCATAGATAGTTTTGGACTTATCAGGCACTACCAAATCGGGGTCAATACCAATCACGTTTCCAAAACCGCCACAAGTGGGGCATGCTCCTAATGGATTGTTGAAATCAAATAGGTGCTCCGATGGCTCCACGAACGTAATACCATCAGCTTCAAATCGCTGAGAGAAAACAAGTATGGTATTGTTTGTAGCATTTTTCTGCGTGAGAACTAGTCGACATTCGCCTTTTCCTTCAAAAAAAGCTGTTTGCACCGAATCTGCAAAACGGTTTAAGGTAGATAGTTCACCATCGGCTACCAATCGATCAACTAAAAGAAATACACTCCTAGTATCTATTGCGTTGTTAGCATTGATACGCAATGTCTCACCACTGCCATCTTCCTTAATGCTATATAATCGGGAGAAACCTTCGTGTTGCCAAATTGTTAATTGTTCCGTTACATTCTCCGCTACAATAGGGGAGAGCAGTAGCACCTTTGTTCCTAGTTCTTGCCCACGCAAACATTCTACGACATCGTGCACACTATGACGCTTGACTTCCATACCGCTGATGGGTGAAATTGTGCGACCTGCGCGAGCGTAAAGTAGTTTTAAGTAATCATGAATCTCTGTTACTGTCCCCACTGTACTGCGTGGGTTACGATTGGTAACTTTTTGTTCAATGGCAATGGCAGGAGGTATGCCATCTATAAAATCAACGTCTGGCTTTTGCATGCGTCCCAGAAACTGTCGAGCATAGGCACTCAAACTTTCTACATAACGCCGTTGACCTTCGGCAAACAATGTGTCGAAGGCCAAAGACGATTTGCCGCTACCGCTCACACCAGAGATTACTACCAGTTTGTTGCGAGGTATATCTAACGTGATGTTTTTTAGATTGTGGGTGCGTGCTCCGTGAATATGGATTACATCCTCGTTCAATTGTTAACTATTTGTCAGCCATCAAATATGTTTTCGCTAAACTATCTACCAATTGTTTTAGTTCAGGATTGTATAGATTGCGATATTCTTCGCTTAATTCAGGAATACGGATATATTGTCCAGGCCGAACCTTACTTGGGTGGGAAATGATGTCGCGATTTGCTTCATAAATAAACACCCATAAATCTTTTTGTGCGTAATGCTTATACGCAATCCATGCCAAACGACTATCTTGCCCAACTCTCTCAATGCCAATAAAGTTCACGTATTCGCGTGGACGTTCTGCAAGAGGCAATTCTACCGCCTGTGAAACTTCTTCAACTTCTAAAACGTCTTCTACCTCTTCTATAGTAGGTTGGCAATCTTGCATGCATTGCCACCACTGAATTAGTGTTGCGCGGAAATAAAAACCTGTACCTACAATGCCCAGAAGAACAACTGCTAAGATCGCCCAACATACCCATTTGTAGCATTTGCAAGTAGGTTTGTTTATCGGTTTCTTGGGTGTTGGTTCTACTGGTATTTCCTCCACCTCATCCTTTAAAACCTCTGGAACTTCTAACGCAACTGGAACTTCTGAAACCTCTGGAACTTCTTTAACTGCTTCAACTTCCGAATCTGGTTTAGATACAGCCTGTCCCAATTCTGCCAATATATCCACGATTTCATTGGCTTGTTCGCCTAGTTTCTTGATGGGATCATTCTCCAATTCTGCCATAATAGCTTCTGTTTTAGGTTGTTCTAATCGTTTTTCTACGCTTTCTTTCAACATTGATTCTGCACTAAAGGTCAGTTTGTTATACCCATCAATGGTGAATGTTTCGCCAGTAGCAATGTTTACGCTCTTTCGAGGAGATATTGCTTTGAGCGAGAAACTACCTAGTCCTTTGATCTTGACTTGTTTATCTGCCTTTAATCCTTCTACAACACTATCCAATAGAGCAGTTAGAAATTCCCCTGCTTCTTTCTCTGAGGTGTTCGCATATTCTGCGACTGCCTTACGCAATTCTACCCATGTTAGTTTATCATTTGCCATAGTTTATGCGTTTTTCAATTGTTCTTTGATAGTATTATTTGCTTTGAATGTCAATTGCATTTTTTCTGGTATGGTAGTGCGTTCTTTGGTTTGTGGATGCACCACTACTCGAGCTTTTTTGCGTTTCATTTCCAGAACACCAAAGTTTTGCAACTGCACACTTTTTCCTGCTAGCAGTTCTTTTTGCAATACCGCAATAGTAGCGCTCAGGAGTTCCTCCGTGCGTACTTTTGTCATGGAGGTAGAATGGGCAATGTGTTGGATAAGGTCTTTTGTTTTCATAATGTTGCATAGAGGTCAAAATCCTCTGATTTTATGATAGTTACCGTATAAAATTCTCCTATTTTTAATGGCTTCATTTTCTCATTACATAATTCCCCTCCATTAATGGATGAGTTAGGGATAGGCTTTCCCCCTTTCTCAATCAGCACTTCGCAATCCACTTCGGGGGAATCATATTGTGTGCGTCCTATGTAGTATTCTTCTTCCTCTCTATCGATTACTACACGTTGTGTGGTGCCTACCAGTTGACTCAATAGTTCTGCAGAAATGTTTTGCTGTATAGCCATCAGTGTTTCTACTCGTCGTTCTTTTTCCGCTTGAGGGATATCATCGGTGTAATGTTGGGCGGCATAGGTACCTTCTTCTTCGCTGTATGCGAACGCTCCCATGCGCTCAAATTTCATCTTTTTCACCCATTCACATAGTTCATTGAAATCATCCGTTGTCTCGCCTGGATGTCCGACTAACAATGTGGTGCGAATACATATACCAGGTACTTCTTTCCGAATGCGTTCTATTACTGCATCTTGTTCCTCACAAGTGATATGGCGATGCATTTTTTTTAGCATATTATTAGAACTATGTTGCAACGCAATATCCATGTATTTGCACACATTTTTATGTTTTGCCATCACGGGTAGCAAATCATATGGAAAATCTGTGGGGTAAGTATAATGTAGTCTTATCCACTCTACGCCTTCAATTTGCGCCATATCATCCACTAACTGTGCTAATCTATGTTCGCCGTAAAGGTCTAATCCATAGCTGGATAAGTCTTGCGCAATCACGTTAAATTCTTTTACTCCTTGCCCTACCAACCATCGTACTTCTTCCAATATATCTTCTTTTGGACGTGATGTGAATCGTCCTGTAATTAATGGTATTGCGCAGTATGAACAAAAGCGATTACAGCCTTCGGCTATCTTCAAATATGTATAATGCTTTGGCGTAGTAATGGTTCGCTCATAATCTTTGCCTTCAACTTCTAAACTCTCACCTTTAATCTCATCAACAATCCCCATATAATCAAACTTCCCAAACCACTTGTCTACTTCTGGAATTTCCATGGGCAGTTCTTCTTTGTAGCGTTGTGATAGACAGCCCATTACGTACAGTTTGCGCAATTTTCCTTGAGTTTTACGAGCTGCGAATTGCAGTATCATATCAATGCTTTCTTCTTTTGCATCACCGATAAATCCGCAAGTGTTGATGATAGCGATTTCTCCTTTGGGGGTAACCGAATCGTGTACACAAGTGTAACCTGCCAATTCCAATTGACGCATCAATCGTTCAGCATCTACTAGGTTTTTCGAGCAACCTAGTGTGATAATATCTATCTCTCCTTTTTTCACTTTCGCATTAGCTATTTTCGCACCAATGGTGCCACTTTTGTTGCTTAGCGACCATGTTCGCAGCAAAACTGCTAAGCACGAGCCTAGTGCTATCAATTACCCAACTCGCTATGGAATTTTATTCGTACCAATCGTACATTTATTTCATCATAGTCATCTTCGCCCAACTCTTCCATGGCTAACTTGATGCTATCGTTCTCTGCGTGGCGGAAATAATCGTAGATATCAAATTCCTCATCTGGATCCACTACTTCTTCTATGAAGTATTTGATATTCAGTTTAGTACCGGAATACACGATTGCCTCTATTTCCTCCAATATTTCTTCCATGGACATGCCCATACATTCCGCCAGATCATCTAATGCAACACGTCGGTCAATGGCTTGAATAATCGCAATTTTTCTCGCGGAGTTCTTCGCTACGGTACGTACTCGCAAATCTTCGGGACGAATAATATCGTTTTCCTCTACGTAACTTTTTATTAGCTTGATAAACTCATCACCATAGCGTTTGGCTTTGCCTGCGCCTACGCCTGGAATATTTTGCATCTCCTCCAGAGTGATTGGATAACTTGTTGCCATAGCTTCCAAACTACCATCTTGGAAGATAACAAATGGAGGAACATTCATTTTCTTGCTCAATTTCTTGCGCAGATCTTTTAGAATAGAGAATAGTACATCATCAGCAGCTGCACACGAGCCCATACTATTGTCTATATCTGTACCATCTTCATCGTTGTGAACTTCGATAGGAACTTCAAATTTTGTGGGGCGTTTCATGAATTTCTTACCTTCGGGGGTGAGTTTCAGATCGCCATACGATTCTATATCTTTTTTGATATATCCTTTCAGCAGTGCTTGACGGATGATAGCATGCAATACTGCTTCATCTTCATCTTCGCCACTACCAAAGTTTTCCAGTTCATTATGGCGATATGAAATTGCGGTTGAAGTTTCATTGCCTTTAATGATATCTACGATATGTCGTGAGCGGAATTTTTCGTTCAGTTGGTAGATGGTTTCTAGCATCAGACCTAGCAATTCTGTCGCATCCATCATGCGATATACTTTTTTACAGTTGTCGCAGTTGCCACATTTCTCATGGTTGTATTCTTCGCCAAAGTAGTTTAGGAGTAGTTTCCTACGGCATATAGGGCTTTCGGCGTATGATTGGGTCTCAAACAAGAGTAGGTTGCTAATCTCTTGTTCTACAACGGGTTTGCCTTGTTGGAACTTGCGAAGACGTTCAATATCTTTTGGAGAATAGAAACAGATACATTGGCCTTCTCCCCCATCGCGACCTGCGCGACCGGTTTCTTGGTAGTAGCCCTCCAATGATTTGGGAATATCGTAGTGGATGACAAAGCGAACGTCGGGTTTATCGATTCCCATACCAAAAGCGATAGTGGCTACAATCACTTGAACTTTTTCCATGAGAAAGGCATCTTGATTGGCGCTGCGGGTGGCCGCGTCCATACCTGCGTGATATGGAAGAGAGGAGATATGATTTGCATTGAGTGTAGCGGCCAAATCTTCTACAGTCTTGCGGCTTAGGCAATAGATGATACCTGACTTACCGCCCATTGTGCGAACATACTTCACTATATCTTTATCTACATCTTCGGTCTTCTCGCGAACCTCGTAGTATAGGTTCGAACGATTGAAAGAGGATTTGAAGACTTGAGCGTGAAGCATACCCAAGTTTTTTTGGATATCGTGTTGTACTTTTGGTGTTGCGGTAGCGGTCAATGCGATAATAGGAGCCTTGCCAATGCGTTCTACAATGGGGTGAATACGGCGGTATTCTGGACGGAAATCGTGACCCCACTCGGAGATACAGTGAGCTTCATCAACGGCGTAGAAAGATATTTTTACACCTTTCAAAAAATCTACATTTTCTTCTTTGTTTAGAGATTCGGGCGCTAGGTATAGCAGTTTCGTTTTGCCACTCAACACGTCGGCCTTAACCTGATGGATTTCTGGACGAGACAAGGACGAGTTGATAAAATGCGCTACGCCATCTTCTTCTGAAAAATTGCGCATGGCATCTACTTGATTCTTCATCAAAGCGATCAAAGGAGAGATTACGATGGCAACGCCGTCCATCAGCAGGGATGGTAATTGGTAACACAGACTTTTGCCACCACCAGTAGGCATTAACACAAAGGTGTCATTGCCGTCCATAAGGTTATTGATAATGGCTTCTTGATTTCCTTTAAAAGAATCAAAACCAAAGTTGTGTTGTAGTGCTTCAATCAATTGTGCATGTCGTGTCATACGAATTATATAATGTGTTTTTAAGTTTGTCTTATTTTTGGGTATTTTTCCTGTATAAAACTTGGCGACTTTCTTCTTGAAAGCCATAAAAGACAAGAACGCGAGTGCAAAGGTAAGAGATTTTTTTGATATATGCAAATCTTTTCTCAAAAAAAATCTTCTTTTGTATCAACTTGTTGAAAATCATGTGTTCTTCCTCTGTGCTTTTTTTATTAGAATTTGAATACTGAGGGAGTATTCTGTCTGTCCTTAGCGTTATCGCATCCTTATCCATACGATAATTAGTGATTTATTAGTGATTAGTTAGTGATTAGTTAGTGATTAATTAGTGATTTAGTGTAGATTGTAATATCTTTGCTTTTATTATATGCACCTCTTTGCAATCGTTTGCAGAGAAAAAATAGCACTTTTTACCTCTTTCTTCTTGCGCGTGTGAAAAATATGTTGTAACTTTGCAGCCGATTTTGAAAAAAATACGTTTAATACATTGTCATGACAGAAAAACGCAACTTGTCCTTTGGACAACTTTTTAACCTCAGTTTTGGATTCTTTGGAGTCCAAATTGCTTATGCACTTCAGAGTGCTAATATCTCTCGTATTTTCGCTACGCTTGGCGCAGATCCTCACCAACTTTCCTTCTTTTGGGTGCTGCCTCCATTGATGGGTATGATTGTGCAACCATTGGTGGGTAAGTATTCAGACAAGACTTGGAATCGCCTTGGTCGTCGCAAACCTTACCTTATTGTGGGTGCGCTTATCGCCGTGGCGGTAATGTTGCTCTTGCCAAATGCAGGTAACTTCACTTTTACGCAATCCCTCTTCCTTGGCCTAAATGCCGCTATGTGGTTTGGATTGTTCTCTCTCATGTTCCTTGATACTTCTATCAATATTGCTATGCAGCCATTTAAGATGATGGTAGGCGATATGGTAAATGAGGAGCAAAAAGGTCTTGCTTATTCCATCCAATCCTTCCTTTGCAACGCTGGTAGCTTAGCTGGGTATTTGTTCCCTTATTTATTTGCATGGATTGGTATTAATAATATTGCTCCTGAAGGAATTATTCCTGATTCTGTTAAGTGGAGTTTCTATATCGGTGCAGCTATTCTTATGCTTTGTGTGCTTTATACTTTCTTCACTGTCAAGGAGTTGAACCCAGAAGAATATGCGAAATTCCATGGTTTAGATACTAAGAAAGAAGAAAAGAAAGAAGACCCAAGTTTCATAAAACTGCTTATTAACGCACCTTCTACTTTCTGGACAGTAGGTTTGGTACAGTTCTTCTGCTGGGCTGCTTTCCTCTTTATGTGGACGTATTCCAACGGTGCTATAGCTATCCAATGCTTTGGTTGGGACGGAGTATCTGCGGCAGCAAAAGAATTCCAAGTCGCTGGTGATTGGGTAGGTGTTTGCTTTGCTATTCAAGCGGTTGGCTCGATGCTTTGGGCATTGGTTATGCCTGCTTTGGAAAAGAAATTCCACAATAAAGGTGCATACGCTATCTCATTGATTGTGGGTGCATTAGGATTTATTTCTACATTGTTTGTAACTAACCAATACGTATTGCTTGTGTCTTATGCATTCATTGGTGCTGCATGGGCAGCTATGTTGGCAGTGCCATTCACTATTTTGACCAACTCGCTCAAGGGCGACAATATGGGTTATTATTTGGGATTGTTCAACTGCACTATCTGCTTGCCTCAAATCGTGGCTGCATTGATTGGTGGCGCAATCCTTAAATATATATGCGCGGGCTCGCAAGTAGGTATGTTGGTAGCAGCAGGTGTCCTGCTCATCCTCGGTGCCATCAGCGTAGTACTCATCAAAGAAGGAAAAAAATAATATAAACAATAATCAAAACACAATTCTTTAAAAGTGATGAAAAACAAAACATTTATGCTCGCTCTGTTAGCTGCATTATTTATGGCTCCAGCCATGATGTTTGCACAAACACAGATTTCGGGTACGGTTCTGGATGCATCAACGGCTGAACCTATCATTGGTGCCAACATTATTGAAAAAGGCACTACCAATGGTACTATCACCGATTTTGATGGCAATTTTATCCTTGCTGTACAAGAGGGTACTACTCTTGAAATCAGCTACATGGGATATAAAACTATTGAAGTACAGGCTGTTAATGGCTTGAGAGTAGATCTTCACGAAGACACCGAGTTGCTTGATGAGGTGGTTGTAGTGGGCTATGGTGTCGTTAAGAAAAACGATGCTACTGGTTCTGTTACTGCCATCAAGCCTGACGCAATGAACAAAGGTCTGACCACCAACGCGCAAGACATGTTGGCTGGTAAGGTAGCTGGTGTAGTGGTAACTTCTAACGACGGAACTCCTGGTGGTGGTGCTACCATTCGTATCCGTGGTGGATCTTCTTTGAGTGTGTCTAATGACCCACTTATTGTGATTGACGGTTTGGCAATGGATAACAACGGTATCCCTGGTGCTGCGAACCCTCTCTCTATGGTTAACCCTAACGATATTGAGACTTTTACCGTCCTCAAAGATGCTTCTGCTACTGCTATCTACGGTAGCCGTGCTTCTAATGGTGTCATCATTATTACCACAAAGAAAGGTGCTGCTGGTTCGAAATTGAAAGTATCTTACGATGGTAATGTCAGCGCAGGTGTACTCACCAATATGGTAGAGGTGATGACAGGCGATCAATACCGCAATTTCATGGAAGGTGCTACTGATCTTGGTACTGCGAACACCAATTGGCAAAAAGAAATTTATCGTACCGCTATCTCTACTGACCATACTATCAGCTTCATGGGTGGTACAAAGAATATGCCTTATCGTGCCGCTGTAGGTTATACCAATCAAAATGGTGTAATCAAAACATCTGGTATGCAACGTGTAACTGCTTCATTGAACCTTTCACCATCTTTCCTCGACAATCACTTGTCATTCAATTTCAATGCAAAAGGTATGTATATCTACAACCGCTATGCTGATGGTGGTGCTGTAGGTGCTGCTATTGCATTTGATCCCACTCGTGAGGTAAAACCTGCTGATGGTGGGTATGCGGAGTTTGGTGGTTTCTATCAAACCCCTAAGAGTGCTGCGGATCTCAATGACCCTGCTTGGACGGTTATGTCTAACACCAATACACCTCAAAACCCAGTGGCTTTGCTCGAAAATAAGGATGATCGTGCTAACTCTGGTGCGTTTGTAGGCAACCTCGAAGTGGACTATAAGATTCATGGCTTTGAGGACTTGCGTCTCCATGCTAACTTCGGCGCAGATTACTCATTTGGTAAACAACGTACTGTAATCCTTCCTACATCATTCTCTAATAACTACTACGGTTGGGATGGAACTACTGAGAAAACGAAATATAACTTGCAATTCAATGCGTACGCGCAATATTACAAGGACTTCTCTGAAACTCAACATTTCGACATCATGGCTGGTTATGAGTGGCAACACTTCTACAGAGATGAAACTTATGAAGGTAGTGGCTTCGTAGGTCCTGATGCTTTTGCAAAACGCGATATGGACAAACGTTACAACCTTTCAACCAATAAGTTTGCTACTGAAAACTATCTTGTATCTTTCTTCGGTCGTGCTAACTGGATTGGATGGAATCAAGTGATGCTTACTGCTACATTGCGTGCTGATGGATCTTCACGTTTCCAAAAAGGTAGCCGTTGGGGCATCTTCCCATCTGCAGCTTTAGGCTGGAAAATCAAAGAAACCTTCTTGTCTGATGTAAACTGGCTCAACGATCTTAAATTGCGTTTAGGCTATGGTATTACAGGTCAGCAAGAAATGGATAAAAATTATTTAGGCTTGATATTGTACCAATTGAGCAAAGAGTATGCGGATTATACACTCGGTGAGATTGATCCTGCAACTGGTGACTATATCTATTATCAATCAGCAAGCCCAATGGAGAATAACCGCCACTTAACATGGGAGAAAACTACTACGTACAATGCGGGTCTTGATTTTGGTTTCCTCAATAATCGTATCACAGGTAACTTGGATTACTACTATCGTTATACTACTGATTTGATTTCTTTGGTGGATGTACCTATGGGTACAAACTTCAAAAACCGAGTACTTTCTAATATCGGTTCTCTCTCTAACCAAGGTGTAGAGGTTATGTTGAACGGTGTGGCAATTGATAACAAGCATCTCAA
Source organism: Paludibacteraceae bacterium (assembly GCA_045579895.1). Taxonomy (GTDB): domain Bacteria; phylum Bacteroidota; class Bacteroidia; order Bacteroidales; family Paludibacteraceae; genus Colicola. The sequence goes on from JAZNMT010000065.1 coordinate 20,215, forward strand.
ATGGGATTTAGGTGCTAATATGTCATACAATATCAACAAGGTAGAGCACCTTACTTCTGGTGAAGGTACAGATTATTTCGTTGCTGTTGGTGGTGTAAGTTCTGGTACAGGTAACACCATTCAACGTCACCAAGAGGGATATGCTTCTTCTACATTCTTCGTATATGAATCATATCGTACAAAGAAAGGTGTGTTGGAAATCCGCGATCAAAACGATGATGGTACTATCAATGAGAAGGACTTGATTCCGTATCACAAACCAGCTCCTGACTTCCAAATTGGTTTCCAATCTAAATGGCAATTCTATAACTTTGACCTCAGTTTATCACTCCGTGCTAACATTGGTAACTATGTTTACAACGATGTACTCGCAGGTAAGATGCAAAGCATGAAGACATTGGTCCGTGAAGGTGCTTATACCAACGTAATGTTGGCTGCTCAAAAGCCTTATAATGATATTCTCAATAGTAAGACTGTTACTACCGATAACGCTTGGCGTATGTCTGAGTTTATCGAGAATGCTTCATTCTTGCGTTGCGATAATATCACATTGGGTTATACATTCGATGAACCAAAGGTTAAAGCACGTATTTTTGCTACTGTTTCTAACCCATTTGTGATTAGTGGCTACCGCGGTCTTGACCCAGAGGTAAATGGTGGTATTGACAACAATATGTATCCTCGTTCTATGACTACCGTTTTGGGTGTTAGCTTGCAATTCTAAGTATTGAAACTTTGAAATAATAACTAATATGAAAAAGTATATTAAAATAGGCGTTTTGGCGGTACTTACCGTATTTGGCATGACCGCATGCGTTCACAATTTGGACGTAGAATCTATCGATCCAAATAACGTATCTGCTATCAACCCAGACCAACTTTTGGGTAAGATCTATGCTACACTAGGTACTACTGGTCAACAAGGTCCTGCTGGTATTGGTGATATCGAGGGTTTGGATGAAGGTACATCTTCACTCTATCGTATGACATACGAGTTGAACGAATTCCCATCTGATCAAGTATATTGGATTTGGCCTGACGTAGGTGTGGATGATGTTCGTAAAGCTACTTGGACTGCTGATAATGCACTGGTTCGTGGTGCTTATTGCCGTTATATCTTTGATATTACCTTGTGTAATGCATACCTCGAGGATTTCTATGAGTATGATGCTGCTAAGACTGCTGAGGTGCGTTTCATTCGTGCACTCAACTATTGGTATCTCATTGATATGTTTGGTGCTTGTCCTTTCAATATTACTGCTGATGAAATGGCGGCATATACCAAGGCAGATGAGTTGAAGGGTGATTATGAGAATTATCCAAAGATGATTTCTCGCAAGAACTTGTATGAGTGGCTTGAAACTGAGTTGCTTGATATCGAGAATAAACTAACTGTAGATCGCAATACATTCTACTACCGTGTGGACAAAGTAGCAGCACAAATGTTGCTTGCACGTCTTTACCTCAACGCACAAGTTTATACTGCTGACCCTGCACAATATTATGCGGTATCTACTGGTACGCCAGAGTGGGGTAAGGCTGTTACATATGCTAAGAAGGTAATCGATGCTACAGAACTCGCTTCTGAATACCAATACCTATTTATGGGTGACAACGACAACCGTTCTGCTGTAAACGATGCATACAAAGAGATTATTCTCCCTGTAGCACAAGAAGGTAATCATATTCGTAGCTATGGTGCTTCACTCTTCCTCCTTGCTTCATTCTACACCGATGGTCTCCCTTCATGGGGTATTACTGAGTCTTGGAAGTGTATGCGTACACGCAAGCAACTTGTATCTCTCTTCTTCCCAATGGCGAAAAACTGGAATGTTTCTACTGCTTTGGAAAATCCTACAGGCTGGTTTACTACCAATGAAGCATTGATGGCTGAGATTGCTGCATGCCCTAATACTTTAGGTGATGCTACTATCTTGACTGCTGCTGCAAAGGATGATCGTGCATTGTTCTGCAACTATCGCGAATACAACGATTCTTCACTCATTATTTGCAACCTCAACCGTGAGAATGCTACCGATAAGTTCTTCTCTGGTTGGTTGTGCACCAAGTTCACCAATGCAATGGCGGATCCTAATCGTAAAGCTTCTGACACACAACACCCTGATATGGACCTTCCATTGATGCGTGCTGCTGAAGCATACCTCACCTATGCTGAGGCACAATTCCGTCTCGGTCAAGACGCTGATGCGCTAACCGTACTCAATGAACTTCGTGCGCGTGCGAATGCTGATGCCTTGAGCTCTATTGATGAGAATACTATTCGTGATGAGTGGGGACGTGAGTTCTTCGCTGAAGGTCGTCGTCGTACCGACCTTGTGCGTTTGGATATGTTCGTAGGTAAAAAATATGGTTGGGAGTATAAGGCTGGTAACCAATTTGGACAAAAGGAAATTGAAATTCACCGTTCCGTATTCCCTTTGCCATTCTCTGATGTAACTGCTAACCCTAACCTAGAGCAATACTGCGCTGAGTATTAATAGTAAAGATAACAACTAAGTCAAAATGGTTGACAAAAGTCTTTATATAAAAAACAAACAAATTTTATTAACAAATTAATTTATTAAAGTTATGAAGAAATTCTTTTTTGCAGCTCTTGCTGTAGCAACCTTAGCTTTAGTAGGTTGCGAACCAAAACCTGTTGTTTGCCCTGATTGTGGTGAAGAAGTATGCGTATGTGATGTATGCGACGTATGTGGTGAAGACCCATGTGTTTGTGACACCACTTCAACTCAGAAACCTGAAATCCCAGAAGTAGCCGCTACTGACGGTGCAGTTACTATCGTATGGAATGCTGTTGGTTTCGTTCCATGTATGGAAGAGGGTAGCCAATTGGTATTTGCAGGTGACTACAATAATTACGTTACCGAACCTGCTTCTATGGCTAAATTTGAGGCTATCGAGGGTTACGAAGGTTGGTGGAAAGCTGTAATTATTCCTGCTGTTGCTGATGCTACTCCAGTTTTGGCTGGTAAACCTTGCGCTTTGTATATGGATGGTACTTTCCCATCAGATTGGGCTCACCAATGGTTGAACGTAGAGGCTGGTGCTTGCGAAGTGCTTGATGGCGATGCTACTCTCGAGGTTGAATATGAGGTAGAGTCTAAACTTATCGTTAACAGCAACTCTTCTGTAGTTTACGTTCGTTCTTATGGTTTCAAGACTGATCCTTGCTTCGAGCCAGAGAAGTTTACTGTAAATTTGAAAGCTACTGCTCCTGAACTTCCAGAAGGAACTATCGTTTATGCTGTAGGTGGTTTCAATGGCTGGGCTACTGATGCTACTCCAATGACTCTCGTGAATGGCGTATGGACTGCTACTTTGGAAGAGGTAGTTATGGGTGCTGAGTACAAATATGTTGCTAATGCATCATGGGACAACGAGGAGTTGCTCGAGGCTGCTGAAGGTGCTGCTTGCGCAGAGGGTCTTTCTGGCAACCGTGTAATCAATGACGTTGATGTTAACGACGTTATTGGTAACTTTAAGGATGTTACAATTATGAAATGTGATCCAAAGGACATCACTGTTAAGGCTCAAGTTCCTGCTGCATGGACTGATACTATCACTGCATGGGTATGGGCTACTGGCGAAGAAGGCGCAGAGGTTGTTCCTACTAAAGAAGGTGACTGGTATGTTTATACCCAAAACTGCACTGAGTTGAACATCATCTTCAAGAATGGTCACGGCTGGACTGGCGACAAGAACCAAACTGAGGACCTCAAGGGTATTAGAGCTAGCGTTTGCTATCAACTCGCTCAAGAGGGTGAGGCTAAAGCAACTGCAACTGCTATAGATTGCCCAGCTGCTGAATAATGATTCAATGAGGCTTTGATTCAACTTATCATTTGTTGAATCCACGCTACCCGACATTTTCGGGTAGCGTTTTTTTATACCTAAATTTGTATATTTGAAAAAAAATAATTACCTTTGCAGGGAAATTGCAATAACATATTAACTAAATCAAATTATTACCTTAAAGATAATATAAATATGAAGAAACTACTTCCTCTATTATCTATTGTATTGATATTCTTCTCTTGCACAGAGCCCGTTGATAATTATCCTGATCCTGTTGTTGGGAGTTATGCTTATGGCGCTGATTGCTCATGGATTAGTGAGCAAGAAGCGGATGGCGTTCTCTTTTATGATTCTTTAGGACAAGTAGCAGATGGTATGCGTGTGATGCGCGATGCAGGTATGAACGCAGTACGCCTTCGCGTATGGGTCAACCATTCCACAGGTTGGTGTAACAAAGAAGATGTCATCGTCAAAGCCAAACGTGCTGCTGCGCTCAAACTGCGAGTGATGATAGATTTCCACTATTCGGACTTCTTCGCAGACCCTAGTCGCCAAAATATTCCCGTAGATTGGGCAGATTATGACCTTGCACAAATGAAGCAAGCCGTAGCTGAACATACTACCGATGTACTTTCTGCCTTAAAAGCAGAAGGTGTAACCCCCGAATGGGTACAAGTAGGCAATGAGACACGCAATGGTATGTTATGGCCAATGGGAAAACTCTGGGATACTAATGGCGACCTGCCGAATGGATGGAAAAACTATGCCACCCTTACTACCGCAGGATATAATGCATGCAAAGCTATATTCCCAGAGACACAGGTGATTGTGCATATCGATAACGCATACGAGAATAATAATTGGTTCTTCCGTAAACTGAAATATTATGGTGGTAAATTCGATATGATTGGTCTAAGCCATTATCCGATGATGAAACAATGGTCGGGTAAGGATTGGGATGAGATGAACTCACTTGCCACCGCAAATATCAAGTTGCTTCACGGTGAATTTAACTGCCCTGTGATGATTGTAGAAATTGGTACAATGGCTTCATCTGAAGCAAAAGCAATGGAAGTAATTGAAGATTTCCGTTTGCGAGTAGATACCTTGGATTATATGAAAGGAATATTCTATTGGGAACCACAAGTATATAATAATTGGCGACCAAAAGAGTATATCGAATTAGGGTGGGGAGCATACAATATGGGTGCTTTCACATCAAAAGGACAACCGAATAATGCACTAAAAACCCTTTGGAAAAGATAAAAAAGTGCTACGGATGGGCTACTATCTACCCGTTATGAACCCGTCAAGAACCCGTAACTTACAGACAACCTACAGATAATTAATAGCATGAAAATTCTAATTTTAGCAATCACTTCTCTGCTCACATCATGGCAATTTACTATGGAACAGAATGACCACCAAATGCCAGTGGCAGAAGACAAAAATTGGCAAGAAGTAACTGTACCTCACGATTGGGCCATCTATGGTCCATTCGATCGTGCCAATGACCTACAGAACGTCACCGTATGGCAGAATGGCGAGACCTTTCCAACAGAGAAAACAGGTCGCACTGGCGGTCTGCCATACATGGGTAGTGCATGGTACAAAACCATTCTTCCCCTTCAGGGGGAGTTAGAGGGGGCTTATTTTCTCCTCTTCGATGGTGCAATGAGCGAGGCAGAGGTCTTTGTCAATGGACAGAAAGTGTGCTTCTGGCCATATGGCTACAATGCCTTCCATTGTGATATTACATCTGCTCTGACCGTTGGCGACAACGAAATTGCTGTTCGCCTCCAAAACCGCGAGCAGAGTAGCCGCTGGTACCCAGGTGCAGGACTCTTCCGCAATGTACACTTGATTCAAAAACCACAAGTATATGTACCTATATGGGGTACACATATCACTACTCCATACGTAACCGAGGAACTGGCTGCTGTGAATATCAAAACACGTGTAGAAAATGCACTCAACAAACATATTGAGTTGCGCACTTCGCTTATTCATAAAGCAACTGGAGAAGTGGTGGATTCGCTTGTTAGTCACTACGATGTAAAACACAACTTACCTCTTGAGCAAAACATCACTATCCACAATCCTGCTCTCTGGTCGCCCGAAACGCCTAACTTGTATGTCGCTCGCACCTGTGTGGTGGCAGATAGCGTATATCAAGAAACAGTAGAAACTACTTTTGGTGTGCGTAGCGTACAAATCGTACCAAATGTTGGGTTCCTACTCAATGGCAAAGTGCGTAAGATTCAGGGCGTATGTCTTCACCACGATCTTGGTCCTTTGGGCTCAGCTGTCAGTCGCGATGCACTGCGCCGCCAACTGCTCATGCTCAAGGAGATGGGCTGCGATGCTATTCGCACTTCACACAATATGCCTGCACCAGAGCAAATCGAACTATGCGATGAACTGGGACTCATGGTCATGTGCGAGCCCTTCGATGAGTGGGATTGGGCTAAGTGCAAAAATGGCTACCACCGTTTCTTCAACGAGTGGGCAGAGCGCGATATGGTGAATATGCTACATCACTTCCGCAACAACCCAAGTATCGTCATGTGGTCTATCGGTAACGAAGTGCCTACACAGTGCGCCCCTGAGGGATATAAGATTGCCAAAATGCTCCAAGATATCTGCTTGCGCGAAGATGGCACACGTCCTTGTACCGCAGGTATGGATCGAGTAACCTGCGTTTTGGAAAATGGTTTTGCCAGTGTACTCCAAATCGTTGGTCTCAACTACAAGGCATACCGCTACGAGGAGTCCTACCAACGTACCCCTCAACACCTGATTTTGGGTTCAGAGACAGCTTCCACTGTTTCTTCGCGCGGCGTCTATCTCTTGCCCGCAGTACCAGATAATACGGATCATATCACCAATCGCAATCATCCAGGAGGCAATAGCCAAACCAATCAATGTTCGGGTTATGACCTGCAATATTGTCCATGGAGCAATGTGCCTGACGAGGACTTCCGCAATATGGATGACTATCCATGGACGATTGGGCAGTTCGTTTGGACAGGTTTCGACTACTTAGGCGAACCCTCTCCATGGGATACCGATGCATGGCCAAGTCACTCTTCCTACTTCGGTATCATTGACCTTGCAGGTATTCCTAAAGATCGCTACTACCTCTATCGCTCTATGTGGCGCAAGGATGTACACACGGTACATCTCCTTCCTCATTGGAATTGGAACACGGGTGACACCCTCCCTGTTATGGCATATACCGATGCCGCTGAAGGCGAGCTCTTTGTCAATGGCAAGAGTATGGGTAAGGTACGCAAACTCACCCTCGAAGAGTCTGAAGCTGCTATTCAGGCAGGCGACCCATTGGGCTTGCAACGCCGCTATCGTCTCATATGGGATAATGTGCCATTCGAGGCAGGAGAAATCAAAGTGGTTACACCATATGGCGAAGCAGTACGCAAGACAGCCAGCGCACCACACCATATTGAAATGTATGTAGAAGATATTCCTGCAACAGACAGTAAACCAATGCACTTCGTGCGTGTACGTGTTTGCGATAAGAACGGCAACCTTTGTCCACAAGCCAATCATCTCATTCGTTTCTCCACCAAAGGCGAAGGACGTTTCCGCGCCGCAGCTAATGGTGATGCAACTAATCTTGACCTTTTCCATATGCCTCAGCACCATGCTTTTGCAGGCGAATTGACGGCTATTGTAGAAGGAAGTTGCACATTGACCGCTACAGCAAAAGGTTTAAAGAAAACCACAATAACCATTCAATAAATCTGTAATTATCAAACAACTATAATACATACTCCCATGAAAATTGAAGAATTAAAATCTGCTTACGAGGCAGCGTATCAAAAATCAGCAACCGATATTTTCTTTTCTCCAGGTCGTGTAAATCTAATCGGTGAACATACCGATTACAATGGTGGTTTCGTATTCCCATGTGCATTGAGCTTCGGTACTTATCTGTTGATTGCTCCTAACAGCGAACAGAAGATTAATTTCCGTTCACTGAATATGGAGGCAATATATTCGCTTGAACTCACACAACTCACTTCTCCATTGCCTGACAAGGCATGGGCTAATTATCCATTAGGTGTTTTTGCTCAATTCATTAAGCGTGGCGTAGCTATAACTCAGGGATATGATATTCTTTTCTGGGGCAATGTGCCTGCTGGTGCAGGATTGAGTAGTAGTGCTGCGATGGAAGTGGTGACTGCATATGCTCTAAACGAATTATTAGGTACTGGATATGATCGCATCGAATTGGCGAAGATTGGTCAGGCATCAGAACATGAGTTTGCAGGTGTGATGTGCGGTATCATGGATCAGTTTGCTTCCGCGCAAGGTAAGAAAGACCATGCTATTTATCTCAACTGCGATACATTGGAGTTTGATTTAGTACCTGTTAAATTGGAAGGTATTAAAGTGGTAGTGTCGAATACGCACTCACCTCACCACCTTGATTCAGGAGCTTACAACGACCGCGTGCGTCAATGCCAATTGGCTGTTCAGCAGATTAGTGCTGTTCGCCCAATCAAGAACTTGGCAGAACTCTCTCAAGCCGATTTCAATCAAGTAGAAAATGCTATCACTGATGAAGTAGCTCATCGTCGTGCACGCCACGTGGTGGGCGAAGTACAACGCACCAAGGATGCAGTAGAGGCATTGCAACAGGGTAATATTGAGCTATTTGGCAAACTGATGACGCAGAGCCATATCTCGCTTCGTGATGACTACGAAGTAACGGGCTTACAACTTGATTCATTGGCAGAAGCAGCATGGAAAGTAGATGGCGTATTGGGTAGCCGTATGACAGGTGGTGGCTTTGGTGGCTGCACCGTATCATTGGTACGCGATGAAGCGATCCCTACTTTTATTGAGCAAGTAGGTGCTGAATATACCGAGAAGACAGGACTCAAAGCCGATTTCTATATCGCTGAGATTGGCGACGGAGCACACCGCGTAAATGGTTAATCTTTGATGATATGATTAACATTGAATCATTTAATACTCGCATAGATGGCAAGCGTGTGACATTATGCACGCTTACTAATCACAATGGTTTGCAAGCTCAAATCACCAATTATGGTGCGAAACTGGTATCATTGATTATTCCCAATAAGCAAGGCGAGAAAGCTGATGTGGTATTAGGATTCTCCACTTTTGAGGAGTGGCGCAATCAAGAAACCTATTTCAATGCCATCATTGGTCGCTATGCCAATCGTATCAAGGATGGTAAGTTTGCCATTGATGAAGTAGAGTATCAATTACCTATCAACAATGGTACCAATTCCTTGCACGGAGGTGTACATGGTTTTAACGAAAGGGTATGGGATATTGTAGGGCAATCTACATACTCAGTTTCATTGCATTATCGTGCAAAGGACGGTGAGGAGGGTTATCCTGGCAATTTAGATATGTATGTTACCTATTCGCTAACCAAAGACAATGCACTTTCTATTGTTTATGAGGCAAAAACCGATAAGCCAACTATTTTAGGCTTTACCAATCACGCTTATTTCAATCTTGAAGGAGAGGGTAGTGGTACAGTGCACAATCATCAATTGCAGGTGTTTGCGGATGAATATACACCGTTTGATGATACCGCATGCCCAACGGGCGAGATTCTTTCGGTGGAAGGTACTCCAATGGATTTCCGTGAGATGATGCGTGTAGGCGATCGTATAGATGATGCTTTCTTTGCACCAGGACGTGGTATAGATAATAATTTTGTACTTCGACCTTTGCCTGATGGACAAAAGATGCAACATGCAGCTACATTGGTTGCAGGCGGTAGAGAAATGCAAGTATGGACTACTCAACCTGGGTTACAAGTCTATACAGGCAATTGGGTAGAGCAATTTGTGGGCAAGAGTGGTAAATCATATGATGTGCAACATGCCATATGTCTGGAAACGCAGAATTTCCCCGATAGTCCGAATCATAATAATTTCCCATCTCCAGTGTTGTATCCGGGTGAGATTTATTATGCAAGAACCGATTATCGCTTCGTATAAATTATGTCCATATATAATACTATCCGTTGCTTTATTAACAAAAGCAGCGGATAGTGTTTTAGAGATGGAGGGTGTTTTATAGATAAGGATTGTACAATTTTTCGTGTGCAATAGTGGTGGGATAACCGTGACCAGGATACACTTGTATTTCTTCAGGAAGAATCACTAGTTTTTTGAGAGAACGAATGAGTATTCCCATGTCGCCTCCTGGTAAATCAGTTCTACCAATAGACTCTTGGAAAAGCGTGTCACCCGTAAATAAGATACCCTCTTTAGGCATGTAATAGCAGACACAATCCTCCTTGTGCCCAGGCGTGGAAATTACTTCAATAGAGATGGAGAAATTAGCTATATCTAACTTTCCTTCAGATGGTTGTATAATAGGCTCTACACCATATTTATCTTTAAGAAAGTCTATTCCACAAACATGGTCAGGATGGGTATGAGTAATAAGAAGCGCAGTAAGTTGCAGATTTTGCTTGGTGATATATTCAGCAAAACGATGTTGTTCGCGCTCATCATACATACCAGCATCAATAATAATGGCTTTACCATTATCATCTGCTAAAACGTATGTGCACTCCCGATAGGGATTAAAATAAAACGTCTTGAGAGTCATGTCCTTAACCAATCTTGTCTGTAATTTATAGCACTATGTCCTATACTCTATAATGGCAGATATACAACTGCTTTCTCTTTGTACCAATCATCTGCAAAAATGGTAGATATGTCGGTGATTTCTATGTATTTACGATATGATTGTGTCTCTCCTTCAAGGTTCCCGCCCTTTAATACCATTAGCCCATTAGGCATGGCATTTTGATGTTTATGACTAACGTTTTTGCGAATAAGTTTCACTAAATCGGGTAGGGGCATGACTGCTCTACTAATCACGAAGTCAAATTTTCCTTTTTCTTCTTCTGCTCTTTCCTGAATGCATGTGACATTGTTCAGGCTTATAGCTTTAGCAATTTCAGACGCTACCTTAATCTTCTTGCCAATACTGTCTATCAAGGTGAATTGGCATTCAGGGAATAATATGGCTAAGGGGATACCAGGAAACCCACCTCCAGTGCCTACATCGAGTAGAGTAGTGCCTGGCTGAAATGTGAGTACTTTGGCGATAGCGAGTGAGTGAAGAATGTGGTGGGGGTATAAATTATCAATGTCCTTACGCGAAATAACATTGATTTTGCTATTCCAATCGCGATAAAGTTCTCCTAAGGCAGTAAATTGCTGTATTTGCAGAGGAGTCAAGGAAAAATGTTCCTTGACTCTCTCTACACCTACAATGTCTGATGGATGGATATTCATATCAACTTATCCAAGGTTCGTGAATACGTTTTGTACATCCTCATCCTCTTCGATTTTATCAATGAGCTTTTGTACGCTTTCCATCTCTTCATCGCTGAGGGTTTTGGTATCATTTGGAATACGAACAAACTCGCAAGATTGAATTTCGAATCCATTGTCTTCCAAGTATTTTTGCATTTGTGAGTACTGATTGAAGTCTCCATAGATGACAATAGTGCCTTCTTCCTCATCATGAGCAAGTTCTTCTACTCCAAAGTCAATCAACTCCAATTCGAGCTCATCCAAATCAATACCATCTTTGGCAGTTACTGTGAAACATGCTTTGCGGTCGAAAAGGAATTGTAAGCAGCCTTGGGTTCCTAAGTTGCCACCATGTTTGGTGAAGTAACTGCGGATATTGGCTACTGTACGCATATTATTGTCGGTAGCCGTTTCTACAAAGATGGCTACACCGTGAGGGCCATATCCTTCGTAGCAAATCTCTTTATATCCTTCAGATGACTTATCGGTTGCTTTCTTGATGGCACGCTCAATATTCTCTTTAGGCATGTTCTCTTTCTTACATTGTTGCATCAATGTACGAAGGCGAGGGTTACTATCTGGGTCCGGACCACCATCGCGTGCAGCGATGGTGATCTCTTTGCCTAACTTGGTAAATACTCGAGCCATATGGCCCCAACGTTTCAATTTTGTTGCTTTACGATATTCAAAAGCTCTTCCCATAATATGATTTTATTTGTTTTGTTAATGAATTATTCTACAGTAATCACTTCCTCGAATGTGATGTTGAACTCTACACGACGGTTCAAAGCACGTCCCTCACGGGTTTCATTAGTGGTAATTGGACGATCAGGACCATATCCATGTGTGGTCATGCGCTCTGGATTCACACCTTTGTTAATAAGGTATTCACGAACAGCTTTCGCACGATTCTCAGACAAGGTCATGTTGTAATCGTAATTACCCACATTATCTGTATGTCCTTGTATCTCTATTACATAGTGTGGGTTCTCAAGGAATATTTTAGCTACCTGATCCAAAATGTGGTACGAGGATGGTAAAATGGTGGATTTGTTGTGCTCAAATTGAATACCTCGCATTGCTTTGTTCAATATTCTACGTACCTCTTTGCCAATCTCAGGGCAGCCACTAGCAGTCTTACCAGCAAGGGTAGGACAAGCATCTTCGTAATCGTAGATACCATCACCATCCGTATCTTTAGGACAACCCTCTGCGTTCACATGATATGGTGCCAAACCATGGCTATTAGGACATTTATCCAAATAGTCTTCTACACCATCTCCATCAGAATCCATAGAACAACCAAACTCATCCACATTATCCTTGGTCTCCACAGGTGTGTGTGGGCAGCGGTCTTTATAATCAGGTACACCATCTTGGTCAGAATCCAATGGACAACCAAATTCATCTATATGGTCATATGCTACAGATGGTGTATTAGGACATTGGTCAATATGATCACCAACACCATCACCATCAGTATCCTCTACACAACCATGTGCATCCACAAAGGCACGCTCACGTGGTGAAGTGTTAGGACAATCATCTTCGTAATCAGGAACGCTATCCTTATCTGTGTCAAGTGGGCAACCCACCTCATCTACATATCCATAGGCGCATGAAGGAGTGTTTGGACACTCATCCATATAATCTGCTACCCCATCACCATCGGTATCTAGAGGACATCCTACTGCATCAACGGCTACGTCAATAGGTGTGTTGGGACAAGCATCAATAACGTTGAAGACACCATCTTTATCACGATCGTACTTTCTAGTTCTATTGTTAGTACCTGCTACAATGGTCAAACCGATAGCCAGATTCAGCCCTTTGGTTTTGTAAGGCATAGCATAAATCTCAGTTTCTGGTATTGGAGCATACGATAGTGGTACATAATCAGCAGCCACAGTAACCATGAATCCATCGTAAGTAGCTAGGGCTATGGCAGCACCAATGTTGCTCCATTTACCATTCAAGAATGAATATGATGCTGCTATGTTGAACCAATTGCAGGGACGGAAAGCAGCTCCTACGGTTACCTCCTCTGTAACGTGCTTGTCATAGAAACGAGTGTGCGAATATACCCCAAGTCCAATACGATTCTTCCAGAAATTAGCATCAAATCCAACGTTCAGGTTGGCATTTAGCATTTGGTTGAATGGTTTGTTTGTCATGTTGCCAGTATGCAAAGCATCAGCATATCCGCGCAAATCATCGGTAAGGTGCGATGTCAAACTATCGATTTGGAATTCTCCATTATGCACATAGTCATTGTATTCAAAGTCAGCAAAGCCGGTAAAGGTCGTATCTACATGCAACGAACCTACACTACCCTTATGCCAACGAATCATACCCAAATCGGTTACGGAAGCAGAGAGTTGCACCTGAGGATGAGGTTTATATGTAAAACCTAAATCAACAGCTCCACCTAAACCAGAAGGTATCAAGTAGTGCCATGTGGTAGAGAAAATTTCTCCTATGTTGGTAGGATCTTTTATGGGGCGCAATAACTTACCATCATTGGCGATTAACTCTTGTAGAATACCTGCTTGATGTATTTGTCCAGAGCCTTTCAATGAGGCTATATCGGTAGATGAATTAAATCGCAGATTATCAAAGCTTCCTCCTACATATGTATGACCAAGCAATACTTTTAATTTTCCACCAACAGTCCATTGCTCATTGATGTGATGTGAGTAACCAACGGAAATATCAGCATATGCAGATACTGAGGCATTGAGCGAAGTCAAGTCAATGGTATTGAGATCTTGACCGAGAAGATTACCAAAAATAGATTTAGGCATTCCAATACCCCCATTAACACGCTCTGAAATATTAAAGTGTGCAAAGCCCTTTTCGCGAATACGCCATCCAAAACTAAACAAATCGATATGCATATTCATATCCGTTTGCAGCATATTGGGCAATTTGTTCCATAATTCACCTTCTACACTAGGATGAAATGCTGTAATACTTTGTCCTGAGGCATTTTTGAACACTAAATCGCTTACGGACAAGGCATTATTGCCTACCCAAAAACTGGTGTAACCTATCACGGGGAAGGTCAGATAGAAATTACTGACAGGCTGTAAAGCCGGATTGACAAGATGACGCATAGGAGCGTTCTCTAAAAAGTAGAGCGTATTCACTTGTTGCGAATAGCTCGAAAGAGTGCCTACGGTTAACGCGGCGAAAAGAACAAGGGTTTGTAAATAACGTTTCATAATATGGTAAATTAAACTATTTCTTGCTTGTGTTACTGTATAATTTCTTCTAAATCAATCACAGCATCAATGTTTGCTGTAACTCCTAACGTCAAACGTAGGGATGCTTCAGGTGTTAATTTTACTGCATCTGGATTGTCGCCTAAACTAGCATTGAAAACGATGTACTTAACGGATGCTAATGCATCGAAATCATCTGTTGATATAGTTGCGATAGGCAAGGTATTGACGCTAGGTGAAGTAGCAATGCCGTTGGTAATTGTTTCTGGATAGTCAATTGATAATTGGATATATGACTCCTGCATTGCATTCAATTGCACTATCTCATGATTTGCATTATACATAGTCAGTTTGCTTTCAATATTAAATGGTATAGCGTTTTCTACTACTATATACAATTGCAATTGGGCCTCATTTATCTCTTTGATTATCTGTGCCTCCGAAAGCAGAGAATCCAATTGCAGTTGCGTGAGATTGACATCATGGATGGTATCCGTATAACTGATGTGTACATTTTCATTGAAAGAGAACGGAATATTCAATGCCGCTGTAAGATTGATATTTGTATTATTGGTGATACGGAACTGCTGCATAGTTGTAGTTGTATCTGTAGCAACATCAAAATCATACGCAATCTTATCAGGATGTATGGAGAATAATGCATCAATATTTCCGTTCGCTGGTGTAAAATTTAGGATAATAGAGTCAGTGGCTCGTTTATCCAATGGATCAGTAACAGCAATCTGATTAGGTAAGTGGAAGACTTTTTCTGACTGTGTATAAGAGTCATCAAAGGTCATATATCTCTTTTCACCAGTTGCTGATGCTGTATAGAAGTGCTTGAGATGAATAGCCATAGGTACAGCCAAGGAATGATCAACTGTCAGTTTGATTGATGGCTCATTAATGGGGAGTACCCAGCCATCGAACAACTTCCAACCGTCCCATATTTCACTTATAGGTGTCTCTTCTAGCATACTATGCATCAAGTTAGACGCTTCAAAGTATCCAAACATGGCATTGAAATCCAAGAAATTAAGTGTGAAACTATAACCGATGTATTGGTTCTCGTCAATAGTGAGGGGTTGTGTGGTCTCTATTCTAAAACGTATCTTCATCTGCATAGAATCGATGATATTTTCTGGTCCAGATTCTGCTGTAGGCTCTTTCATTAAGATTAGGTGGAAATCATTAATGTCAATGAGCATAGGTTCACCGAAATTCTTTCCTTCCAATGGCAGATTCAAAGTATCTCCTCCTTTGTGACGTATATTTTCGTCAAGGATGAGTTGGATGGTTTTGATATCATTCCAATTGAAATTAATATTCTCCAACGTGTATAGAGATGTAAATTGCGCTAAATTCACGATGACACTATCCACACGCTGATAACGGTAATCAATATTGAGCTTGCTCAAGTCAATGTCTACAGGAAATTCCAAATCAAATGCGATACCAGCAGGTAGAGTAATTGGCAATGGTATAGTTGTAATTTGGCCGAGCCATGGATATATTTCAGTAAGTTGATCTTTTAACTGGTACATTTGCTCAGCGATATCCCATCTTGAACTAGTCGTTGATACATATTCTGATAAATCAATAGGGTGGTACACATTCTCGTACTTGATAGTATCCAAGAATACGTAACGTCCTTGTTCATCAACTGTGATTTGAGTGAATTGTGACGTACCGAGAATATCTCCAAATTTAGCGGACATAGATCCAATAGGCAATGACAGTGAAGTGTTGACGGAGGCACTCCAATCAATCTTGTTCCAATCTACATCAGCCTTGATACTACAACCTACCAAGCAAATAAACAATAGTGAAACGATACCTATAATGGTAATGTTAGATGTTTTTTTCATTATTCAGCGCGTTAAAATAGTTTGTTTTTACAATCAACTGGCAAAGGTACTACTTTTTTCGCAAATAAACAAATATTTATTAAAATTTTAATAAATAAATGCATTCTGTAGCACGCGTGATAGCTGTATAGAGCCAACGATAGTAGTTTTTATCTCTCTCTTCTATAGGAATATTGCTAGGATCAATAAATACTCGTTTCCATTGTCCGCCTTGTGCTTTGTGACATGTGACAGCATAAGCGAACCGTATTTGCAGAGCATTGTAGTAAGGAGAATCATATATAGTTTCCACCAACTTTTTACGATTATTTTGCAGTTCAGGATAATCTTCACTGATACGATCGAATAGTTGGCGGTGAAGTTGGTTGTTGACGTCTGGGGAATCAGTAGTTAATGTATCTAGCCAAAGTATCACATCAATTTCCCAATCGTAGTCTAATGCTCGTAGTGAAGCGTCAACAAATTGGAAACCATACATTTCATGCCAGTTGCGTAGTCGCACTATTTCCATCATATCACCATTGGCAAGAAATGGGATACCTTCGTAATCTTTTGTCCAAAAATAGTTGTTCTTGCTAATCATTAATCTATCGCCAGATGATAGGGCATCATCCTTCCACAATATGCGCGTGCGTACGCCCTGATTATATAGGTTAGTACGGCGATTAGTACGTGTAAGAATAATTGTTTCTTCTACTCCCACTTCGTTATATGAATGCTCCAGCAATTCCACAAAGTCGTTTCCTTGGAATGTCTGAAAATCGGGTGTGAAATGATATCGGAAAGGACTAAATGGGGTAGATATTTGTTGGCGAATAGCCGTGGCATTGGTCAAAATACCACTATCCAATGCTTGCCGAGCCACTTGTGTGAGAGTGTATGACATAATATTTAACCCATATCCAGTCAGGTAATCCACATCTAAGGCGGGTGATAATTCGGAACCTATAGGTGGCAACTGAGCATCGTCGCCTAATAGCAATAGACTACATCCTTCGCCTGAATATACATATTTAATCAAATCTTGCAGCAAGATCCCCGATCCAAAAGTGGGATTATCTCGTTGCCCTGAAATCATGGATGCTTCGTCTACAATAAATAGGGTATGTTTATGCAAGTTATCAGACAAAGAAAAGGCATCCATTCCCAATTTATTTTGTCGATAGATGTATTTGTGGATGGTGTATGCAGATTTGTTGGCATATCGAGCTAAGACTTTAGCTGCGCGTCCTGTAGGAGCCAATAATACTATAGGCTGCTCTAGTTCTCCTAAAGCTTTCACTAAAGCAGCCATGATACTTGTTTTACCTGTACCTGCATAGCCTCGTAAAACGAATGCTTTGTGTTCGTTATGGGATAGAATGAATAGTGTGAGTAGATGCAATAATTCCTTTTGCCCTTCGTTTGGATTGAAGGGTAAAGCGTTAATTATCCTATTTTTTATGAAATTTTCGAGCAAAATGCAATAAAAATTTGGTCAGTTCAAAAAAAAGCATTACCTTTGCAGCGTTTTAGGGTAAGTCCTACACGACCAGCTCCCTCTGAACTCCCCCAGGTCCTGACCGAAGCAAGGGTAAGAGGTTGTAGCGGTGCGATGTAGTCAGCTT
>JAZNMT010000066.1:0-59917 GCA_045579895.1 Paludibacteraceae bacterium
TGATATATGCAAATAGACTCGCGGGAAAATCCACAAGGAGTGAACAAATCCGATGATATAGCATTGATACAACTGTGATTACAAAAGGACACGAATAACTAACTTATCACTAATTAATCACTAACTAATCACTAATATACAGTTAACTTCCGAAAAGACTCTGGAAGGAAACTCTACATAGAGGTATGGGGAGGTTGTACCTTCGGACGCCGCCTGTTATTCTATGTATTGCGCTTAATCCTCAAAGTGGGGACTTTTCGGGCGCAATACTCGAAGTGCCATCCGAGGCACTTCTTCACCCCCGAAGTACTGCCGCACTATGCAGCCCATTTGCAAGAAAATCACACTTGAAAGTAAACTTTCGCGCGATTTTCTTGCAAATGTGCATTTTTTGTTGTACCTTTGCGGGCTAATTGGTATTTTGCGTCAAAAAACGAAAACATTATGGTAGCTAGCGATTTCACAAAAGCAGAAGAGCAATTGATAGAGAGCGAATTTCAAGCCCTTCTAGCCGACTACGCCCGCACAAACCACCGCCAAAAAGTGGAAATCATTACCCGTGCCTATCACCTAGCCAAACAAGCACACAACGGTGTTCGAAGACTATCAGGCGAACCCTACATGATGCACCCCCTCTCCGTGGCGCGAATCGTAGTGCGAGAAATAGGACTAGGAAGCACCAGTATTTGCGCGGCACTCCTACATGACGTGGTGGAAGATACCGACTACACCGCCGAAGACATAGAACACCAATTTGGGCCGAAAATAGCTAGCATCGTACTCGGACTGACAAAAATATCTGGCGGCGTGTTCGTGGATCAAGCCGTGAAACAAGCCGAGAACGTGCGCAAACTGCTGCTAACCATGTCCGACGACATACGCGTGATGCTGATCAAACTGGCAGACCGCCTACACAACATGCGTACCCTAGCCGCACAACGCCCCGAAAAACAACGTAAGATAGCCATTGAGACGCAATACATCTACGCTCCCATGGCACACCGCTTGGGACTATTCCCCATCAAAACCGAACTAGAAAACCTGAGTTTCAAATACGAACACCCCGACCTCTACTCCGAACTAGAATCCAAACTACAAGCCATAAAAGAGGTACAAACAGAGAGCTTCGAGGAGTTTGCTGCCCCTATCCGCAAAAAACTGATGATGATGGGGTACAACTTCCAATTATACTCACGCACCAAATCCGTATATTCGATCTACAAAAAGATGGTCACCAAAGGTGTCCCCTTTGAGCAAGTATATGACCTGTTGGCAGCGCGTATTGTATTTGAGCCTAGTTCAGAGTTCTCAGAAAAAGACCAATGTTGGATGATATACTCCGCTATCACAGAGATTTATCGTCCTCACCCCGAACGCATCCGCGACTGGATTTCTACCCCCAAAGCCAATGGCTACGAAGCCCTACACGTGACAGTAATGGGAAATCATGGACAATGGATAGAAGTACAGATTCGTACCAAACGTATGCACGAGTTGGCCGAACATGGTCTAGCCGCACACTGGCGCTACAAAGCAGGCACCAAGAGCGAACATGAGCTAGACAGATGGCTCAGCGAGATCAAAGATGTTCTTGCTAATCCCGACCCCGATGCATTGGCATTTCTGGACACCTTTAAGCTGAATCTGTATCACCACGAAGTATTCGTCTTCACCCCACGTGGCGACATCCGCACGTTGGCTCAGGGCGCTACCGTACTGGACTTTGCCTATCAACTGCACACGCAACTGGGAGAGCATTGCATCGGCGCAAATGTCAATCGAACCACTCGCACCATCGGATACATCCTACAGAGCGGTGATCAAGTGGAGATATTAACATCAGAGAAACAAAAACCTGAGCCAGAATGGCTGAATATAGTGGTAACTGCCAAAGCCAAAGACAACCTGAAGAAATACTTCCGCAAGCAAGACGGACAGTCAGAGCATAACAAACTTGGTAGCACTGCCGTAGCCAAAGTGGTGAATCTATATATCAAGGGCAACGACACAATGGGCGTGATGATGCGCATCCTACAAGTGATGAGCGAAGAATATCGCATCAACTTCAGCGACCTGCATGTGACGTCCGACGGCAATCACTTCACATGCGAAGTGGAAGCATCAATGTTCGATATGGACAAACTAGGCAAGATGTGCATGAAACTGCGTAAGATAGGCGGCGTCAACACCGTGAACGTAACAAAAATCGATGGTGTGGAAATGCGATGCGACTGCGAAACGTTTGTTTCAGTTAACAGTTGACAATTAATATTTTAGGGGGTTTCCCTAATTGATAAACTAATAACAAACTAACATAAAACATAACGATGAAAAAATTATTTATGATGGCAGCTACTCTCCTCATAGCAGTAGCCAGCATGGGACAAACACCCGTTATCACTTTTGACAAGACCACTCATGATTTTGGTAAGATCAATGAGGCCGATGGTCGCGTTACCACCACTTTCACCTTCAAGAACGAAGGCACAACTCCTCTGGTGCTGAGCAACGTTCGCGCTAGTTGCGGTTGCACCACCCCTAAATGGACCAAAGAACCTATCGAACCAGGTCAAACAGGTGAGATAATGGTCACATACAATCCTAACGGTCGCCCAGGCCGCTTCCAAAAGACCATTACCGTTACTAGCAATTCCAGCCAACCTACCCTGAAACTCTACATCAAAGGAGAGGTGATTCCTAAGAGTTCGCAGTCTGTAGAACAATACACAGTGCAAATGGATGAGCTGAAACTGAAAGCCAACAAATTGCACTTTGGCAGCCTCACACAAGGTAGCAATAAGATGCTGAAGATTGCCTACACCAACCCGACCGATGCCCCCATCACCGTTGACCTGCTGATGCGCGAGAGCGATGCATATATCAAAACCAATATCACCCTAAAAACCATCGCTCCAAAGCAAGTGGGCGAGTTGCAATTTGCGTTGCAATCCGAAGAGTGCCCTCTGCTTGGCCCAGTTGAGGCGAAAGCCTACGTGGTGATTAATGGCAAACGTGACATCTCAGAAGCCTATGCCATCACTCTCACCGCTAATATAAAAGAGGACTTCTCTAAACTCAGCGTGGAGCAACTACAACGCGCCCCTATCGTGGAAGTACAACGCGAAATGGATCTGGGCGTCATAACTAAAGACAAAAAGAGCAGCGTAAAACTGACTATCACGAACGTAGGAACCGATCCTCTACACATCCGTAGAGTGATAGTGGATGATCAATATATCAAAGCCACTATGCCTAAATCAGCGATTAAAGGCGGTCGCAAAGCAGATGTAAAATTGGAAGTGACAGCCGGTGCCAATGCTGCACAATTCGCACGCATGCTCACACTAATTACCAACGACCCTAAGAATCCAGTTATTAATATCCCATTGAAATGGGTAGTACAATAACATATCATGAAACATCCAGAGAATAGTTCTGAATACAAAGGGCTGACAGTAAACGCTGGTGTAGAGAACTTACCTAGCGTGAATCCGTATGCCCCCTTCCGTCGTCGCAAGCCCACCCTGACAGCCGATGAGTACGTAGAAGGTATCTTGCGCGGCGATATGCGTTTACTGAGTCAAGCAGTGACCTTGATAGAGAGTAATCTGGCTAGCGATCAAACTATTGCGCAAGAAGTTATTGAGCGTTGCTTGCCCTATGCGGGTAACGCCGTGCGCTTGGGCATCACAGGTGTGCCAGGTGCTGGTAAATCCACCTTCATTGAAGCATTAGGCACCCTCCTCTGCCAGCAAGGCAAGCATCTGGCCGTCCTAGCTATAGACCCATCCTCCGAACGCAGCAAAGGTAGTATCCTTGGCGATAAGACCCGTATGAATCACCTGTCAGTGGAAGCCAATGCCTTTATCCGCCCTAGCCCATCCGCAGGTAGCTTAGGCGGTGTGGCACGCAAGACCCGAGAGACTATTGTACTCTGTGAGGCAGCGGGCTTTGATACCATCATCGTAGAAACAGTAGGTGTAGGTCAGTCGGAAACGGCAGCACACTCAATGGTGGATTTCTTCCTACTGCTGCAAGTGACTGGCACAGGCGATGAGTTACAAGGCATCAAACGCGGTATCATGGAAATGGCAGACGGTATTGCCATCAACAAATGCGATGGCAACAACGTTGAGCGCGCAGAAGCCGCCCGCGTCAGTTTTAAGAATGCTCTCGCACTCTTCCCACCTACCGAATCGGGATGGAAGCCCTATGCCCTGACCTGCTCTGCCATGGAAGGAAATGGCATACAGGAAGTATGGAACATGGTGGAAGACTATATACAATTCGCGCGCGATAACGGCTATCTAGACCACCTGCGTACACAACAAGCCAAATACTGGATGTACGAAACCATCAATCAAAACCTGCTGGATAGTTTCTATAAGTCAGAAAAAATGGAAGTGCTTATCGCACAATCCGAACAACGCGTACTAAACAACGAAATTAGCAGTTTCACCGCTGCCTACGACCTTTTGAAACAATATGGCGACCACCACTAACCTCCGTAAACGCAACACTACTGCCCCCAAAGTAGGGGCCAACGAGATGGGCAAACTCCCACCACAAGCACCCGAACTAGAAGAATCAGTGTTGGGTGCATTAATGATAGAAAAGGATGCCTACGCCACCATCGCCGATTTGCTACGTCCCGAATCCTTTTATATGGACAGCAATGCGTGTATCTTTGAAGCGATCCGTACCCTCGCCGCTCAAGAAGCCCCCATTGATGTATTATCGGTAGTGGAACAACTGAAGTTTCAAGGTGATTTGGAAAAAGCCGGCGGTGTTGTTCGCCTAAGCGAATTAACGCGCCGCGTGGCCTCAGCAGCTCACCTGCGCTACCATGCCCAGATAGTAGCTCAGAAAGCTACAGCACGCGACTTGATATCCATGGCATGCCAAATAGAAGAAAAAGGCTACGATGAGACACAAGATGTAGATGTACTCATGCAAGAAGCCGAAGCAGGCATCTTCGAGATCTCACAACGCACACAAAAACGTGATGTGACACAGATTGATCCCGTTATCGAAGAAGCTTTCGAGCGCATGCGAAAAGCAGCTAAAAACGAAGGTAATATCTCAGGTGTACCAAGCGGTATTACTGCTCTTGACAAGATTACCTCTGGTTGGCAGAAATCCGACCTCATCATCATAGCCGCTCGCCCAGCAATGGGTAAGACAGCCTTCGTGTTGTCCATGGCCAAGAATATCGCAGTCAACTTCAAACGCCCCGTAGCCATCTTCTCGCTTGAGATGTCCAACGTACAACTCGTTAATCGTCTCATTATGAACGTATGCGAGATTGAGGGCGATAAAATCAAGAATGGCCGTCTGAGTAAACAAGAATGGAATAGACTTGAGACCAAAATCAACGAACTCATGGGTGCTAAGATTTACGTAGATGACACCCCTGGTTTAAGTATCTTTGAGTTGCAGAGCAAGGCTCGCAAATTGGTTCGTGAAAAAGGAGTAGAGTTGATTATTATCGACTACCTGCAGCTTATGAACGCCAACGGTGCTAATTTCGGTAGCCGCGAGCAAGAGGTGAGCATCATCTCACGCCGCTTGAAATGGATTGCAAAGGAACTTGACATACCAGTGATTGCACTCAGCCAGCTTAATCGTAACGTGGAGAAACGCGACAGCAGCAACAGCAATGTAGAAGGCAAGAAACCACAACTATCCGATTTGCGAGAATCAGGTGCCATAGAACAAGATGCCGATATGGTATGTTTTATTCACCGCCCTGAATATTACCGCATCTACAACGATGACAAGACAGGTAAAGACCTCCGCGGTCTAGGGCAAATTATCGTAGCTAAGCACCGTAATGGTGCCACCGATGAAGTATGGATGCGATTTGTGGGCAAATATGCTAAATTCCAAAACGAAAACGAGGGCTTCGAAGAAAATATTTACGACACTCCCCCTCAAACTCCTATAGCCCCTACCACCTTCCAAAGCCGCATGAACACATCGTCCGATCCACACGGCGCACAACTGGATGACGACATCACACCATTTTGAAATATTAACTATTAATCATAAAAATTGAACCATCAATTGTTAATTGTCAACTATCAACTGATATGAAACGAACTGAAATCATTAACGCACTGCAACTCGCAGGAGAAGGACAACTCATCAATGTAAAAGGATGGGTACGTAGCCGTCGCGGTAACAAGAATGTAAGCTTTATCGCCCTTAACGACGGTTCAACAATCAAAAATATACAAATTGTAGTAGATCTATCTACCTACCCTGAGGAGAATTTGAAGCCCGTTACTACTGGCTCATGTATCTCCGCTACAGGTCATCTAGTAGCCAGTCAAGGTAGCGGACAGGCCGTAGAAATACAGCTGACAGAATTGGAAGTATATGGTACTGCAGATCCAGAACAATATCCATTGCAGAAAAAAGGCCTGAGCATGGAGTACCTGCGCACCATCGCACACCTCCGTCCACGTACCAATACCTTTGGTGCAGTCTTCCGCATCCGCCACAACATGGCTATGGCCATCCACCAATACTTCCATGAGCATGGATTCTTCTATTTCCATACACCAATCATCACTGCTAGCGATTGCGAGGGTGCGGGACAGATGTTCCAAGTGACCACCAAAAACCTCTACAACCTTAAGAAAGATGATGAAGGTAAGATTGATTACTCTGATGACTTCTTCGGCAAGCAAACCAGTTTGACCGTTTCTGGTCAGTTGGAGGGTGAGTTAGCTGCAATGGCATTGGGTAAAATATACACCTTTGGTCCTACCTTCCGTGCTGAGAATAGCAATACCCCTCGCCACTTGGCAGAGTTTTGGATGATTGAGCCAGAAGTTGCATTTATCCAAAAGGACGAACTCATGGACCTCGAAGAGGATTTTATCAAATACTGCGTTCGCTGGGCCCTGGAGAAGTGTCAAGATGACTTACAATTCCTTAACCAGTTTGTCGATAAGGGGTTGATTGCACGCCTCGAATCTGTAGTAAACACCGAATTTGTTCGCCTCACATACACCGAAGGTATTGAGATACTCCAAGAGGCAGTGAAAAATGGTAAGAAATTTGAGTTCCCATGCTCATGGGGCGAAGATCTTGCATCTGAGCACGAGCGCTACTTGGTAGAGGAGCATTTTGGTAAGCCAGTTATTATGTCTGACTATCCAAAGGATATCAAGGCCTTTTACATGAAGATCAACGAGGATGACAAGACTGTACAAGGTACTGACGTCTTGTTCCCACAAATAGGTGAGATCATCGGTGGTAGCGTACGTGAAGAATCATTGGATAAACTAAATATTGAAATCGAGCGCCGCGAGATTCCTATGAAGGATATGTGGTGGTATTTGGATACCCGTCGCTTTGGTGCTGCACCTCACGCTGGCTTTGGACTCGGATTCGAGCGATTGCTGCTCTTCGTGACTGGTATGCAGAATATCCGCGATGTGATACCATTCCCACGTACACCAAAGACAGCAGAATTCTAATGCCAGAGCAAATGACATTAACATTCAACATTAAACGATATGCGTAAATTATTTTTCGCTGCCTTACTTACCATTGCAACTTTCGTTGGTGCCACTGCACAAACACGATTGGCAGGACGAATCGTTTCGGTAGAGCAGCAACCCATTGAGGGAGCAACCATCACCTTGGCTAGTCAAGGTATCACTACAACCACCAATGCAGAAGGAGAGTTCATATTAACATACCTTGATCCTATTGATGAAGAAGTGATTTTAGAAGCCTATGGATATGTGGCAGACATCCTGCTCGTTTCACTCGTTGAAAACAAACTCACGGATCTTGGCGATGTTGTCATGCAGACTGACCTGATGGCAGAAATGAAAGAGGAGGTAGTACTCAACCTAGCAGAGATAGACCTCAATGATGACGAAGGCAAGAGTCAGTCGATGTCATCCGCAAGCAGCGCTAGCCAAGACATCTTCAATGCTACCATCTCCTACGCATGGTCCAATGCACGCTACCGCGGACGCGGATACGAGCAGACGTACGAGCAAAACTATATTGAGGGAATCTCCTTCAATGCTGCAGAGCGTGGACAATTTAATTTCTCCGCCATGGGAGGTTTGAACGATGCCACACGTTACCGCGAAGTAGTAGAAGGTATAGAGGCGAATAACTTCACCTTCGGTTCATTAGGCCTATCCACCAACTACCTACAGTCTGCTACTAACTATGCACAAGGATGGAAAGTAGGATTAGCAGGCACAAACCGCAACTACAAAGGTGCTGCGCGCGCCACCTACTCTAGCGGACTCATGGAAAACGGATGGGCATTCACGGCACAATTGGCATGGAGATATACACCATATATTGATGTAAAAGGACAAATAGGTGAAGGTATAAGCTATAGTTCAGCAGGCTATTTCCTTACGGCAGAAAAAAAATGGGGAAAAGATAAACGTTTGTCGCTTATCACGTTCGGAGCACCTACACGTCGCGGACAGTCTTCTGCACTCACTCAAGAAACTTTTGACCTGACCAATCAATACAACAAAACCACTTGGGGGTACAACAACTACAACCCCTATTGGGGCTACCAGAACGGCAAAGTGCGTAACTCGCGTATCGTACACACCTACGATCCTACAGCAATCGTTAGCTTTGATTGGCAGATTAACGAACAGCACTTCCTGAAAGCAGGCATAGGATATCACTACTCTATGTACTCCAACTCCGCACTCACTTTCTACAACGCCCCAGACCCTCGCCCCGACTACTATCGGAATTTACCATCCTTCTTGTGGGACGGGCAGGTAGATAAAGACGGCAACTTCATTTATGAAGACCTAAACGGTAAAGATTTGGGAGAAGGTGGGAATATCAATGGTGGATACGTGGGACCATCTATTAATCATGACACCTATGCTAATTTGGTCAACTTGTGGACAAGCCGCGATGATAATGCAACTCAAATCAATTGGGATGCTCTTTACGCCGCTAATTATGCTAATAATGTCAACACCCCCAACGGCTCTGCACGCTACATTGTAGAACGCCGACACAATGACATACAAGAGGGCATGCTGAGTCTCAACTATCGCAATACAACAGTCAAGAATATGACCCTCACCGCGGGATTAGAAGCCAAAGCTAGTCAAGGTATCCACTACAAAACAGTAGAAGACCTGCTCGGTGGAAACCAATGGATAGACGTTGACCCATTCGCGGAACGCGATATCAAAGAGTTAGCAACCAATATCGGACTGACACAATCCGACATTGCCAATGTGAAGCAAAACGATCTACGTACCCCTAATGCTGCTATCACAGACAAAGGAAGATTTGGATATGACTATCGTATCAACATGATCAATATGAAGCTCTGGGTCCAAAACGAATGGAAATGGAATAGTATTGACCTCTATTATGGTCTACAACTCACTTACTCTAGTATTCAGCGTACTACCGACATGCTCAACGGACGCGCTTGGTATCTAGCCAAACTGAATCCCGATTATGCATACTACTACTTGGCTAACAATGCCGAGACCGTATTGGCAGGCAATTATAGTCACCTACCAACTCGCTTAGCTGGATATACCTATCATTTCATAGATCCTGCCATTAAGGTTGGTGCGACCTATAAGATTGACGGTCGAAATCAAATCAAAATGAATGCGATGGCTGAAACCAAAGCACCACTAGGACGAGATGCATATATCTCACCACGTGTGCACGACCGTGCTGTGGAGAACATCTACCGTCATGCCAACCCGGTTTATCATGCAGAACAAAATGGCACTTCTGTGCTACATGAGTACTTCGGAGCAAGCCAAAAAATTGTAGGTGCAGACCTGACATACGCCTTCAACTACCCAATTGTACGTGGTCGTGTCACAGGTTTCTTCACCCAATTTTGGAACGGCACCGAACTCAATGGCTACTACGATGACGAGGCACGCACCTTTGTTAACCAATCATTGACAGGCATCAACCGCCGTCATATGGGTGTTGAGGCTGCTGCCGCAGTAAAACTAGGTATGTATTTTACGTTGACTGGCGTACTCAGCATAGGCGACTACCGCTACACTAAGAATGCCATGGCCATCACTTCTGCCGAAAATGGTATGGCACTAGCAGAAAATGCCCAAGGACCTATCTATGAGTTGCGCGATAGCGTGCTCATCAAAGGATTGCATGTAGCCACAGGTCCACAACTGAATAGCAGCTTAAAACTCAGTTTCTTCCACCCTGATATGTGGTTTGCCGATGTCACGGTTAGTTACTTTGACTGGAACTACCTTGACTACGCTCCTGCTCGCCGCATGAAGGGTCTCTTTACTGGAGAGAGAGCTGATGGTAGCGCTGTGAATGGATGGTATGGAGATGCATATACTGATGCCATTGAGAAAGTAGATGAACAACCTGTATTGGATTCATATGGAGTTCCCGTACTGAAATACCCATATAATCACCTTTCAGCACAAGAATCGTTGGCAGATGGCAATCCTCTGAATCGTTTCTTGGTGGACATCAGCTTGGGTAAACTTATATACCTGAAAGATCGTCAGTCTATCTCCATCAACCTGACTGTCAACAACTTGCTCAACAACATCCACTTCAAGACAGGTGGCTACCAGCAAGCACGTCTTCCACGTCAAACACGACAAGGCGTAGAGGACAGAGAGAACTCCGTTATCAGCCCGAATATATGGAAATTCCCATCGAAGTACTATTACGCATGGGGAACTAACTTCTATCTCAATATTCAATATAAATTCTAAGCAGTATGAAAACAATGAAATTCTTAATTCATAATTCTAAATTCATAATTGCAACTGCTTTCGTAGCATTATGCATTGCTTGCACACCTACCCCTGTGGACGAAAGCAAACTTTTCATTACTGAAGAACAGGCGCAAGCTTTGATAGAACAAGGTACGCTTATAAATTTGGAAGACCTTAAAGACACTGCTTCCATATTTGTTAGTGAGAAAGGCAATTTCCTCAGCGATACGACTTTATACCGCACCCGCGCTACCAAAGATGGTAAGAACTACCTCTTCTCTATTGACACCATTCCTGCATCTGCCACACCTATATATATACGTGGGCGCGTGACTACCGACGATTACGCAGGCAACTTCTACAAGGCCATGTGTATCCAACAGATTGTGGATGGTGAACAACAAGCGCTGCGCATATCTGTAGATGCAGGCTCAATAGGCGGACTTTATCAACTAGGGCAAGAGATTTTGATTAGGATAGATGGTCTAGCCATTGGTCGCTATGCCAACCAACCGCAATTGTGTCTGCCATCATACAACAACAATATCTACGCCAACAATGCTGAACAAAAGATTGGTTGGGCCCCAGGGCGTATCCCTATGGCAATCTTTAATGCACGTACCAAATGTATCGGCAAACCTGATACCAGCCAACTGGTATACGATGAATATAACATCACTGATTTCACCTCCATTCTTAATCTACAAGAAGCACGCAATTGGGATGCTAAGTTGGTGCGCCTCAAGAATGTACACTATACAGGTCAATACTTCACTACCAGCGGTACTGGCAAATGTACAATAGGTGATCCAGAAGAAGATAGCAATGCTAATGTTTTCGCTCCAACTACCAATAATATTGGTTATCCGCAAACACGTGTGATAGAAGATGCCAATGGAAAGAAGACCGGTGTCTCTGCATCAGAATACGCCAAATTCGCCTATTTCTATCTGCCAGGCGCGGACAAAAATGGTGTGGATAACTGCTCCGATTATGTGGGTGATGTCATAGGAATTTTAGGATTCTACAATGATAACGCCAAATATGACCCGGCATACGATGATTGGTCAATCTCTATCCGATCATTGGATGATCTGCAATTATATCAAGACATCAATGGCAATAAGATATTGGATGAGAACGAACGCTCTGCCTCCAATCTTTGGCCACGAATAGAATACACCAAGTAAAATTAAAAATTCCAAATCAGTATGAGTTGGCTTGATATTCTTATTCTTCTACCCCTGCTCATCGGGCTTGTAAGAGGTCTGATGAAGGGGTTTGTTGTGGAAATTACATCTATTGTGGCTATCGTACTTAGCTTTTGGGGAGCGCAATCTTGGAGTGCTGCATTTGCGTCATGGCTTATGCAACAATTTGAATGGAACGAAACAGCAAGTATAGTGATAGCATATGCCCTATTGTTTGCAGGAATAGCATTGTTGCTCAATATCTTTGCACGTCTACTCTCCAAACTTTTTCAAAAGATACAATTGGGTTGGCTCAATCGCCTACTCGGTGGCGTATTTGGTATTGCCAAATGGGGCATTGTGATTATGGCACTGGTACTATGCCTACACAATCTGGACAAACAATTTCAGTTTATCAAACCTGAGTTAAAAGAGCAATCAGTAGTATATACTCATATCACCCCATATGCAGAAAGAGCATGGGAGGAAATAAAATCGCAAGTGGAAACTAAAAAGGCCGAACTCCAATAGTAAAATAACCAACAACACAACACCATGAAACAAAAAAGTGTTTATACGATCATCGTATGCCTAGTAGTAACTACGATGATGGCACAAGAAACACGTTACGTAGATCTTGGTTTACCAAGTGGTATCTTGTGGGCATGCCAAAACGAACCTGGTGTATGACTCGTCCTAAACCGTTCAAATTCAAATATCAAAAACAAAGTATAGACTAACCACCTCAAATAGGATAATAAAAAAAGAGAGTCTTTTGAGCTCTCTTTTTTTTTTTTTGGGGGGGGTGGATAGTGGGGCTCGAACCCACGACACTCGGAACCACAATCCGATGCTCTGCCAACTGAGCTATAACCACCATATTGCTTTCTCTTCAAAAGCGGGTGCAAAGGTACTGTTTTTTTTTTACATGACCAAATATTTTGACAAAAAAATCACCTTTGCCTGATTTTTTTCAATCATTGTTGCCAAACTAGGACTCGAACCCAGACAGACAGAACCAGAATCTGTAGTGCTACCATTACACCATTTGGCAAAACGAAGGAGTCAAGATTCAAGAACCAGGAGCAAAGACTTATTACCTTCATCTCCGATAACTAATTATTGTCTTGTTTCTTGGTTCTTGGCTCCTTGTTCAATCCAAAATTACTTCACGCGGCGCTCAGGAATACGAGCCTTCTTACCAGTAAGAGCACGCAAGTAGTACAATTTAGAGCGACGAACTTTACCGTATTTATTCACAGTAATTTTCTCAATGAAAGGACTATCCATAGGGAAGATACGCTCTACACCTACGTTACCAGACATCTTGCGAACAGTGAAACGTTTCTTGTCACCGCTACCGTGGATGCAAATCACATCACCGCGGAACTCTTGAATACGCTCCTTGTTACCCTCTTTAATACGATAAGCTACAGTCACTTGATCACCTGCAGCGAATGCTGGAAACTCTTTTTTCTCGCCAGCGAATGCCTCTTCGGCAATTTTCATTAAATCCATTTCGATTTATTTTTTAATGGGTTAAATAACTATAGTATACACTACTGTTCGAGCCGCAAAAAAACGTACTCTATGCTGATCGCCAGAGACTATAGTCGAAAATCGGCTGCAAAGGTACAACAAAATTTGCACATACGCAAACAAATTAAGCAAAAAAATATTTTTAAGTGAATTTTCTTGCATATATGCATAATTTTTCGTACCTTTGCAGGCTATTTTGCGTAATGTGCGCTCGTACGCGCGGAGATAATTATTCAGTGGATATAATAAGAAAGTTCATAATATTCGGGTTACTTTTGTGGTTGGTTATTCCAACTACAGCACAAACGTACACCACAACAGGCACAGAGTTCACTAATACAAAGCCTACTTTAGGCGATTCTATTACCTCTACACCTGCCAAGAAAGAGACTATTGATGCACGAGTAGAATACACTTCTCAAGACTCACTGATGATAACAGGTGAAGGTATTGCCCATCTATTTGGTAATGGAGAAGTAAAATACAAGGCACTCGAGTTGACAGCCGACTACATCCGTGTGTGCATGGATAGTAGTACGCTTTTTGCTAGCGGTGTCTTAGACACGATTGAAAACGAATGGATGGGCCAACCCATATTCAAAGATGCTAATGATACTTACGAATCCAAAGAGATTACATATAATCTCAAGACTCAAAAAGGAAAAATCAACCATGTAGTAACTGAACAAGGAGAAGGATTCCTCATTGCCGATGAAACCAAGAAGATGGATGATAATACACTAATGATGCATGGTGGCAAATATACTACTTGTGATGATCATGATCATCCACATTTCTACTTACAGATGACAAAGGGCAAAGTGCAGCCTAAGAAGAATGTAGTATTTGGTCCCGCATATCTGGTCGTAGGCGAAGTGCCACTACCTATAGCTGTACCTTTCGGTTTCTTTCCATTCACAAATACTTATTCAAGCGGTATCATCATGCCAACTTTTGGCGATGACTATACACGAGGCATGTATTTGCAAGGATTAGGATATTATTTCGCCATCAACGACTATATGGATTTAGAATTAACCGGCGACATCTATACACGCGGCACATGGTCAGTTTCGGCACGTAGTTCATACGCAAAACGGTATAAATTTAGAGGCAATGTCAATATTAATTATCGCTGGGATGTTACTGGTGAAAAAGATATGCCCAACTATAGTGTAGCCAAGAACCTCAGCGTACAATGGACCCATACACAAGATAGCAAAGCTAATCCATACAATAATTTCTCAGCGAGCGTCAACTTTAAGACAGCCGGATATAACCGCAGCAATATCAATAGCTATTACAACGTTCAGCAGAATGCCGAAAATACGACTAGCAGCACAGTAAACTATACCCAGCGTTTTCCTGATAGTCCATGGAGTTTGACAGCCAATATGTCTATTACCCAACGCAATAAAGACTCCACATTACAAGTGAGCTTACCTAATATCAATGTTAGCATGAGCCGCATTTATCCATTCAAACGCAAGCAGCGAGTTGGAAAAGAAAAATGGTATGAGAAGATTAGTTTGCAGTACAATGGTAGTTTCTATAACTCCATCACATGCAAAGAAGACTATTTTTTAAAATCAAATTTCGTAAAAGATTGGCAGAATGGATTAAAGCACTCGTTGAGCAGTTCTGCATCGTTCATGCTATTCAAATATATCAGCATAACTCCAAGTGTTAGTTTCAACGACCGCATGTTCTTCCAACGTGTTGATCAGTCATGGGATGAGGAAACTTATGAAGTAAAGAAAGATACTGTAATGGGTTTCTATAACGTATATAACTTCAATGCGAGTGTGAGTGTATCTACAAAATTATATGGTTTTTATATTCCTTCTCGTAAGATCTTCGGCGATAAAGTGGACCGTTTCCGCCACGTGCTGACTCCTTCGTTAAGTTTCAACTACAATCCCGATTTCTCTGATCCCATGTGGGCAAAACGCTATGGTGGCTTTTATGGAACTTATGATAAAATGGTCACAACTCGCGATGCAGCAGGAAACATTGTACCTAAATTAGATGAGAACGGCTTACCGATCTTTGAAGTAGTGAATTACTCCCGTTTCCGCGAAGTACCTGGGCGTGGCAGTTCAGCTAGTTTATCCTTCTCTTTAGGCAACAATTTGGAGATGAAATTACGCAACGACAAAGATACTACAGGTAAAGAGCCATACAAAGTGTACAGCATCATCGATAACCTCAGCATCAGCGGCGGATACAATTTTATTGCAGACTCTATGAATTGGCAAAACTTTTCAGTCAACCTACGTATCAAGATTCCAAAAGTAAATTATACTATCAACTTAAGCGGACAATTTGACCCGTATATGTACACAACCACCGCTAGTGGACAACATGTTCGCTGCAATGAATTATATTGGAATCATGGTCGCTTCCCACATTTCTTGGGTACAAGCACTAGTTTTAGTTACACTTTCAACAATGATGTAGTAAGACGTTGGTTTAATCGCGATGAGGAGAATAATACTGTATCCGCGGATGAAACTACCCAAGATATTGATCCCATAACAGGAGAATATCTAGAGCCAGACCCTCATACAAACAAAGATAAGAAGAAAGAAAAAGATAACACAACTGATGATGGCTATTTGTTTGCAGAAATACCTTGGAGTTTGAGTGTTTCGTACAGTTTGCGTTATGGTGCAAACAATAGCCAATGGGATGAGAAACGCAACTATTACAAGATGGAGTTCAAACATAATTTGAGTTTCTCTGCATCCATTGGTTTAGGTCAAGGATGGAAGGCCAGCACCACATTAAGCTATGACGTGAATGCCAAGAAGTTAGCCTATTCTAGCATCAATGTGAGCAGAGATCTACACTGTTGGAGCATGAGCGCTAGTTTTGTTCCCTTCGGCCCATTCAAGAGTTACACCTTCCATATCGGCGTAAATGCTAGCATGCTGAAAGACTTGAAGTTAGATAAGAGCAGTGCCGATGCTACAGGCAAACGAATAGAATGGTGGTAGTGTTAGCGTCTAAGGTTTAGCGTTAGGTTTAGAGTTTAAAGTTTAAAGGTAAGAATATATGAAAGTAGAAGCAAGAAAAGTAGTGACCCTCCAATACGATTTGTATGTGGACGGCGAAAACGGACAAGAAGAATTGATGGAAAAAGCGACCCCCGAAGCCCCTCTCGTGTATTGTCATGGAGAAAACATGATGTTGCCTGCCTTTGAGAAAAACATGGAAGGCTTGCAAGAGAGTGAGACATTTGACTTCCGCATCGCTTGCCAAGATGCATATGGTGAGTATGACGATGAAGGCGTTATGCCCTTGGATAAAAAGATGTTTTACAATGGTGACGGTGAATTTGATTCTGAGCGTGTATATGTAGGAGCAATCGTGCCAATGAACACGGTAGATGGGCAGATCATCAACGCACAAATTGTGGAAATCACCAAAGACAATGTCACTATAGACCTTAACCACCCATTGGCAGGCGAGAATCTGCATTTTGTGGGGAAGGTGCTAAATATCCGTGACGTGACAGAAGGGGAATTGAAAGCATTGCATCACAGAGGTTGCGGTGGCTGTGGCGGTCATTGCAATGGCGGTGACTGTAGTGGTAATTGTCAAGAAGGAGATTGCGGAAACTGCAATTGTTAGTCTATAGATGGCACGAAAAAGTCACGGCACAGTCTCAATGAGGTTCCGATGAGATTCCGATGAGGTTCCGATGAGGTTCCGATGGAGAAAGGTGGCAATTAAGTGGCAAATAAGTGGCGTATAACAGGGAATAAAGAATTATAATAAAACAAAAAAATACTATGGCAAATATTTTAGCGATAGTGGGTCGTCCTAACGTTGGGAAATCGACCCTATTCAACCGCTTGACCAAAACACGTCGAGCGATAGTAAATGATACCGCAGGCACTACTCGTGACCGTCAATATGGCAAAAGCGAATGGTGCGGAAAAGAATTTTCCGTCATTGATACAGGCGGCTGGGTAGTCAACTCCGATGACACCTTTGAAAGCGAAATCAATCGACAAGTTAGCCTCGCCATCAAAGAAGCGGATGTGATTCTATTAGTGGTAGATGTAAATGCAGGTGTTACGCAATTTGACATGGAGGTAGCCCACCTTCTTCGACAAGCAAAGAAAGAAACTGTATTGGCTGTCAACAAAGTAGATCAGTTTGATCAGCAATATGGCGCGCCTGAATTTTACAAGCTTGGTCTGGGTGAACCTTATATCCTATCCGCAGAGAATGGTTTAGGAACAGGCGATTTACTCGACGAGATTTGTAGCCGATTCAAAGATACCGTAGCTGGCGAAGATTTAGAGGACCTCCCTCGTTTTGCTATCGTAGGGCGCCCTAATGCAGGTAAGAGCAGTATTCTAAATGCCTTTATCGGCGAAGAACGCACCATCGTAACTGATATACCAGGTACTACACGCGATAGTATTTATACACGCTACAACAAGTTTGGTAAAGAATTTTATCTTGTGGATACAGCAGGTATTCGCAAGAAAGCCAAGGTCAACGAAGATTTAGAGTACTACTCGGTAGTTCGCAGTATTCGTGCTATTGAAAATTCTGATGTATGTATCTTAATGCTTGATGCCACACGAGGTATCGAAGCGCAAGATTTGAATATCTACTCGCTTATTCAGAAAAACAAAAAAGGATTAGTAGTATGCGTTAACAAATGGGATTTGATTGAGAGCAAGACTAATGCCGATATCAAAGGATACGAACGTGCTATTCGCGAACGTATCGCTCCATTTACAGACTTCCCTATTATTTTCACCTCCGCTCTGACCAAACAACGCATTTTCAAAGTGATGGAAACCGCGTTGCACGTGTATGAA
Organism: Paludibacteraceae bacterium; assembly: GCA_045579895.1. Lineage (GTDB taxonomy): Bacteria > Bacteroidota > Bacteroidia > Bacteroidales > Paludibacteraceae > Colicola. The sequence continues at coordinate 18,331 of JAZNMT010000066.1, forward strand.
AATAAGCAAAAGAAGGTGCCTACAGCACAACTCAATGAACGCTTCTTACCATTAATAGAAAACTATCCCCCACCCGCAACCAAAGGAAAATATATCAAAATCAAGTATTGTACTCAGTTACCAAATACACAAATCCCCACATTTGTGTTCTTTGCTAACCTACCTCAATACGTAAAAGAACCTTATCGACGTTTTTTAGAGAATAAATTGCGCGAATGGTGGGACTTCAAAGGAACCCCCATTCAGATATTCGTTCGTGCAAAATAAGAGGAAAAGGATAGCGTATTTTAAGAATATATCTACAATTTTACTCCAACGCTTGCGCGCGTGAGATTTTTTTTGTAACTTTGCCGGCTAAATGAAGATTATAGGCTTTAGCAAAATAGATGGGGTAGTACAAATGGTACTCAAATGCGATTCATCCTTGTTGGTAAATCGCAAACCATTTTTTATTCCGGATTGGAGTCAAGACCTGCTCATGACCCCTTGCGTTGCGTTGCGCGTGAGCCGATTGGGGAAGAATATCGGTATATCCTTTGCACCTCGCTATTATGATGCTATAGCTCCTGCACTCAATATATATGCAGCTGACATTGCCAAACAGGGAGATTGGGTCAAAGCGTATGCGTTTGACTACTCTTTTCCAATGGGTAGTTTTGTATCATTAGAATCCCATCCTTGGAAAGATACAATCATCTCTTGTGATGAAGCTATCCATCGCGCTAGTCAAGTGATGACCATCCGTCAGGGAGATTTTATTTTTATAGAGCGAGACATTCCAGCACGCACACTGCAACCAGAGGAAGTAATAACTGAGTACCTCAACGATAACGAACTACTGTACTGCAAGGTGAAATGAAACAACTATTTCTCATAATAGTAATCTGTATGCTATCCCACTCTGTATGGGCGGGTAGGCATAGTTATGCGGAAAACTCAGTGCTCAGTCAAGGTACAGTGGTTAAGATTCGTGTGAGCGAAACTGGTATACATTCCATTACGTATGATGAACTCAAAGAGTGGGGATTACAACCAGAGAAAGTGCGTGTACTCGGATATGGTGGCAACATGCTTAATGAGAATTTCATGTTGCATAAATGGGACGATTTGCCCTCAGTCGCGTTTTATATGCACAAAGGATCCGATAATGTCTTTAATCGTGGTGATTATATTCTTTTTTACGCCCAAGGCTCTATCGGCTGGACATATGCAAACAATCGTTGGCAACATACGCGCAACCCATATAGCGATTATGGATACTATTTCATTAGTGATACAGCAGGCGAACAACGATTGATTTCATATGCAGAGGCATTAGATGACACCAATGCGTACGATATTGATTGGTACACAGCATACTATCTGCATGAGATGGAGAAAATCAATCTCATAGATAAGACAGGAAAGAGTGGAGGTGGCCGTGAGTTCTACGGAGAAACTTTGCAAGCCAATGACAAAACACTCGACGTCAGTTTTAACACCCAACATGTGAGAACAGACCTACCAATGACTTGTTTTGCAGATGTGGCTGCATCATCGTCTGAGAATTCTACCTTCACATTACAATTGGCAGGTAAAAGCACTATGGTAACAATCAAGCCTATCAGCACATCCGACTTTGAAACAAAAGCAGAATCTGGCACTATGCTGTTAAAGACCTATCCACAAACAACAGGTAGACAAAATGTGGCACTATACTATGATTATGCTTCTAGCGAATCATCTTCGATGGGCTACGTAAATTATATAGAACTTAACGTTCCTCTACAACTCACGTTACAAGGCAGTGCCATTAGTATATGCAATACAAATTACCTATTCCAAACCCTAAATACCCGCTTTACCCTCACAAACGCTACAGCTACTACACAGATTTGGCGTGTAACAGATGGAGTAAACATCGAGCAAATACCTACTACTATTAATCAGAACCAGATGACATGGATTGGTAGCAATGCGCAAGTTGAAAAATACATGGCTGTAGATGTTAGAGCTACCAATTGGCATAAACCATCATATATGGGCGTAATCAAAAATCAGAATCTGCATGCACTACGCAACAAAGATTATGTAATCATCTGCCCTGAAGAGTTTCGCGAGCAAGCGATTCGTCTAGCCCGAAAGCACGAAGAAGTGGACCATATCACATGGGCTGTCGTCACGGATGAAGAAGTGTACAATGAATTTTCTTCTGGGACACCAGATGTCAGTGCATACCGTTGGTTCATGAAGATGTTATATGATCGTGCTAATGGAAACACAGCTGAACGTCCGAAGAATTTGTTATTGATGGGCAATGCCTCTTATGATAATCGAAACCTGCTAGGCGACGCTTCAGGTGTGAGTCGCCTATTAGTATTTGAGGCTAAAAATTCCACCATAGAAACAGAGGCATACGCTACAGATGACTATTGCGGATTCCTAGAAGATAATGCTGGAGTGGATGCCAGCGGAAGGTTCGATGAAACAAAAGCTAAGATGAGTATTGGCGTAGGTCGTTTGCCAGTACGCACCTTGCAACAAGCCACTCAAGTGGTAGACAAACTCTGCAACTACATGGATGATAAGACGCTAGGTAAATGGAAAAGCCAAATATGCTTCTTGGCGGATGACGGCAACCACGGACTACATGTAGAAACCGCAGATGAAGGAGCTGAAAAACTGCGCAAAGAGAATCCTAATTTCGTACTACACAAAATTTATCTGGACGCTTATACACAAGAGGTTAATGCGGCAGGCGAGAGATATCCATTGGCAAAAAATCAATTTGACAATATGATTAACAATGGAGTACTCTTTATGAACTATTCAGGGCACGGAGGATACAACAATATTACTAACGAGCTCTTTATGACGAGTCAAGATATACGCAATATGAGCAATACCAATTGGGGTTTCTGGTTCTTAGCTACTTGCAGTTTCTCACACTTTGATGGTCATATTCCTTCGGCAGGTGAAGAAGCAGTACTGAATCCACATGGAGGTGCTATTGGCGTATTATCTGCCTGCCGTACAGTATTTGCAACACAAAACACAATCTTCAATAGGAATTTCTGCGATACGATTTATGGACATAAGGATATTTTTTCCTATAATATGACAATCGGCGAAGCCACCTATATAGCTAAAAATAATACAGGGGTTGACTCTAATAAAATGTCATACATCCTTTTAGGCGATCCTGCAATACGATTAAATTATCCTACCGACTATCAAATTGTTACCACTTCACAATTGGATACGATACATGCATTAACAGTACAAACAGTCCAAGGATACATTAAAGATATTACAGGTGATACTGCCACTTGGTTCAATGGTCCAATGGACATAACCATCTGGGATAAACAACAACAGGTACTGACACGAGACAATGACGAGATAGATGAAACAAAAAAAGTAAAACTTACCTTCAACGACTATCCTAACACGTTGTTTACGGGTAAAACAACGGTAGTAAATGGTAAGTTTGAATACACATTCATGGTGCCAAAGGACATTCGATATAATTACGGTAAAGGAAGAATCGCCTATTATGCATATGATCAAGAGTCGCGTGGAGAAGGTGTTGGATACTTTGAAGATTTCATCATCGGTGGCAGTAGCTCTGTAGAGATTGTTGATACTATCGGTCCAAAGATTCACTTGTATCTCAACCATCCAGCTTTTGTGGATGGCGGGAAGACATATGAGTATCCTCATTTCTACGCCGATATCTACGATAAAAATGGTATCAATACCGCAGGAGCAGGCATAGGACACGACTTACTACTAATTGTGGACAATAATCCTAAACTCACTTTCGTGTTAAATGACTATTTTACGGCACACAGCAATAGTTATCAACAAGGCACTGTCAGTTACAGAATGCCAGAGATGACCGAAGGAACACACCACATAACTTTCCGCGCATGGGATTTAATCAATAATAGCAATACTGCGACACTCAATTTCCATGTAGTAAAAGGAATGAATCCAACTATATATCAAATATTATCTTACCCTAATCCTGTGGCAACCACGGGGGTATTGAATTTTCAAATTGAGTTTGACCAACCTAACGAAGTGATTCAAACCGAAATCTATATGTATGATCTCTGTGGCAGATTACTAAAATCTCACCAACAAATTGGCACAGAAGGCATACAATGGAACATGAATGAAATCAATGCTGCACCTGGCGTCTATGTATATTTAGTGAAAATTAAAACCCCTACTTCGGAATTTGTATCCAATGCAGGAAAAATTATAATTCGTGAATAAAGCCTATGAAACATTTTTAGAAAATTAGCTAACATCACTAAGGGACACACCTGTGGTATAAATTGAATATTAACAACAAAAATAATTTATCAATGAAAAGAATCTTTTTATCCGTACTGACCATTTGTGGTCTTACAATGTCAATGATGGCTACTAATCCTGTGAATACTTCCATGCCATCGCTTACTATCGCCCCTGATGCACGCGCTGCAGGTATGGGTGATCTTGGTGCTGCCACCAATCCCGACCTCAATGCACAACACTGGAACCCCTCTAAATATGCTTTTATGGAAAGCAAAGGTGGTTTAACTGTTAACTACACTCCTTGGTTGACCAAGTTAGTCAATGACATCAATTTGGCATATATTGCAGGTTATTACAACATGGGCGATATGGCAGGTACAATTTCTGGTAGTTTCACTTATTTCTCTATGGGTGAGGTGCAATTATTAGATGATGCAGGTCAATTCTTCTCGCAAGCAAAGCCTAACGAGTGGGCATTAGATGTGGCATATTCACGTAAATTACATGAGTACCTCAGTATGGCTGTGGCTTTGCGCTTCTTATATAGCGACCTCAACAATGGTGCCAACACTTCTGCCAACCAAACAGCTATTGAGATGGTTCCTGCTTGGACTATGGCTGCCGACATCTCATTGTACTATCGCCAACCTCTAGAGTTGCCTATGGGAGAAAGTTATCTTGGTGTAGGTCTCAACATCAGCAATCTCGGTGGTAAAATGTCATACGATGAAGATGACACTCAGAACTTTATCCCAGCTAACGTACGCTTGGGTGTTAGTTACGAGTTGCCATTCGATGATTACAACCGACTCATGATTACTGCAGAAGCTAACAAGATGCTCGTTCCTACCTATGAGTCTAAATTTGCCAACAATGGCGAGGGAGGAAGATACGATCAAACCGACATGTCCGAAGTATCTTCTCCTACAGGTTGGTGGCAATCATTCTGTGATGCGCCTGGTTACTACGATGAGAATACAGGTAAACAAGTATCTGCTGCAGTAGAAGAGTTACAAGAGATTCAGTGGGGCGTAGGTCTAGAGTATAGCTACAATCGTCAATTCTTTGGTCGTGTAGGTTATAGCCACGAGAACTACTACAAGGGTAATCGTCGTTATGTAACTGTAGGTGCAGGATTCAAACTCAGTATTTTCTCGTTGGATTTTGCATATTGTATTGCTACCGCACCATCCAATCCTCTTGACGGAACTATGCGTTTCACACTTGGATTTGACTTAGCTGGTATCAAAGACCTTGTTAACAATCGCAGATAATGCGTATTGGTTTCGGATATGATGTGCACGTTTATGCCCCCAATCGACAATTATGGTTGGGAGGCATTCTTGTACCCGCAGAAATAGGATTATTGGGACATTCCGATGCGGATGTCCTAATTCATGCATTATGTGATGCACTTCTCGGAGCTGCAGCTATGCGCGATATTGGCTATCATTTTCCTCCCATTAAAGGGAATGCGTACGAGAATATTGACTCTAAGATACTACTTCGAGAGGTTATCACGATGCTGCGAGAAGCGGGATATGAACTTGGCAATTGCGATTGTACTATTTGTGCCGAAATACCTAAACTCAACCCATATATTCCTGCTATGACAACTTGTTTAGCGCAAGTAATGGGCGTAAGCGAAGGACAAATCAGCATTAAAGCTACTACAACCGAGCAACTTGGATTTGTAGGCAGAAAAGAAGGGATGGCTGCATATGCAGTAGTCTTAATAACGGAAAAATGATACATAGGAAAGCAAATATCCATTGGATGTTAATTCTCGCATGTATCGTGGGATTAATATTTTTCGACACCTCCATTGTATGCGCAAATGATGAAACACAAGGGGCATATGAAATTACTTACACATGCGATACGCTAATCTGCAACGATTCTATCTTCATAATCCAAACCATCTGCGCTCCCATATGTTCTTCCCACGCGCGCATATATAATAAGGAGTGGCAACTTATTGGTTTCATCAAACCACCATTCAAATCCGCATTTCCACTGGCATATATTGAGGATGGAAGAATCCTTTGGCGCGATAACGACAATTTTGACTACACACCACAACGATGAAACTACCTATTTACTTGATTGGGTATATGGCAGCAGGGAAGACCACCATTGGTCGCCTTTTAGCGGACAAATTAGGATGGAATTTCGTAGATTTAGATGAAGCTTTTGCAGAAATTCATAGCAAAACACCTGCAGAGTTTATACGCGAACATGGTATCAAAGATTTCCGACACAAAGAGAAATATGTCGTAGAAGACCTAGCAGAGCTACCTATCGAAAATGTGGTTTATGCCACAGGTGGTGGTTATCCATGTTGGGAAGATAATATGGAATGTTTGGCGGAACTAGGTACTAGCATTTATATCAAGTGGCAGCCAAAGCATTTGGCTAAACGACTTATGCTAACTGACTTAAGCAATCGACCCATACTACAAGGGCGGACTGAAGAAGAACTATTAGCATTCATCACTTTGCAATTGCAGGCGCGCGAACCATTCTACATGAAAGCGGATTATGTGATTGAAGCACCTATACAAGAAATAGCAGAAGAAGACGATAAACATATAGCGGAACAATTATGGAAATTAATCTCATACAAGATGAAATAATTGAGGAATTCAGCAGTTTCGACGACTGGATGGATAGATATGGTATGCTCATTGATTATGGAAATGGGTTGGAGCCTTTCCCAGAAAGCGCAAAGACCGAACAGAACCTCATTGACGGCTGCCAGTCTAAAGTGTGGTTCACTGCTGAAATGCAAGACGGAAAAGTAATATACCATGGCGATTCAGATGCTATCTTGGTAAAGGGTATTGTAGCTTTATTGATTCGTGTCTTGAGCGGCCACACACCTAAAGAGATTGTGGATACAGAATTGTACTTCATTGATGAAATTAATCTCCGCGAACACCTTTCTCCTACTCGAAGCAACGGACTCAATGCTATGCTCAAACAAATGCGACTATTTGCACTCACGTTTAGCCAATTTTGAATTATGCATTTTGGATTCAAGAAAATACTATCCCTAGTTGGTTTTTTACTACTTCCATATTGGATATATGCGCAAGAAATAGCGGCAACTGATACCACTAGCAAGCAAACAGCTGAGGTGCATGTGATCGCATCGTTTGTCAAATCGTTCTGCCATGGGCTGAAACTCACTCTAGAAGAGGAAATTCGTAGTATACCAGCTCACCGATCGCACACTACTATCTCATTGGCATATACACCCATAGAGTACCTTTCGATAAGTGCTGGATATGTGCTCAAATTGTATGGTAATCAAGGTTGGAATGACCCTAATAAATTTCTGCGTCATCGTGTAAATATAGATGCTACGGGTCAAGTGAAACTCGGTCAATGGAAATTATCGTTGCGGGAACGACTGATGCTAGATGCTCGTGCTGATGAAATAGATTTGCGCGAGAAGAACCGAGTTGATTATATTCTGCGTTCACGCCTACAAGCTGTATATATTATACCTAATCAGCCCCTAAGTATCGTCGCCAAGATGGAATTATTCAACACATTGAATGCTAAATACTATGGTCAGTATATCAACGAATTGCGCCCTGAAATAGGTTTGCAATGGAAAGTAAATAAAAAAAATACCCTCAATCTGGCATATCGCTACAACTACGTCTATAGTCGTGAATTTGATATCTTAGATAGCGGTGCTATCGCTCTCACACATGCGTACACACACAAGCATGTGATCTTAATGACGTACAAGTTTGACTACTAACAAAAAAAATGGACATTCTACTGAATGTCCATTTAAATATGCGATTTGATTATATCTCGCTAATCTTACCATCAGTAAATTGCAATTTACGTCCTGGATACTGTTCTGGCCACATAGGGTTGTGAGTGGACATAATTACTGTCATACCCGCTTGGCTGATGCTATAAAGTAGTTCCATAATACCCTTTCCAGTCTCAGGATCAAGATTTCCAGTCGGTTCATCGGCAAGAATTAGTCCTGGAGCATTGAGCAATGCTCGCGCTATTACCACACGTTGTTGTTCTCCTCCAGAAAGTTGATAAGGCATTTTATATGCTTTTTCCTCCATACCAACTTGCTTTAGAACATCGTGGATATTATTTTTCATTGCTTGTTTATCCTTCCATCCTGTAGCTTTCAATACAAACAACAGGTTCTCTTCCACATTACGATCAACTAGCAATTGAAAATCCTGAAACACTACGCCCACTTTTCTGCGCAGATATGGAATATCACAGCGACGAAGTTTCATCAAATCGTAACCAAGAGCCATTGCTTCGGATCCTTCCAAGGGCAATTCACCATAAATGGTTTTCATGAAACTTGATTTGCCGCTGCCTACACGACCCAGCAAATACACCATCTCACCCGAAGATACAATTATATTCACATCCCTCAGAACTATTTGTTCGTCCTGACAGATTTCCACGTTTTTATATCGGATTAGTTCGCTCATTCTACGTCCATTTGGTTGATTTTATTCTCTAAATCAGCCAGTTGACTCTTAAGAATATCAATCTTCTTACGCATATCATCCACTAATTTGTTCGCAGTTTTGGATTTGCCTGTGAAGAAGAGGATATTATTCTCAGCGGTTTTAATTTCTTGCACGAGATTCTCGTACATTTTGATTAGTTTCTGACGGTCAGTCATTTGATCCACTTTCTTGCTCCAACGCTCTTTAGCTTCTGCACGTTTTTGAGCATATTGCGCACGTAGTTCTTTGGTAGCCTCACGTTTAGCATCGAAGAACGAGTCACAAGCTGATGTAAATCGTTTCCATAGATCATCGGAGTATTTACGAGCAACAGGTCCTACTTTCTTCCACTGCTGTTGAAGTTCAATCAGTTTATTGGTAGTTTCTGTCCAATCAAGACTATCTTGTAGAGCCTCAGCAGCTTCTATCAGTTCACGTTTCTTTTTCAAGTTCTCGCTAAACTCATCACGCATACCTTTGTAATAAGCGGTTTTGGCTTTAAAGAAAGCCTCGCATAACGCACGATACTCGTTGTATATAGCTTGATTTTGTTTCTTTGGAGCAAAACCAATAGTGCGCCACTCTTGTTGAATTCCTTGCACTTTCTCGGTAGCCTCATCCCATTGTTTATTTGATTTCAACTGATTGATATTCACACATTTGAGGCGTTCAATCAATGCTTGTTTCTTCTCCAAGTTCTCGTTCTCCTTAGCGTGCAACTCATCGAAATAGGCTTGATGCTTTTTGTTAATCACACTGCTAGCTTGTTTGAAACGATTCCATAGATCTTCACGCAACTCACGTGCTACAGGACCAATCTCTGCCCACTCATCATGGAGTTGTTGCAACGCGCGATTGGCTTCCACTATGTTAAGATTATTTTGCAACTTCTCAGCTGCCTCGCAGAGCAAGGTTTTCAGTTCCAAGTTCTTCTTGAAGTCCAAGTCGCGCAACTCAATATTAATTTTCACTAAGTCATAAAAGCGTTCTTGGTATTGTTGGTAGTTTTTCCAAATCTCTTGTGTCCTAGGCGCTGGAACGGGGCCGATAGTTTTCCATTCTGCTTGTAATTCACGCATTTTCTTAAGATTATCCATTACATCAGCAGTTTCAGCATCCGCCATTTCTTTCATTTGTGCCAGGATATTTTCTTTGCGCAGCAAGTTTTGTGTTTGTTCTTCTTCTACTTGTTTTTGCAGTTCAGCACGACGCTGTTTATATTGGTTCAACAGTTCACGGAACTCTTGCTCTAGTTCATCTACAGATGGCACCCAGTTCTCTAGCACTTCACCAGCGGCTGCAGATGCTTCTTGAGCGACTTTCTTTTGAGCTTCTAATTCTTGATGATAAAGACGGTAGAATTGTGTTTTCAGGTTTTCTACTTGTTCTTTCACTTCAGCTACATTTTTTTGTAGGAGATCCTTTAGTTCGTCAACGAACTGTTGTTTTTCATTTGCCATAATTGTAAAATAGTTACGCCCTTTCGAGCGGGGTTCATAAATTCGCGGCAAAGGTAGTAAAAAAATCGTAAATACGCAAATGAAATCTAATATTTTTATAAAAAATACGCTATCTATTTGCATATTTGTAAATTTTGTTGTACCTTTGCAGATTGGTAGTATATTACACGATTATGGCTATAAAAGAAAAAATACAAGACTTGCTCAGCCAAGTGGCTGACTTGCAAGCTACTAACGCAGAGCAAGTAGAGGCTTTGCGCATTAAATATCTTAGTAAGAAAGGTTTAGTTACTGAACTCTTCAACGAGTTTCGCGAAGTTCCCAAAGAGGAGAAACGTGAGATTGGTCAAGCACTCAATGCTCTGCGCCAAACCTACGAAGCACGCCTCAACGAACTCCGCGAGGAGGTAGAAGCCAATGGAGCAAACAAGGCTCGTGAGGAACTTGACCTCACACGTACGCCTGACCCAATCGCACTTGGTACCCGACATCCACTATCGTTGGTACGCGAGCAAATTATTGACATTTTCTCACGCGTGGGTTTCACCGTAGCGGAAGGTCCTGAGGTAGAGGATGATAACCACGTGTACTCCTTGCTGAATTTTGCACCAGAGCACCCTGCTCGCGACATGCAGGATACCTTCTTTATTGAGAAAGAGATTGGTGTACAAAAGCCATCCGACATTTTGCTACGTTCGCATACATCCAGTGTGCAAACGCGTACCATGCTCAGCCAGCAACCACCTATTCGCGTGCTATGTCCCGGTCGCGTTTATCGCAACGAAGCTATCTCGGCACGTGCACATTGTTTCTTCCATCAGGTAGAAGGACTTTATATCGACAAGAATGTCAGTTTTGCAGATCTTAGAGAGGTACTTATGTATTTTGCAAAAGAGATGTTCGGTCCTGAAACGCAGATTCGCCTCCGCCCAAGTTATTTCCCATTTACAGAGCCTTCGGCTGAGATGGATATATCTTGTGATCTCTGCGGTGGAAAAGGTTGTTCTTTCTGCAAGGGAACAGGATGGGTAGAAATCCTCGGTTGTGGCATGGTTGATCCTAACGTGCTAAGGTACTGTGGTATTGATTCTAAAGTATATACAGGTTATGCTTTTGGCTTGGGTGTAGAGCGTATAACCAATCTCAAGTACCGTGTCAAAGACCTCCGTCTGTTCTCAGAAAACGATGTTCGCTTCCTCCAACAATTTGAGGGATGTTAATCCGAGAAATCATACTAACAATTCCTTCTCTGCAAGTTTTGGGCAATACCAACGACTTGCAGAGTTTGGATATTCGTCATTTGCTCACCGATAGCCGTAAACTCGGGAACGAGCCTGAATCTACACTTTTCTTCGCGTTCAAGACCGAAAAAAACGATGGTGCAAAGTTTATACCTCAGCTCGCCGAGCGCGGTGTAAAAGCATTTGTACTAGAGAAAAGCTCTCTAGATCAACTAGTTCAACCAGCCCAATTAGATCAAGTTGTTTTCATAGTAGTTGACTCCTCCCTCGCCGCTCTACAAGCTCTCGCAGCATACAAACGTTCACTCTATCATGGACCAGTTATCGGCATCACAGGCTCCAATGGCAAAACTGTGGTAAAGGAATGGCTTTACCAACTGCTCAAAGAAGACTATCACATCACTCGTTCTCCGAAGTCATACAACTCACAAATTGGCGTACCTTTATCTGTATGGCAACTCAACCAGCAAACACAACTTGCTATTTTTGAGGCGGGTATATCTAAAATGGGGGAGATGGAGAGACTGCAACCTATCATACAGCCTACGATTGGTGTAATCACATATATTGGTGCAGAGCATGGTGAAAACTTCCCGTCCCTAGCGGCTAAGCGAGCTGAGAAAATGCTACTTTTTACAGACTGTCCTACGCTTATCGAAGACCCTACGCACCAAAATGTCCGCACTTGTGCAGCAGTGATGAGAGCTCTAGGATATGATGAGGATACCATCATACAACGCATCCTACATCAGACTCATGAGACTATTCTGGAGGTCAACTTGTCGGCTTTGATAAATAATGTACGTTATTTCCGTTCGCTATTACCTGATTCTTCTCGGCTCACTTGCATGGTAAAAGCCTTTGCATATGGTGCTGGTAGTGTGGACGTTAGTCGTGCATTACAGCAGTGTAGCATGGTGGATTACTTAGCCGTTGCCGTTGCAGATGAGGGAGTGGAACTGCGCAAAGCAGGTATCACGTTGCCTATCATCATCATGGATCCAGAAATGGCTGCGTTAGATCTTATCATCGAGAATAATTTACAGCCTAATATTTATTCATTCCAAGTCCTCGAAGACATTATTCAGGTGGCAGAAGTCAAGGGATTAGAGGATCTACCCATTCACATCAAGATTGATTCGGGCATGCATCGCCTAGGTTTCTATCAGGAAGATATGCCCCAGTTGATTGCTCGTCTTCAAAGGCAGAAGGCTGTGCGTGTGGCTAGTATCTTCTCGCATTTCGCAGGTAGCGATGAAACACAATTTGATGTTTTCACCCATGAACAAGCTACTTATTTTCAGAATTGTGCCATGCGTCTTGTTGCTGCTTTGCCATACCGTCCATTGCTGCATATATGTAATACTGCAGGTATAGAGCGATTCCCAGAATACCATTTTGATATGTGTCGTTTGGGTATTGGGCTCTATGGATTCTCTTTCCTTCACTCCAACGCCCATCATCCATCAACTAATGGTCTCACCAACGTTTGCACACTCAAGACTACCATACTCAGTATCAAGACTGTGCCTGCCAAGGCTACTATTGGATATGGCAGACAAACGACGCTATGCGAACCACGACAAATAGCAGTTATTCCTATTGGCTATGCGGACGGCTTTGATCGGCGTTTCTCCAATTATGGGGGTGAAGTGTTGGTTCGAGGCAAACGTTGTCCTGTAGTGGGGAATGTATGCATGGATCAAACGATGATTGACGTTACTGGCACAGATGCACAACCAGGCGATTATGCCATTATTTTTGGAGAACAACTACCTATACAAGAACTAGCCAATAGGCTTGGCACTATCCCATACGAAGTTTTAACCTCCATTTCACGCCGTGTCCAACGTATCTATTTCTACGAATAACCTCACGATTGGCTACGATCATGCGATCGTGCAGCGCAATGTAAGTTTCTCCCTGCATCGGGGAGAAATGGTTTGTATGCTTGGTAAAAATGGATGTGGTAAATCCACTTTACTTCGTACACTTGCAGGGTTACTACCTGCCATAAATGGTAGTTTCACTATTCATCCAAATGTGCCATCTACTGCTGCATCAGGCTGCCCCACTCATCCATCTATTGCGCTTGTTTTGACTGAGCGATTAAGTTTAGAGAGTACCTCTGTGCATGATGTAGTAGCCATGGGACGTTATCCTTATTCATCTTTTTTGGGTGGGTTATCCAACCTTGACGAAATGACTATCTCCCAATCGATAGAAGCAGTTGGCTTATATCCTACTGCCATGCTGCACTCGCCTTTCAATGCCCATTCCGATGGTGAGAAGCAGCGCATACTGATTGCTAAAGCTATTGCGCAAGAGACACCTACCATCCTCTTGGACGAACCAACTGCACACCTTGACCTACCCAACCGTATTCGGATCTTGCAACTACTGCGACAGCTAGCACACGAGAAAAACAAAACGATTCTAATCTCTACTCACGAGTTGGATTTGGCTATACAGTTGTCGGATCGTATTCTGCTGATGTCTGAACAAGGTATTATGCTGAATACCGCCCAAAAACTGAAGGAGATAAATGCTTTTACACAAGCCTTCGGAATGGATATTTTTCACCCACTAACATAAAAATCGCAGATTATACTACGTAAATTTTGCTATTTGGATATATTTTTGTAACTTTGCACGCTAAAAAAATACAATTTGCCGCCAAGATAATATGGAATATCAGTATCTCAATACAATATATTACCCCAGCGATTTGAAGTCGTTGCCTCTAGAGGCATTGCCTCAAGTGTGCAATGAGGTGCGCGATTTTATTATTCAGCAGTTGAGCCATAATCCTGGGCATTTAGGTTCCTCGCTCGGTACAGTAGAATTAACCGTTGCACTACACTATGTTTTTGATACGCCCAACGACCAACTTATTTGGGATGTAGGTCATCAAGCATACGCACATAAGATTCTCACGGGCCGAAGAGCTCGTTTTCACACCAACCGTCAGTTCAAAGGCTTAGCCCCCTTCCCTACCCCAGCAGAGAGCGAATATGATGCTTTTATCGCTGGTCATGCCAGCAATAGTATATCAGCAGCCTTGGGAACGGATATTGGCTATCGATTATCGGAAGTCGGGAAACGAAGAGTAGTAGCTATTATTGGTGATGGTGCCATGACAGGTGGATTGGCATTCGAGGGGTTGAACAATACCTCTATGAATAAAAACAACCTGCTCATTGTCCTCAACGACAATAATATGGCTATCGACCCTATCAAAGGCGGGTTTACGCAATATTTGGTGGATATCACTACTAGCAAACGCTACAATAACTGGCGATGGTGGGGATATAATCTTGCACGCAAGTTACATTTGATTAACGATTCCAATAAGGGTCGCATCCAGCGTATTTTCAATAATATCAAAGCCACACTGACCAAACAGGATAATAATATCTTCCAGGGGCTTAACCTACGTTATTTCGGTCCTGCAGATGGCCATGATGTACTAAACTTGGTACGCATATTCAAAGAAATAAAAGACTACGAAGGACCAAAAGTATTGCATATTATTACCAAGAAAGGGAAAGGATACGAACCCGCTGAAAATGACCAGACAACCTGGCATGCTCCTGGTGAGTTTAGTGTAGAGACTGGGAAACGAAAAGTGAAGGGCGAAAGGCGAAAATTATGGCAAGAAGTGTTTGGCGAACAACTGCTGCAATTGGCAAAAGACGATGAGCGTATAGTTGGTATTACGCCTGCAATGCCAAGTGGTTGCAGCATGACTATCATGCAGCACGAATTGCCCGAACGCGTATTCGACGTCGGCATAGCAGAAGGGCATGCAGTCACATTCTCTGCGGGAATGGCAAAAGCGGGATTAATACCGTATTGCAATATCTATTCTAGTTTCTTACAACGCGCATACGACAATATCATCCACGATGTGGCACTGCCTAAGTTGCATGTTATCTTTTGTATTGACCGAGCGGGTATTGTGGGAAATGATGGTGCTACGCATCATGGTCTATTGGATTTGGCATACTTGCGACCTATACCTAATATGGTTATCGGGGCCCCTATGACAGCTAATGACCTACGTGAGATGATGACCTTAGCCAAAGACTACGATGGTCCGATAGCAATCCGTTACCCTCGCGGAAGAACGATTGAAAGCGACAGACAATGGGCTACGGACAATGGGCTATGGGAAATGGGAAAAGGGATATGTTTGAGAGAAAGTGAAGAAGCAAAAGTGGCGATACTATCGCTTGGTGCGATTGGTTATACCGTTAGGGAGGCGATTGAGCTATTAGGCAATGAGCATAAGGTGGCTCACTACGATATGCGATGGCTCAAGCCGATGGATGATCAGTTATTACATGAAATAGGCAAACGCTTTACCAAAATCATTACCGTAGAGGATGGTGTGATTAGTGGCGGCTTAGGTAGTGCTGTGCTTGAGTTTATGGCGGATAATGGTTACACACCATATGTTATACGCTTGGGAGTAAATGACCAGTTTGTGGAGCATGGTAGTACCGAGGAATTATATCACTTATTGAAACTAGATAAACAAGGCATATGCGAATCATTATTGCAGGCGCTGGAGCAGTAGGTCGTCATTTGGCTAAACTGCTGTCCAACGAAGATATGGATATTAGTCTCATTGATGAGCGTCAAGATCGTTTAGGTGATTTAGATGCTAGTTATGACTTACTCACCAAGGTGGGTAGTCCGATGTCCATACACGACTTAAAAAGCATCGGTGTCAAGGATGTGGATCTTTTCATCGCGGTTACTCCGTCCGAGTCGGATAATATCACCGCTTGCCTGCTGGCTAATCAGTTAGGGGCAAAGAAGACCCTTGCGCGAATTGATAACTATGAATATCTTATCCCAGAGAACAAGCATATCTTCGAGCAGATGGGCCTTAATCACCTCATCTATCCAGAGTTACTGGCAGCGCAAGAAATCACGGCTTCTCTCAAGACCAACTGGATGCGTTACCATCTCACCTTATGCGATGGTGCACTGGAGTTGTGTGTAGTGAAAGTGCGGGAAGGAGCAGAAGTGATAGGCAAACCATTTATGTCGGGATTCTTCAGCCATGGGCTCTACCGTGTAGTGGCAATCAAACGAGGACAAACGACTATCATTCCTACGGGTCCCGACGAGATTAAGGCTGATGATATGGTCTATGCCGTCTGCACGAGAGAAAACATGAAGGTTCTACGTGAGCAACTAGGCAAGCAGAAGAAAGAAATCCACAACATCATTTTCTTTGGTGGATCCAAGATTGCCCAAAAGACGGTCCAAAACCTACCCGATGATCTCAATATCAAGATTCTTGAGGCTGACCGCGAGTTGTGCTATCACCTCAGCGAGAAAGTCAATAATGCCCTGATCATCAATGCTGATGGTAGTGACATGGAGGTATTGAAGGACGAAGGGATAGAGGATGCAGACGCTTTTGTAGCTGTTACCGATAATAGCGAAGCCAACATCTTTGCATGTATGGCAGCCAAACGTTTTGGCGTGAAGAAAACCATTGCTGAAGTGGAGAATATTGACTATATATCTATGGCAGAAGGTTTAGAGATTGGTACGGTTCTGAACAAAAAAACTATTGCAGCTTCGTATATTTACCAGATGTTACTAGATGCCAGTGTGCTCAACGTACGCAATCTGACCAGTGCTGATGCCGAGATTGTGGAATTTATGGCGGAGGAGAATAGCCGGATTACTCGCTGCAAAATTCGTGATATGCGTTTGCCTAAGGATGCTAATATTGGTGCTATAGTACGTGCCGGTGAGGGTATATTAGTCAATGGCGATACTCAAATCCTACAAGGCGACCAGGTGGTAGTCTTCTGCAAAAGCCAAGTAATCAGACAACTAGAGAAGTTCTTTCAATAAATTGTAAATTTCAATCGTCCAATTGTAGATCACTATGACACGCACATTTAACACCCGAATGGTCTTTCGCACGATGGGCGCCTTGCTGCTCATTGAGTCGGTTTTTATGGCTATGGCGTTGTTCGTTAGTCTGTGGTATGGTGAGGCGGACAGTGGTGTTTTTCTGCTCTCAATCATTATCACGTTGCTATCTGGTGTGTTAGGATTGTTGGTGGGGCGTCGTGCAGAGAGTCGTATGGGGGAACGTGAGGGCTATGTAATAGTCGCGATGGTCTGGGTGGTATTCTCGGCATTTGGCCTTCTGCCTTATTACCTAAGCGGTCAAGTGCCTACTCTGACCGATGCGTGGTTTGAGAGTATGTCGGGTTTTACAACTACAGGTGCTACTATCATCCCTGATTTAGAGGTAATTACGCATGGTCTACTCTTCTGGCGTTCTCTCACGCAATGGATTGGCGGTATGGGAATTATTGTGCTGTCTATTGCTATCTTACCTATCTTCGGTTTGAATGGTATGCAGTTGTATGCAGCAGAAGTGTCAGGGCTGACATACGAGAAAGTATCGCCCCGTATTGCTGATACGGCAAAAATGATGTGGACTATCTATGTTCTATTGACACTTGCGGAGGTGTTTTCGTTGTGGTTGTGTGGGATGGACGTATTTGATGCCGTGTGCCACTCTTTCTCTACGATTGCCACGGGTGGTTTCTCCACGCATAATACCAGCCTAGCATTCTACGACTCAGCTGCTATCCATTATACAGTGACGTTCTTCATGTTTATCTCAGGTATTAACTTCGTGTTGCTTATCTACCTCCTTCGTGGCAAGACGCGATATTTCTTCAAGGATGAGGAGCTGCGTTGGTATAGTGTATCCGTAGTGGTGTTTGCCGTGCTACTGACGCTGGGGCTGTATATTGCTCGCCCAGGGTGGTCGGGCCTAGAGATGGAACGTGCTTTCCGCGATAGTTTGTTCACGGTAATAAGTTCGATGACCAGTACAGGCTATACGATTTCTGACTACATGTATTGGCCTGTGGTGGCATGGGTGGTGATATTCTTTCTGATGCTGACGGGTGCATGTGCGGGTAGTACTGCAGGTGGCATCAAGTGGGTTCGCCTGTCCATCATCATCAAGAATGGTGTGGCGGAGTTCCAACGCCGTATCCATCCCAATGCTATTATCCCTGTGAAACTGAACGCGAAAACGGTGCCGCAGCAAACGATTAATAACATCATGGCGTTTTTGATTCTTTATATATTTATTATTGTTGTGACAGTCGTTATTTTCTGTGCGACGGGTGTCGCCTTTGATGAGGCGATAGGGTCTGCCGTGTCGGCTATAGGCAATGTTGGTATCAGTATTGGTCAGTTTGGCCCGGCTGGTACGTATGCTAGTTTCCCTACGTTGGCAAAATGGGTAATGAGCTTTGTGATGCTAATTGGCCGTTTGGAGATTTTCACCGTCCTGCTTCTCTTCACCCAAGCGTTGTGGAAGAAGTGAGTTTTTTTGCTCTTTTCTGCCACTTGTTCTATTCTCACTTGTTTGCTACAGCAACTTGTCTTGTTTTGACGTGTTTGCTGCAGTTAGTTATTCTGCACTCGCGGGTATTCCAGCGAGTGTCCTATTAACAAGCATCCGGAGTCTTATCGGAAATTAGATATATATTAGTGATTAGTTAGTGATTAATTAGTGATTAATTAGTGATTCGTATCCCTCTGTCTACCTAGTAGTATAACAATTTAATCATCGGATTACTGAAGCACATCAACTCTACCCCCCCATACAGTTTAGATAGTTTAAATTTCTGTCCGAAAGGAAAGGATGAGCAACTATCTGCGCGTACAGATCTCTGCCCACAGAGCAGGAGATATTTATCCCTTCATATAATCTATTAACCTATAACCTTTAATTATCTATTAACCTATAACCTTTAATTTGTAACCTTTAACCTATAACCTAAAAAAATACGCTGCGCACTTGCGTATGTGCTTTTTTTTGTGTACCTTTGCACCGTAATTCACTCGTATCTCAAAAAAGATAGTAACTATTAATTATTCACTAATAACTCATGCAGCCGCGGCATATTGCATATATCATCTGGACGGTGATTGCGCTTTTAGGCGTAGTCTGTTTATTGGTTCCAGATGGTGGTTTTTTCCTGGGGACATACCACTTGCGTTGGCCTACAATCGCTCAAGCACTGGACATGAAGAAAGATTCCATTACAGATTTTGATATTTTGAATGATTCACTATTGGTAACTGCGGATACAATAGCTTTGATACCAACTGATAGCGTCATTCAACACGATACGTTAGCAGCCAAAGATAGTCTTGAGAAGAAACCGCAACCCATTATCCCAGAGGTGAAGATAGTAAATACGGATTCTCGCGCCTACCTCACTGCCTTCTATGCGGCATTGGATAGTGCCTGCAACATGCCTGTTAGAGTGGTACACTATGGCGACTCACAGATAGAAGAAGACAGAATAACTAGTATCCTACGAGAACAGTGGCAGAAAGAATATGGTGGAGGCGGAACAGGACTACTCCCTCTGCATCAGACTATCCCTACACGTACTATACGACAATGGTTATCCATAAATGGCATAGTACAAACAGCACAACAAGGCCCAAAACGATACCTCATCTACGGACCCAAATCCATGCGACTAGAAGACGGTAATAACTGCTATGGAGTCATGGGACAGGTGGCTGTCATGGACAGCACACTCGTACCTGGTAGCGAAGACATTGTGATGCATATAGAACCTATCAACAAAAAACTCAAACCACACAACTACTTCAACCGCATACGCCTGCTTACAGATAGCGCATACACAAGTAAGAATGATGAATTAGAAATGAAAAAATCAAAATTCATAATTCAAAATTTCCAACTTCCCGACAGCACTACACATTATCAACTACATCTGCATGGCAAAAACAACGTCTATGGCGTGAGCCTAGAGACACCAACAGGCGTGATTGTGGATAATATCCCCATGCGAGGCTGCTCAGGACATATTTTTACGAAGATAGACAGCACACAACTCAGCACCTTTTACTGCGAAACGAATACTCGGCTCATCATCCTGCAGTTTGGCGGCAATATGATTCCGCAGACAGAGAATCCATCCACCATCAGTGGGTATGTACGAAGTACCCTGCGCCAACAGATACGATATATACGGGCTTGTGCACCAGAAGCTTCTATTCTTTTTATCGGGCCTAGTGATATGTCCACTCGTATTGATGGAGAGATGACCACTTACCCACTCATCCCATATATGGACCAACAACTCAAGAAAATGGCTGCAGAAGAACAAATAGCCTATTGGAGCATGTACGATGCCATGGGTGGCAAGAATAGCATGGTGCATTGGGTAGAAATAGGATTGGCTGGCAGCGACTATGTGCATTTCACACGAGCAGGTGCCAATAAAATCGGAAAACAATTATATAATTGGCTGATGACTTATCAGACCGATTCACTAAACACTAAACATTAAACACCAAACTAGAAAATGGAATTTTTCTCCCACATATTTGGATTTAATAGCGAGAGTCCGTTGCTGTTCACCCAGTTCTATTTCTGGGCGTTTTTTGCATTGGTGTATGCGGTGTTTGCGATGATAATGGAAGTGGGTGCGCAAAGCACACAGGCGAGAGGCATGAATACTCGCCTCCACCTACGCAACATCTTCCTCATGGCGGTGAGTTGGTTCTTCTACTACAAGACTAGTGGACTATTCTTGTTTATATTACTCTTTGTCACCTTCAGCGACTGGCTAATAGCGAAGCAGATATACAAGGCGAAAGGCAATGGGGATAAAGGCGAAAGGCGAGCCAAATGCTGGTTGGCACTGAGCGTGGTGATAGATTTAGGACTGCTCTGCTACTTCAAATATGCTTATTTCTTCACGAATGTAGTGAACGATTTGATTGGTACTGAGTTTGCTGTGTTTGACATCTTTGCCTATATTGGTAACGGATTCTCGGAGAGTGGGCGATTCATGGTAGATAAGATTATCTTGCCTGTAGGTATATCATTTTATCTATTCCAAGTGATGTCATACACGATAGATGTATATCGCGGACAGGTAAAACCTGTGAAAAACATTTTGGATTTTGGATTTTATGTCAGTTTCTTCCCTGGTTTAGTGGCAGGCCCTATCGTGCGTGCTAATGAGTTCATACCGCAGTTATATCGCCCCTTCCAACTAAGCCGACGCATGGCGGGATTAGCAATCTTCTGGATACTCAACGGACTGATTAAAAAGATCGTGCTAAGCGATTATCTAGCCGTAAACCTCATTGATCGTGTGTTCGAGAATCCATTACTATTCAGTGGTTTTGAGAACCTGTTTGCACTCTTTGCCTATTCCTTGCAAGTTTATGCCGACTTCTCTGGATACACAGACATAGCCATTGGTATCGCCATGCTGATGGGCTTCTATTTGCCACAGAACTTTGACTCACCTTATAAGTCGCGCAACCCACAAGAGTTCTGGCGTCGTTGGCACATGTCCCTCAGTCGTTGGCTGAAGAGCTACTTATATATTCCATTGGGAGGAAATCGGAGCATTATGGGAAAGCCTGTGAAGAATAAGATTGCAGCAGGAAACTTTAACTCGTTCATAACAATGCTATTAGGTGGATTATGGCATGGCGCCAGTTGGAACTTCGTCATTTGGGGAGCGCTAAATGGGGCAGGTATGATTCTATATAAGGTGTGGGCAAAAATGAATTGGAATATCAAAATGCTACTGATGACGCTGCTCATGGGTAGCCTATGGGGAGCCTATGCCTTGCTGAATGCACCGATCTGGAACCTCTTTTTCGTGTGGGGATTGGCAATATGGTTGGGCACCTTCGTTCGTTATATCTATTGGTGGATAGAACGCTGGGGATTTTTCGCTATCCAGGGAACATTGCGAGCAAGAGTCATCGGGTGGATAAGCGGAGCATGGGCAGTACTCCAGACATTCGTTTTTATAACATTCACACGCTTATTCTTCCGTTCGGGTAGCAATCTTGACCCTGCTACAGCCAATCAGGAAGCATGGGAAACGGCCAAGAATATGGTCAATCAGATTGGTGGGGCATGGAATAGTAGTATCATCCCTGACTTCTTGTGGGAATATCGCTATGTGGTAATACTATTCGTATTGGGTATGGCCATACATTGGCTTCCTACTCGCATCAAACGGTGGTACAGAATCCGTTTTTGCACCTTGCCTATTTGGGCAATCATCCTAATCGCTGTGGTGGCAATAATAAGCGTATATCAGTTCGTTACTGCAGACTTACAAGCATTCATTTATTTCCAGTTCTAATTCAACATCCATAATTATGATTATTGGCATTACAGGTGGTATAGGAAGTGGTAAAAGCGTGATTGCAAAGCAATTACGCAGGATGGGATATGCCGTATATGACACCGATAGCGAAGCAAAAAGACTGATTCTAGAAGATAAAGAAGTGCGCCGACAAATAGAGCAACTCTTTGGTAGTGAGGTATATGACCATGGAGTATATCAAACTGCATGGGTGGCACAACAGGTCTTTGCAGACAAGTCACTCTTGGCTAAACTCAACACCATTGTCCATCCTGCTGTGAAAGCGGATATCCTGCGTTGGAATACTTCGCTACGCAACACATCACCCAACAACCTGATTTTTGTTGAATGTGCTATCTTATATCAGGCAGGATTGGATACACTTTGCGACAAAGTAGTAGCCATTACAGCACCAGAGGACATACGCATACAACGCGTCATAGCACGAGACCATTCTACAATAGATCAGGTACGTGCACGTATGCGAGCACAAAATGCAGAACAATTTCTGCAACGAGCAGACATAGTGATAAACAACGACGGATATATCCCCGTGACAGAATTATGCAGCAGAATCCAACAAGCATTGACAACAAATCCGTAAATAGCAAAAGTATTATGGCATATTATGACTATCTCATCGTGGGCTCAGGATTATTTGGAGCTACATTTGCTTACCGTGCTAAACAAGCAGGCAAACGATGCTTAGTAATAGACAAACGCCCACACCTGGGAGGTAACGTCTATTGCGAAGAGCAACATGGCATCCACGTACATAAATATGGAGCGCACATCTTCCATACCAATAACCGTGCCATTTGGGACTTTGTCAACAGCATTGTCCCCTTTAATCGCTATACCAATTGTCCTATAGCCAATTACCAAGGCAAACTATACAACCTCCCATTCAACATGAACACATTTCACCAGATGTGGGGAGTACTCACTCCAATGGAGGCACAGGATAAAATAGCAGAACAACGAGCTCAAGCATTGGCTGCACTCAACGGAAAAGAACCTAAAAACCTAGAGGAACAAGCACTCTGTTTAGTAGGAAAAGACATCTACGAGAAACTGATTAAAGGTTATACCGAAAAACAATGGGGACGACCATGTCATGAGCTGCCTGCATTTATCATTCGACGCCTGCCTGTAAGAATGGTGTACGACAACAATTATTTCAACGATACATATCAGGGAATACCTATTGGCGGATATAACCTATTGATAGAAGGGCTACTACAAGGAATTGAGACACTGACTAATACGGATTTCTTTGACGAACGAGAGAAATGGGAGAGTATTGCAGACAAGATTGTCTTTACAGGCAAGATTGATGAATATTATAACTACCAATTTGGAAAATTGGATTACCGTACAGTACGCTTCGAAAACGAGGCACTGGATACTGCCAACTATCAAGGCAATGCTGTCATCAATTACACCGATAATATTATCCCATACACGCGAGTAATTGAGCATAAGCACTTTGAAACATTCGAGCAAGCTGTGTATGACAATCCCAAAACCGTTATTAGCCGTGAATACAGCACAGAATGGCAAGAAGGCATGGAGCCCTTCTACCCCATCAATGACGACAAGAACTCCGAACTATACACACAATACAAACAATTAGCAGAACTTGAAACACGAGTTATATTCGGAGGACGATTAGCGGAATACAAGTACTATGACATGGCACCCATCATTGAGAAAGTGATGAGTTTAGAAATTTAATACGAATTTTCTTGCATATATCAAAGATTTTTTGTACCTTTGCTGCCCAATTTCGGTTAATTTGGAGGAGAACGTTGTTTTTCGGCAAATAGAAGGTACTAACAATGGCAGATAACCAACTCATATTTAGAAGTTTTGCTAGCGGCAGCAGTGGCAACTGCTACTTTTTAGGTACTTCTTCGTGGGGTATTTTGATTGATGCGGGCATTTCAGCGCGTACCATTCAAAAGAACCTACGTGAGATGGGATTGGATTATGCCAATATCATGGGCGTACTGATTACGCATGATCACGCGGATCATATTCGTGCTGTAGGCACCTTAGGAGAACGCGTGCACCTACCTATCTACTCCACACGAGCTATTCATGACGGCATTGACCGCAATTATGGCGTGCGAGAGAAATTACGCACTTCACAACGATATTTTGAAAAGGGCGTGCAATGGCAACTCAATGGTATGCAAATCAATACGTTTGGTATTTCGCATGACTCTACCGAATGTGTAGGATATGTCATTGATTATCTAGGACAACGCGTCGTAATAGCTACTGACTGTGGGCAACCAAATGCTACTATGGAAAGTTATCTAAGTACTGCCAACCATGTAGTTATTGAAGCCAATCATGATGAACAATTGTTGCTGAATGGCCCCTACCCGACATACCTAAAAGAACGTATCCTATCACCTAAAGGACATCAAAGCAATGTAACATGCGGACAACTGCTAGCTAAAAATTGGCATACAGAGATGCGAAATGTGTTCTTATGCCACCTTAGCCACGAAAACAACGACCCAAATACGGCAATGAACACTATTAAAGATATACTGCTTGATGAAGGTATCATGCCTGGCGAGGACCTATTCATATGCCCATTGACACGCTTGACACCTAGCCCTGCCTATACACTTAACGAACATATAATTACGCTAAAATAATTACAACTATGGACAATAAATTAGTCATTATCCCCACCTACAACGAGAAGGAGAATGTAGCAGCTATCATTACTGCTGTAATGAATCTGCCTATGGGTTTTCATGTGCTAATCATTGACGATGGTTCACCTGATGGTACTGCAGCTATCGTAAAAGACCTAATGCAAACCACCTATACTAATCGCTTGCATATCATTGAACGCGCAGGAAAATTAGGACTTGGCACTGCATATATCACTGGTTTTAAGTGGGCTATCGAACATAAATACGACTATATCTTTGAAATGGATGCAGACTTCTCACATAACCCGGATGACCTGCTTAAATTGTATGATGCTTGTGCAAACCAAGGCGCAGATGTGGCCATCGGTAGTCGATATGTGAGTGGTGTTAATGTCGTAAATTGGCCTATGGGACGCGTACTGATGTCGTATTTCGCCAGCAAATACGTCCGTTTCGTACTAGGTGTAGAAATTCATGATACCACAGCTGGATTCAAATGTTATCGCCGAGAGGTACTAGAAACCATTGAATTAGATAAGATAAGATTCAAAGGCTATGCGTTCCAAATCGAAATGAAATACACCGCATATAAGTGTGGTTTTACCATCAAGGAAGTACCTATCATCTTTATAAATCGCGTACTTGGTACTAGCAAAATGTCAGGCGGCATATTCTCAGAAGCATTGTTGGGTGTCATTAAACTAAAGATTAATTCGTGGACACGCAAATATCCACATAAACAATCGTCAAGCAATTAAAACATTGAAGAAAAACCGAAATATATTAGCTGCGTTACTGGCGATAATATGTCTGTCATCCTGTGTGGGGACGAATTCCACTCAAGACGAACAGCACGTCGAAGCACCTATTGTCCGCTACGAGTGGGGATTGCCTATTGATTCATTTCGCATAGACACCTGTGTTGTAAAAGAGGGTGAAACCCTAGGCGGAATCATGAATCGTTTAGGAGCTACACGCCAACAAATAACAGGCATCACACTGATGCCCCGATCAGAGTTTGACGTCCGTAGCTTGAGACCTGGAAGAACGTATTACGCATTGTTTCAGACGGATACTATAGGGGGCGAACACTTGTGCTACTATGTATATAAGCCCAATATTCGAGAAGCAGTCGTATTACACCTGACCGATTCTCTGCACGTGGAACGCTTTGAGATACCTATTACACATCAAAATCGCACTGCAGAAGTAGTGATAGAATCCAGTTTGTGGAATGCTATGGCAGGCAACGGATTACCTACAGAATTAGCATTGGAGTTAAGCGACATATATGCATGGACTATCGACTTTTTTGGATTGCAAAAAGGCGATTCTATTCGCGTCTATTACGATGAGCAATATGTAGATAGCATTCGTATTGGCATTGGTAAAATTTACGCTGCTGATTTCTACCATGCACGTCGCTGGCAAGAGGCGTTTTGGTTTGAAGAGGAGAATATACACAACTATTTTGACGCAGAAGGCAATAGCCTACGCAAAGCCTTCCTCAAAGCACCACTCAATTACAAACGCATATCTTCTGGATTTACCTACGCAAGAAAACATCCTATCTATAAAGTAGTCAGACCTCATACAGGCGTGGACTATGCAGCTCCCGCAGGTACTCCAGTAGTCAGCATTGGCGATGGTGTTGTAACCATGAGACAGTATAAAGGCGGAGGTGGACACACCGTGAAAATTAAACATAATTCTACCTATACTACCGCATATCTACATCTATCGAAGTATGCCAAAGGTTTGGCAGTAGGCGACCATGTAAAACAAGGACAAGTCATTGGTTATGTAGGTAGTTCGGGCGCAAGTACAGGCCCCCACTTGGATTTCCGCGTATGGAAAAACGGGACTCCCATTGACCCCCTTAAGATGCAATCCCCTCCTGTAGAACCCATCCCAGCACATTACAAGGATACCTTTGCTATGGTAGTAGAAAACTATCGTAAACTGCTAAAGAAATAGCATTATGATTCGCCTACGCAAAATAGAGCCTACCGACCTACCATACCTCTACCAATGGGAGAATGATGCGCAGATGTGGGCAGATTCCGACACACATAATCCATTATCACAAAGTGATTTACGCGATTACATTGCCTGTTCTACAGGGGATATTTATCGCGATGGACAATTGCGATTAATGATAGAAGAAGAAGGTGCATGCATGGGGTGCATTGACCTATTTGACTTCGACCCTCGCAACCGAAAAGCTGCAATTGGAATGTACATCGCACCGTATGCTAGAGGAAAAGGTATTGGCGTACAATCCGTTAAGTTACTAGAGGAATATGCTTTTAACTTTCTACATCTAAGGATGCTCTATGCAATTATCGCTACTACCAATATAGTATGCTCCAATATATACAAGAAAGAAGGCTATGAACCCTCTTCTATTCTTCGTGCATGGACATTAGAAGATGATGCCATTCTATGGCAAAAAATAAATCCCAATCAACTATCATGATATTGGGAACATCAAGGCTAGTAACCTTATCCAAACATTCCAAATAAACCTTTTTTACGTGCTGGTTGCTCCACATTACCTTGAGGAGCCGGTTTGAACACATTACCACTCATCACCATTTGGTAAATCACTCCCCAATCAGGAATGCCTCCTAGATTACGATCATCAATAAACAATTCTGCCTCTAGTTTGCGTGCACGTACAATCTCTGCGTTTTCTTCTGGAAAATTGGAGTTCACAGCATAAAATTCTAGTCCCTTAGATGCACAATAGTCAATTGCCTCCTGTAATTCTTTCCCCTCGCGGCATGTCCACAGGATAAGTTGATGATGCCCCTCTTGCTGAAGTTTTTTCAGCGTTTCAATGGCAAAGGGAATAGGTTTACCAATATTTGGATATTCATGGGTTACAATCGTACCATCAAAATCTACTGCAATAGTCATAGAGTTAATGTTTTGTAATTTATAAATAGGGGTTAATAATTCTCTTGGGTTGAATCTATAGGTTGGAGTTCCAATTCCATCTTACGAGCTGATGGCTTAGTAAAATACCACCCAATAGCAGAAACTGCTGCCACCCAGAGCATTGACTGATAAGCTCCCATAAGATAAAAGGCAGCAATGGCAAACACCATCGTATTACTAACCAATAGGATACGCATTCTAGCTGCTTTCTTATAGCCCAATTGTTTTTCCTCCTCATTTTCTAAAACACTCAATTTGGAGCATTGTTTTTTGCATAAATATAGGCCCATAGGTATAGTAAGCAAGGCATCAAAAATAATAATATACTGTATTGTCTGCCCCAAAGTAGAAAGCGAATCAATTGGCTGCACATAATCCTTCATTACAAGGAAATATGCTATAGTACCCACTAAAAGCGTTACCGCCATAATACCATAATAATACACATTAAGTGTGCGAATAATTTTTTGTTCCATGTGTGTATATAACAATTTAAAGTGACTATATATAATGGTTAAACCTTAAAATCTATACGATTGATGATTGACCGTCCTAAGGTAATCTCATCGGTATATTCTAATTCATTTCCAATCGCTACTCCACGAGCAATTTGGCTGATTCTAAATATCATAGAACTATCATGGTCACCTGTTGAACGAAGTAGATAATTTTGCAAACGGCGATAAATATAAAAATTGGTAGTATCTCCCTCCATCGTCGTTGGCAATGCCAAAATAACCTCACGAATTTGCTCAGGTTCAATGCGTGACACTAGCGAGTCTATTTCCAAATCAGAAGGTCCAACACCATCCATCGGAGAGATAACTCCCCCTAAGACATGGTATAGACCATGGTATTGCCCAGTATTTTCTATAGACATGACATCTTGCACATTTTCTACCACACAAATAGTCTGTCTATCACGTTTGTGAGATTGACATATAGGACACACCTCTTGATCTGATACAGTGTGGCATATGCGACAATAGTGTACATCCTGCTTTAGCGCATTGAGTGATGAGGTGAAAGCCTCTACATCTTTATTCGATTGACGCAAAAGATGAAGAACCAAACGCAAGGCAGTTTTACGACCAATGCCCGGCAGGGATGCAAATTGATCCACTGCTTTGCTGAGTAATATGGAAGGATAGTTATTCAATGGCTATTTCTTTTTCGCCAGCGTGCTGGAATCATACGATATGGATATTTCTCGCGCATATTTTCTGCATTGGGGCAATCAAAACGATGCACACGAATTCCTTTGAATATACTGATAAAACCAAAAATAGGATCGCCCGGCTGAGGATTGCAACATTTAGCTAGATTGTAATCTACACTTTTTACATTGATATCCACCTCCAAAGCCAAAGCTTCTTGCTGTTGCACCGATGATGGAGTATAAGTAGAGCGTGTGCTCTCGTAATGCGGCTCATCTAACAGCAAGAAAACCTCTTTAATCCGCAATAAATCCTCTTTCCCCAAAGCAATAGATTGATATAGGTCATTTGTCACCTTATATCCTAGTTTGAGTGCAAGACGCGAAATATCGCCTTCCGTAAAGTCGATCTTCCAATTCTTGAAGCGACGTTCCAACATTTCTCTTCCCTCAGCTGCATTGCGATATTCGACCTCTTTGAGTGCTTGGCGAATCTTATTCTTCGCACGATGAGATACTACCACATTGAGCCAATCAGCAGACGGTTTCTGGTTAGGAGATGTCATAATCTCTACTTGATCACCGTTTTGCAATTTTTGTCGGATACTCACATTTTGATTGCGGATACGGCCACCCATACAGCGGCACCCCACATCGCTATGAATAGAAAATGCAAAATCCAAAACTGTGGCCCCAGCTGGCAAACGTTTCAAGTCACCCGTTGGAGTAAAGACATAGACACTCTGATTATCGGTATTGAGTTTATTACCATTAACCCCTTTGTATGCCCAATGTGCGGCAACTCCTTTTTCTGCCACCTCATCCATTCGGCGTGTACGAATCTGTACCTCCACCCACTTATCTTCTGGACCAAGCACAGTCGTATGCAAACTCTCATAGCCATTTTCCTTAGGGACACTCAACCAATCACGCAGACGCTTTGGATTAGGTTTATACATGTCCGTAATAAGCGAATATACCTGCCAGCAATCTGATTTTTCACGTTCAAAAGGAGATTCAAGAATGATACGGATGGCAAAAAGGTCATAAATATGATCTATGTCACAACGCTGCGCCTGCATCTTATGGTAGATACTATGAATGGATTTGGGACGCCCCTTAATAGTAAACTGAAAACCAGCAGCTTTGAGTTTTGTTTCTAGTGGGGTAATAAAAGAAGTAATATAAGCATCGCGTTGTGCTTTTTTCTCGTTCAAAGCATGCGCGATATATTTATAAGTCTTGTAATCTAAAAATTTGAGGGATAGATCTTCCATCTCTGTTTTAATAACGTACAATCCTAGTCGATGAGCTAGTGGAGCATGCAATTCTTTCGTCTCACGAGCCACATGGCGGCGACGATCTGAATCACCCTCCTGATCCATCGTCCGGAGCAGTTCCAAACGATCCATCAATATCTGATATAATACTTGATTACTATCTTCCACTCTGCAAATCTCTTTCATTATATTCATCAAATCGGCTGCAAAGATACAAAAAAAAAAGCATGTACGCAAGAAAAAATAGGAAAGACAAAAAAATATTTGCATATATGAAAAAGAATTTGTAACTTTGCAGCGGATTTGTAAAAAATCTATTAACCTGTAAATTTAAACAAAAGTAATATGAACGCTACAAAAATTATCATCCGCACCTTGCTGGTCATTGGTGTTGTCTTCATGGCATTTATTTGCGTGAAGAGTGTTGTTACTCCTATTCAATTTGAAGAGGAGCGCGCAGTGCGCGAAACAAAAGTTATTGCTAACCTCGTTAGTCTTCGTACTGCAGAGGCTCAATTCCGGTTGGACAAAGGTTATTTCACAGCAGACCTTGATTCGTTGGTTGATTACTTAAAAACGGCTCCAAAAAAAGAAGTTTTGAAAGAAGGTTCTTTGAGTGAGAAGCAATTGGAAAATGGTATGACAGAGTTCAAAGCAAGCAAAATTCTGGAGCGTGCTCGTATTAAAGCACAACGAAAAATGAACTTCCAAGGTCCAGATAGTTTAGTTCAATTGTACAACTATATTTGGGCTAACGACCGTGAGGTAAAAGCAGAAGGTCTGCAAGGATTCCGCCGAGACACTATCCTTACCAACATGATTCAATCCTTGTACAAGGGTCAATATACAGAGGAGACGATTGGAGAAATCATCTATATTCCTTACACAGATAATATGAAGTATGAGGTAGAGACCAACAACGAGTACACTACATCTCAAGGTATCAAAGTTCCTATTTTTGAGATCCGTGCTCACTATGACACTTACCTCCACGACCTCAATAACCAAGAGCGTGTCAACTTGATTGATAAAGAAGAAAAATTGGATCACTATCCTGGCTTGAAAGTTGGTTCTATAGAGGCTCCAAACAACAACGCAGGTAACTGGGAGTAAGAAAATTGCGAAAACTTATCGTCAACTACTGATTGTTGACAATTCATACAAATGAGAATTATTTCTGGAACATTTAGGGGGCGTCGGCTGATGCCCCCTAAAAATATAACAGCACGTCCTACAACTGATTTCGCTAAGGAGAGTTTATTCAATCTCCTTACTAATCGTATGGATTTTGAAGGCGTGGACATGTTAGATTTGTTTGCTGGTACAGGTGGCATCGGCTTAGAGTTTGTATCGCGCGGTGCAAGGGAAGTGACAGCCATAGAGATGGCACACACCCAACAAAACTTCATTATATCATGCTGTAAACAATTGGGTATCAGAAATTTACATTTAATTCGCGGAGATGTATTCAAATTTGTAAAAGCATGTCATGTACAATATGATTTTATTTATGCTGATCCTCCCTACGATTTAGAATCCTTACCAACCATTCCTGACTTAATTTTTGAACAAGGTATATTGAAATCAGGAGGCTACTTCGTATTGGAACATTCAAAAGTACATGACTTCTACCAACATCCACATTTCATAGAGCAACGTACTTATGGTAGTGTACATTTTACATTCTTTCAATAATATATCTGCAATATAAAACACCTATACTTATCTAGTAGATAAGCGGAGAATAAGTAGTGATTAACTACTAGAAAAGTTAAAATTAAAGAGGATAGTCAATGTGACTATCCTCTCCTTTTACTATCCTAATTTACCTATTTTGTATTCCTTTATGAATGGCTATTAACTATTTATGAGCGAAGCTTCTTTTCCCAATTCCACGCGCTCAATAATACCTCTTCTATTGGGGTATCAGCTTTCCAACCTAACACCAAATTTGCTTTGTCTGGCTTTGCCCATACTTGCTCTATATCTCCTTCACGGCGACCTACAATCTCATATGGAATTTCTATACCAGTCACTCGCATAAAGGTTTTGACGATTTCTAGTACGCTTAATCCACGACCTGTGCCAAGATTGAAAATTTCCACCTGTTCTACCATTTGCTGGTTCAACATACGTTCCAATGCTTTCACATGCGCTTTTGCAAGATCTACCACAAAGATATAATCTCGTATACAAGAGCCATCAGGAGTATTATAGTCATTACCATATACCTTGAGTTGTTTGCGTAGCCCTGCAGCTGTCTGTGTCACAAAAGGCAGCAAGTTGCTTGGAACACCGTTAGGCAACTCACCTATTTTAGCAGAAGGATGTGCTCCTATAGGATTAAAATAGCGCAATATAGTAGCTTTCAAAGACTTATCAGCATACGCCTCATCGCGAATTACTTCTTCGTTTATCTGCTTAGTATTGCCGTATGGCGACAATGACCTTTGAATTGGGGCTGCCTCATCAACAGGCAAGTGGTCTTCTGAAGGTTGACCATAGACGGTGCATGAACTAGAGAAAACTATATTGTGCACATTATGCAACTTCATCTGCTCTAGAATTGTCACCAAGGACATGATATTATTGCGATAGTACATTAGTGGTTGCGCTACTGACTCACCTACCGCTTTGTACGCAGCAAAATGAATCACCGCTTGAATATCAGTATAACGACTCATAAGTTCGCCAAGTGCGGCGGCATCGGTGCAATCCAGATGCACAAAGTCAGGACGTTTACCAACAATATCAGCAATTCCGTTGAGCACATCAACATTGGAGTTGCTCAAATTATCAATGATAAGCACATCATAACCATGTTGCATCAGTTCAACAACCGTATGCGAACCAATATATCCCGTACCACCAGTAACTAAAACGCGCGCCATTTCAATTGATTATTAGGTAAAGCAGTATTTAGAATAATGGACTTGGGTAAACACCAGCATCCACCAATGCTTGGATTTTGTCCACTACCATCTGACGATCGTCAGCGTAAGTTACACCAAACCATTTAGCTGGAGTATCCAACACTTCGCAAGTAGCAGTACCTGCATTAATCATATCGTTTACCAAAGTTGGTATATAGAACTCTGCCTTCAACTCTTGTGCATTTTTAGTCAAGAAGGCTTTGAAAGCCTCCTCTGCATATGCGAAGTATTCAGGAGTGAACCCCCACATATTCATACTTACTGGAGTATCAAAAGGAATCTCTACATCTGCACCATTCTCATCTTTGTAGCAAACATGTCCCTCTTTATTCTCAATCGATGTACGTTCTACTACGTCTGTCAAGAAACCATTTGCATCTGTACTGCAAACACCACGGCTTACACTACCATGCTCGCTCAAGGTATTGCCAACACGATAACCTGCCATGCAGTATTTACCTTGTTGACCTTCTACTGCATTCAAAAATTTAGCCATTACTTCAAATGATTCTTTACCATAGAAGTCATCAGCGTTGATTACCATGAATGGCTCTTTGATAATGTCTTTGGCCATCAAGACGGCGTGATTGGTACCCCATGGCTTAGTACGGTCTGGATGACGTGTAAATCCTTCTGGCAAATTATCTATACCTTGGAAACATACTTCACATTCCACGTGATCAGCATACTTGCTAAGTACGATATTACGGAAGTCTTCTTCAAAATCCTTCCGGATAACAAAAACCACTTTACCAAAACCAGCACGCATAGCATCAAACACGCTATAGTCCATGATAGTTTCGCCATTAGGTCCTAGACCATCCAATTGTTTCAATCCTCCGTAACGGCTACCCATACCTGCAGCCAAAATAAATAATGTTGGTTTCATTGTTTGAAATATTTAGGGTTATTATTCGTTTGAAATTTCAACTTTTCCATGTCTTCTTCTATGTTTTAGCCAAAGACCATAAATCTCAGAGCAGTTGCTAGCCGTAATAAAGGCCTTGATATTATTATCACGGATATATGCCATCAATGCTGCAAACTCTTCCTGTGTGAGTAAAGTTTGGATTTCTTTAGATTCTTCGCCAGTATATCCACCTTCTACCGTGTACAAAGAGCAACCACGAACCAAGTCCTCCACTATATATTGCCGTATGCGAGCATGATCACGCGAAATGATACATACACGTTTTCTACGGTCAAGCGATGCAGTAAAATAGTTAATAACTATACCATTAAGCCATGTTCCTATCAAGCCAATCACAACCAGACGGAAATCATTGATTAGGAACGCGGTACAGCAAATTAATGCTCCACCAATGGACACCGACATTCCAATATCAAAATGCAGAAACTTGTTAATAATCTTTGCCAAAATATCCAATCCACCAGTAGAAGCATTCACACGGAATTCAATAGCCTGACTCGCAGAGAGCAGCAGCACAAAGCACACCAAATCAAACCACAAGTCGCCCATGCCCAATCCTGCAGACATTACTGATTCCTTTACCTGCTCCAGCACCTCACCTGCCCGACTTAGCAAATAGGGATTGCCGTTCATATCAAGCACCGTTTGTCCCGCTTGTAGTTGAGCCAATACATCGGGATTCTCAATAACACGGTGAGTAAAATTGGTGTATGGGTAGATACGATCCCATACTTGAGTCAAAGGGCCTAGAATCATAGCGGTATAAACGGTCTTAGCTCCAAACTCATTGCCAATCAAAAGGAAAGCTAAAATCAACAAGAAAGCATTAATACCCATCACCAGATAAGAGAACGTATCAGGCGTACCACCAATAAGAGTATTGATAACAATGCTCAGACCCGAAATCGTACCAATAATCAAATGACTGGGCATCAAGAAATAATACACCGCAGCTGCACCAATCATGATACCTATGGTCATAACGACCAATTCCTTCCAGAATTTCTTTGTTCCCAACGCGTGCCAGAAATCCAATGCCAATTCCTTCCAATACTGCGCCGAGAAATACTGTTTCAAATGTGAACTCATAGTAGTGAATTAAGATTTGTTATAATAAATTAGCCATTTTAATGGCAGTAACAGCACCTTCTACCCCTTTATTGCCAAGACATCCACCTGCGCGATCAAGGGCTTGTTGTTTGTCCAATGTGGTAAGTACAGAGAAGATAACAGGACAATGACGTGGAGTATAGTAAGCACCATCATTAGCTCCTCCTTGTGCATTCAGTATTGTCACGCCTTGGGTTACAGATTGACACACATACTCAAAGTGCGGTGTGTCACCTTGAATAACACAGCCGATAACAATAACTGCATCTGCATATTTGAGTACACCAAACTTCTTCTTACCACTCACATACAATGCAGCACCATATGTGAGTTCCACAGTACCAGGCACATGCATCACATCAATATTCTCCTCTTTCACACCATGTTTCACGAGGGTATCAATAGCACCTTGCGCCAGTTTGTGGGTGATGTCGCTATTCCAGTCTGCTACTACAATAGCATAACGCTGACGTGCAAGCACATCAGCGTTAGGTAATTCGTTCGCGTTATATTGCGACAAATCGGTTGTCATACAAATTTACGATTTGACAATGTACAATCTTTTGTACAGCGATATTATTTTACGATAGCAATGTATTTATCAATATCTTGTGCCTCAAGAGACATTGGATAATCGCTTTTAATAGTCTCAAAGGCTTTCTTAGCAGCAGCATTGTTACCCATTTCCATATAAACGAAGCCTACTTTCTTGAGACTCATAGGAGCAATCAACTCATTATCAGAATTAGCAGCTGCTTCAAAAGCTTTGGCTGCATTTGCATAGTCTTCCATGTGAACATAAGCATCACCCAATAACTGCAATGCCGCAGGCTCGATATTCAAATCATTAGCACTAAATTTAGACAAGTATTCAGCAGCAGCAGTATAATCGCCCAATTGATAGTAGCATACACCCGCGTAAAGAGCTGCCAACTTACCTGGTTGTGAGCACTTGTACTCATTAGCAATAGCCTCAAAACCCATGCACTCTGCATCATCACCATTCAAAGCTACCTCATAGTTGCCTTGCGTAAAATACACTACTGCTTTCGCATTCTCGTTGCTTGCTTCGTGTGCTTTTGGTTTGATAACGTAGGTGTTAAGTGCGAGTACACCCAAAACGACTACAACGATAGCGATAATAGCCCATGTGAGTTTGTTTTGATTTGCTTCAATCCAAGCACTAGTAGTGTTGAGAGCATCTTGTACGTTTTCCAAATTTTGCTCTTCTTTCTTAAAATCTTTCTTTGCCATATTGTTTTTTATTTATTATTTCAAAATTAGCGTGCAAAGGTACAAAAAAAAATGAACATACGCAAATAAATATGCATTTTTATATAAAAATCATATAGATTGCAAGTCCTTTGCTATTTGCAACTGCAATTCTGATAATGAAGCGAACTTTCGTTCTGAGCGAATATATCGCTTAAAAGATACCCTTATGCTCCTTCCATATAAGTCCCCCTGGAAATTCAAGATATGTACTTCCACTGATATATGCGCATTCCCAACAGTAGGATTATTTCCTATATTCACTAAAGCAGAATAACTAGTTCCATCTATTTGTAGATCAGCCGTATAGACACCAGATGCAGGCAATTGCTTAGCTGATTCAATACACATATTGGCAGTAGGGAAACCAATCTGTGCACCTATACCATTGCCATGTTCGACCACCCCCGTTAACGAATACGAATACCCTAAGAGACGGTTCACTTGCTCTATGTGACCTTCACGTAAGAGTTTGCGAATACGGGTAGAGCTAACGGGCAGATTATCTACGAGACACTCATGCG
The DNA here is from genome assembly GCA_045579895.1 of Paludibacteraceae bacterium. Classification (GTDB taxonomy): domain Bacteria; phylum Bacteroidota; class Bacteroidia; order Bacteroidales; family Paludibacteraceae; genus Colicola. The sequence continues at coordinate 55,885 of JAZNMT010000066.1, forward strand.
CACGCTCCACCTGTAAGCCCACCTTACGCGCTACCCTCTCATATTCAAAGAACCCCTTTAACTGGTCTGAGCCAAAACGATGGTCATACCCCATGAGCAAAACCTCTACATGTTCTTCATCTCGTAGATAGTACATAAACTGCTCAGCAGTAAGTCGTTGCACTTGAGAAAAGGAGACTACACGAACATGCGCATGAACTTCCAACAATAGCTGACGTTCCATAAAGGTCGTAAGCATAGTTGGAGCCACACCCGTTAGCACTTCGCGCGGATGGGTATCAAAAGTAACAATCAGTGATTCTAAATCGCGTTCATGAGCTAACTCATTGAGCTGCGCAAATAGGAAACGGTGTCCGCGATGGACACCGTCAAAAAATCCTATTGTCGCTATACGAGGCATTATTTTAGTCTCTAAACGCTATACAGTAGCTCGTTTTTAAAAGCATACTATAAACTAAAGCTTGATATAAATTTTCTTGCGGTAGAGAATATAACCTACAGACCACATTAGCAGCACAAGACTAAGAGCACAAGCCAACGAACCACCTTGATCACCCAACAATGGTTGCATACACTCACGATACCAGAAACCCCATACATTATAAGTCTTTTCATGGAAGTCGAAGCGAACTTGTGCAATAGTAACTACAAACCATGTGCTCAAGCAAAAGATAAACAATGGGTTTACACCAAATGTCTCAAAGAATTTATACCAGTTGTTAGCCACAGCATGATGAACTTTCTGACAAGCTGTAGTAGGTTTCACTTCATTGAGTTGTGGCAAACGAATATCTAAAATCCATGTTAAGATACCCAAGATGGAACTAGCCAAACCACAAGTAACTAGAACATAACTAGCAGACCACATAGACTTATTGATTGGGTACGCATAATCCAGGCAAAAGCCGATAACCATCATGATGGCTCCTGCCAGAAGTGAACGAGTCACTTTACCCCAGAGGTCTTTCTCGGTCATAATCAGTTTACCCATCCAAGCACCTATCAGCACATGTGCCACACATGGGATAGTAGAAAGCACACCTTCAGGATCAAAGCCAATGCGCTCACCGGCTGCGTTGCGCATATGATAGATATGATTATCGCCCAAGAGCTTAAGATCTACGATAGATTCCATATTTTGGGCCGTGAGTTCAAAACTATTCGTAACGCTTTGTAAGATACAATAAATCAGCATCAAAGCTCCTGAAACCCACAAAATACGCTTTGGTTTGAAAGCCAATAAGAGCAAACCACCAAACATACTTACTAGACCCAAACGAGGAAATACACCGAGATAACGGATATTCGCAATCGGATATGACCACATTGCAGTTACAAAATCTGCACCCTTTATAAATTGGCGCAATGCCATACCATACCAACTAAGTGCCCAACCTATCAAAATGATTAGTAAACCACGCACTACAATCTTGCGGGCTGTTGCCCAATTGAAATCAAAATTAGATTTACTATGGCTAATATACATAGCCACACCCATACAGAAGACAAAAAATGGGAACACAAGGTCAGTGGGGGTACATCCATTCCAAGCTGCATGGCGCAATGGAGCATAAATATGCGACCACGAACCTGGGTTGTTTACCATAATCATTCCGGCAACAGTGATACCGCGCAAAATATCCAATGAGAGAAGACGTTTCTTTTGGACAGGAGGAGTAAGTGTTTGTGTCATAGAATTTAAGATAGATATTCTAGATTATCTAGCATCTTTAGAATCTCTAGAGAAGTTTTTACTGCAAAATATAAGAAAACAGCCCCCCGTTCGCGCGGAGGGCTGTTTAAAAAACTTAATTACTCTTGGTTGAGGGTTACGCGCTTGAAGTCGATTACATTTACATTGTTCTTCTTCAGCACATCTTTCACGAGCTCTTTACTCTCGCTCATGATATATTGTTGCTCTACCAATGTATTCTCTTTCAAGAACTTACCAAGACGACCTTGTGCAATCATCTCCACTTTCTTCATGTTGATATTTGCTTCAGCCTCAGCAGGAACAGTAGCACGGATTTGGCGGGCTGTCTCTGCTTGCTCTGGAGTCAACCAACCTTTTGCCATGTTAGATTCAATGTGATCATCGCTATCAACGTGAGCTGGGTTGATACCTGCTTTGCGAACAGCTTGCTCAACTGCTTTGTTGATCTCGTCTTGTTTAGTTTTATCGATAGCAATAGAAAGCTCTTTGTCTTTCACCTCTTGTGCAACGTGGTCAGCGTCCAAAGCAATTGGAGACATTGATGCCACTTGCATGGATACACCGTGAAGAACCTCTGCGTTAGCATCCTCAGCGTCAGCAGCTACAAGTGCGCTAAGTTTGTTGCCAAGGTGGTTGTAAGCATCTACCTTAGGAGCTGCGATGAACACATAGTCGCTGAGTTCCATCTTCTCACCGGTAACGCCAGAACGTTCTGTAACGGCATCTGCTACGGTAAAGGCACCCAACTTGCAAGCTTTAAGAGCCTCCAAGTCTGCAGGCTTCTCAGTCATAGCTACCTCCAAGATAGCCTTAACCATATTTACATAGTCTTCATTTTTTGCAACGAAGTCAGTTTCGCATTTTACAGCTACGATAGCACCAAAGCCATTCTCAGCTTTAGCCAAAACACAACCTTCAGAAGCTTCGCGCTCGCTACGTTTTGCAGCGATAGCTTGACCGCGTTTACGGAGCAAGTCTTTTGCAACCTCGAAATCGCCGTTAGCCTCTTCCAATGCTTTCTTTACGTCCATCATACCTGCGCCAGTGATATCGCGCAGTTTCTTAATATCTGCTAATGTAACAGCCATATACTTTGATTATTAATTCAAATTCTTAATTCTAAGTTCTTAATTACTCAGCAGCTGCTTCTGCTACTTTCTCAGCCTCTGCCTTAGGAGCAGCCTTGCGAACGCGTTGGCGACGCTCTTTAGGTTGTGGAGCCTCACCTGCAGCTTGTGCAGCTGCTGCCTCTTCATCTGCTTTCTCTACCTTACGCTCCTCAAGACCCTCTTTGATTGCGTCGCAAACAGCGGTCAAGATAACTTCAATAGACTTGGTTGCATCATCGTTAGCAGGGATTACGAAGTCGATATTATTAGGATTAGAGTTTGTATCAACGATACCGAATACTGGGATACCCAAACGGTTAGCCTCAGCCACTGCAATATGCTCCTTCATTACATCCACTACGAATAGTGCGCTAGGAAGGCGGGTCAAATCAGAAATAGAACCGAGGTTCTTCTCCAATTTCTCGCGTTGACGTGTGATTTGGAGTTTCTCACGTTTAGAGATATTCTCGAATGTGCCATCAGCCATCATTTTGTCGATAGAGCTCATTTTCTTCACTGCCTTACGGATAGTAGGGAAGTTGGTAAGCATACCACCTGCCCAACGCTCTGTAATGTAAGGCATTGCGATTTCTTGGGCTTTTTGTGCTACCACCTCTTGACCTTGTTTCTTGGTAGAAACGAAGAGGATCTTGCGACCTGATTTTGCGATAGCTTTCAATGCCTCAGCTGCTTCGTCGATTTTCACAGCAGTTTTGTTGAGGTCGATAATGTGGATACCATTGCGCTCCATGTAAATATAAGGAGCCATAGCTGGATTCCATTTACGTTTGAGGTGACCGAAATGGCAGCCTGCCTCGAGAAGTTGATCAAAAGTTGTTCTCATTTTGTTTGATTGATTTTGAATTATTTATTAGATAATTTATCCTTTGGCTTCCGCTACGCAGAGAAGCGCGTATGGGAAGAATAACAGAGTAATCCGCGGTGAGCATTTAGTTGCCACCACGGAGTCACTGCTATTTGGATATTAACGTTTACTAAATTGGAAGTGTTTACGAGCTTTTGGTTGACCTGGTTTCTTACGCTCAACTTCACGAGCATCACGTGTCATGAAACCTTCTGCCTTCAATGCTGGCTTATCTTCTGGATTGATTTTCACCAAAGCGCGAGCAATGGCCAAACGAAGTGCCTCTGCTTGACCTTTGTAGCCACCGCCATCAAGGTTTACTTTGATATCGTATTTCTCAGCAAC
>JAZNMT010000067.1:0-24096 GCA_045579895.1 Paludibacteraceae bacterium
GTTGGAGTCGTTGGGCGATTCGGGCGAGGCGATTAGTCGTATGCTTAGCCGCAGGAATGAGCACAAGAAGAGTTTTGATACAGCGACTATCGAGAAAAGTCGGAGGCCAAGCGGTCTTAGGAAGACAATGACTAGACCCAACTCCTTGGCTCACAGAACGACATGGCTACGATCCGACTTGTTGGAGTCGTTGGGCGATTCGGGCGAGGCGATTAGTCGTATGCTTAGCCGCAGGAATGAGCACAAGAAGAGTTTTGATACAGCGACTATCGAGAAAATTAACTTGATGATAGCGAAGGTGGATAGCGCGTATGAGGTGATGATTGCCAATCTGATTGCTGCGCATGAGGGTACGCTGACTAGCATTGCGAATGCGTATGATGCTGAGGAACAAATCAATGCGCTGCGCAACGAGCTGCGCGAGGCTGAGATTGAGGCATTGGATAACAACGACAAGAACTACCAAACGAGCGTGTATTACATCGACATTATCAACGAGCTTGAGCACATGGGCGACTTCATGATTAACATCTCGCAGAGCTTGGAGAGAGCGTTTGTACATTAATGTTTAGTGGACGCTACTGTTTAGTGTTTAGAGAAACAATGCACAAACTTTTTGGCTTGTGCATTGTTGGTTTATGTAATAAGTGTTGGCGGATTAGTAGCAGGCTTTGAGGATAGCCAGAATATCTTCGGCGTTGAGTTGTTTGTAGCCGCCGCCGAGGGCAGTGGAGTTGGCAATGAGCGGTAGCATTTCTTCGGTTGCACCCACTTCGCGGAGGGTAGCAGGAATGCCTAATTCTGCGATAAATGCTTCGAGGCGGTTGATACCCTCTAATGCAATCGCTTCGTCGCCTTGACCCTTATCTTCTACGCCCCATATATGCTTCGCATAGCGTACAAAACGGTGCAAGCCATCGCGGTAGATATAGCGGTAGTAGGCAGGCGAGATGATAGCAAGACCAATACCGTGTGCGCAGTCGGTATAAGCACCCAATTGGTGCTCAATCATGTGCACTTCCCAGTCTTGGGTTTTGCTGAGCCCGAGAATCTTGTTGAGTCCCATCGTTGCGCACCACATGATATTGCTGCGTGCTTCATAATCTTCTTGATCAACGATGGCTTTGCGCGAAGCGGAGATGAGCGAGAGCATCAGTCCCTCAATGAGGTAATCGCTGGTGCAGTCGTCATCGCCAGAGAAGTACTGTTCCATTAGGTGGGAGAAGATGTCGAAGATACCGCTAATCATCTGATACTTAGGCACAGAGTATGTGTATTCGGGGTTGAGGATAGAGAAGCGTGGAGTGACCAATGCTAATGGATAGACGCGTCCAATCTTCAGGTTCTCTGCCTCGTTGGTGATAACTGAGCCAGAGTTCATTTCGCTGCCAGTACCTGCCATCGTGAGGATACTACCTACAGGCACTACGCGGTTGGTCACGGGCTCTTGATTGACGTAGTAGCGTTGCCACACATCGCCTTCGGCATAGGCAGCGCAAGCGATACCTTTGGCGCAGTCGATGACCGAACCACCACCCACAGCAAGGATGAGGTCGATATTGTGCTCACGCACGAGACGTGCACCTTCGAGCAACTGGGTATAGCGAGGATTGGCGTTGATGCCTGCCAGTTCGACAACGTTCTTGCCTTCTGCTTGTAAGATATTCATTACTTGGTCATAGAGACCGATTTTCTTGATGGCTGCTTTGCCGTAAACGAGTAGGATATTATTTCCGTACTCACGAAGCTCGCTAGCGAGCTTGTTGATAGCTTTCTTGCCAAAGTGAATCCGTGTAGGATTCTGATAACTGAAATCGTATAACATATGTTTGTGTTTGGTTTATGATATAGTCATTTTCGCAAAATGATTGCAAAGGTACAAAAAATAAATGAACTGACCAAATAAAAAGAATACGTTCTTTATGTGAAAATTACATGGTATGATACAAAAAGTACATTATTTTTCTACAAATACTTGCGTATATCATTTTTTTGTACTACCTTTGCACCGCATTCAGTTTTAGGGAAGCAAGTGAGATCCTTGCACAGACCCGCTGCTGTGATTCGCATATCGAATGTTCATATCTACAGTCACTGCCCCGAGGGGTGGGAAGGCAGAGCAAACGAGCGATAAGTCAGAAGACCTGCTGCATGCATAGTTGAATACTCTCGTGGTATAGAGTCAAACAACATGCGAAAAGTAGTATCCATATTGTTTTTCACACTATTGTGTGTAGTGGCATTCTCTCAAACTAACGCCACTGATTCGTTGTATCTTGACTCCATTTATCGTCATTTTGAGTTGGAGGAGTACACCGTTACCGCCCGCGTCAAAGAGAAGGATATCATTATCCCTCAGACACTTGCGGGCGTACAGCTCAAGAAAATGAATGCCCTCAGCGTGGCCGATGCCATCCGCTATTTCTCGGGCGTACAGATCAAAGATTATGGTGGTGTGGGCGGTATCAAAACTGTGAATATCCGCTCCATGGGTACCAACCATATGGGTGTGTATTACAATGGCGTACAACTTGGCAATGCACAAAACGGACAAATCGACCTCGGCAAATATTCGCTCGAAAACATCGAAGAAATCCAGCTCTACAACGGCCAGAAGTCCGATATATGGCAGTCGGCGCGCGAGTTTGGTGCTGCGGGTAGCATCTACCTCACTACTCGCCGTCCGCGTTTCGAAGCAGGCAAGGCCTTCAACGTGAAAGCGCAGATGCGTGCAGGCAGTTTTGCGCTTATCAATCCGAGTCTGCTGTTCGATATCCGCCTCAGCGAAACGATGTCTATCACGGCGAATGCCGAACTCGTATCCTCCGATGGCAAATATCCTTTCCGTTACCGCCGCGTCACTCCGTCGGGCGAAGTGGCATACGACACCACCGCCATCCGCCAGAATGGCGACATCAACGCCATTCGCGTGGAAGCGGCGCTCAATCACTACTATAGCAACACGGGCTTCTGGAAACTGCAACTCTATCACTACAACTCCGAGCGCGGTGTGCCGGGTGCGATTGTGAATAATGTGTGGCGCAATGGCGAACGCCTGTGGGATCGCAACTCTTTTGTGCAAGCCACTTGGCAAGATGAGTTGTTCAACCGCTGGTCAGTGCGTGCGAACATGAAGTACGCCAACGACTATACGCGCTATATCAACAACGACGACAAACTCATCCGCGTGGAGAACCAATACCTGCAACAGGAGTTCTACTTCACTATGGCGCACAAAGTGCGTATCTTCGACTGGTGGGACGTCAGTGCAGCATACGATGTGCAATATAATCAACTCAGCATGTTCCTTGACGCGCACCGTTGGACACATTGGCTCAGCGCTGCCACCGCTATCAACATAAAGAACTACCTGCGCCTGCAAGCCAGCGCATTAGGGACATTTGTCAATGATGCGCAATCAACCAACAACGGCGAAGCCCATCAACGCGAAGCCATTAACGCGAAGCCATCAACGCTTGCAGAGCAAGCCACTAACGCGAGCGCAGCGAGCATAAAATGGACTCCAGCTTTGTTCCTCTCCTACCGCCCTACTCAGCTCGTTGACCTCCGCCTCAATGCTTTCTACAAACAGAGCTACCGCTATCCCACTTTCAACGACCTCTACTATACCGACATGGGCAATGCCTACCTCAAACCTGAGTTGGCAAAGCAACATAACGTCGGTTTGAGTTTCACGCAGCCCTTCCGCATAGCTGAGAAACGCGGTTCGGAGTTCCGCATCAATGCTGATTACTACTACAACCGCATTTCCGATAAGATTATCGCCTATCCCAAGGGGCAACAGTTCCGTTGGACAATGCTCAACCTCGGATTGGTCAAAATCAACGGTTTAGACGTCAATGCACAACTGCATCTTGTCTTGCCGATGGATTTCTACCTCACGGCTAAGGCGCAATATACCTACCAAACGGCGATCGATGTCACCGACCCCAACGACACCTATTATGGCGACCAGATTCCTTATATCCCATGGCATTCGGGTAGCGCAGTGGGTATGTTTGGCTGGCAAAACGACTGGCAACAATATGGCTTAAACTACAGTTTCATCTATGTCGGTGAACGCTACAACCAACAGGAGAACATCATCTACAACTACACCCAACCTTGGTATACCCACGATCTCAGCCTATTTGGCGAATGGCAAATTAAACCCATAGCCCATAGCCGCAAAGCGGCGTCCAATAGCCCAAAGGGCGTCCAATATCCGATAACCTTGCGCGTAGCGCTAGATATAAATAATCTGCTATCACAAGACTACGATGTGATTATCAATTACCCCATGCCCAAACGCAACTACAAGTGCACCGTAAGCATCACATACTAAACGTTAGTTCCCTCCAGACTCCCTGCCATTTATGCAAAATCCGCATAAATGGCATTTTTATTTGCACTACTCTTGCTCAATTCAAAATAATTCACTACCTTTGCACCCGCAATTCCACGCCGGGGATGTCTGCGCGTCATCGGCTGGGGTAGCAGACATATTAAAAAGGCGTTTATTGACGCTCTGTTCTGACGTTATGAAACTTCGCAACTTTCAAAATCAGTTTCAGGACTTAGCAACGATAGATGTCCTACGGGATATAGATTATCCTTCTTGTGCCTATTGGTGTTGGTACATCTTTTGCGTATATACGTATGCGCACACGCGTACCTTAACTATGTAGCACGAGAGTATATTTTATGTTCGGCGTGGGCTTCGCGTTGTTGTTCTAAACTGATTAGGCAATGCGAAGGCCTCATAACGTGGAACGGCAACAGTCGGACTCCACGCTTTTTTTATATGCCTAATCACTTAACCACAAATCCGCATAGTTGGGAGTTCCTATGCACTACATGGCATTAACCAAAACAGATTATACTATGCGTTGCAAAAACTGTGGTTGGGAAAATCCCAACGGACTCTCCAAGTGTGAGAAATGTAACACACCACTCGCTGGTGCAGTCAACAACCAACCTGCTTATGGTACAGTTCCTGAAGCACCTCAAGCAGCACAAAACCTCAACAAAACTGTCTTCGAGGCAGAAGTGTTCCCTCAGGCAGCGCCTGCTGCTAATGCATGCACCAATTGCGGCTATCCTATGCGCCCAGGCGTGACTGATTGCCCTAATTGCCACCAACAAGCGGCGCAACCTGCTGCTCCTCAACCAGCACCTCGTCCTGCGGCTCCCGCTCCTCAGCAAGTCAAGGCAGCACCAATGTCAGGCACCGTCAACCCATGGGTACAAGTGGCTCCTGCTAACAAGTGCAGCCTCGTTCCTGTAGAGCAACAAGGCGTAGAAACCCCTGCTACTCTCAATCTCAAAGGCGATGCACATGACCTCAATCGCGCTAACCTCGATCCAGAAAACCAAACCATCACCTCTAAAGTGCAAGCTCAACTCACTTGCAAGGATGGTCAATGGTACATCCAAGACAAGAGTGCACAACACACCACTTTCATCTACGCAGGCGAGAAAACCGCACTCAAAGAGGGTGATGTCATTCTCATGGGCAACCGTCAATTTGTTTTCCATATCGACTAATCTTCGTGTATCATGGTTGAGAGATGTGCGTTTAATACGGGCGACCGAATAGACAACCGCTACACCGTCACCAAAAGCCTCGGCGAGGGTGCTTTTGGTATGGTGTTTAAGGTTTCTGACTCGCACGGCAAGGAATATGCGCTCAAGGTACTCAAACTTTGGGAGGTACATCCCGAAATCCGCCAACAACTGGCAGACCGCTTCGAGATGGAGTATCAGACTGGACAAATCAGTAGTCCTTATTTGGTTCACTCAGTCGGTCATGGCACCATCAAGGGTAACCCTTATATCTTGATGGAGTTCTGCCCGAAAGGCGACCTTGGCAATGCACCATCCAATACGGATTGGAACCTCGTGGGACAACAAATCCTTCTTGGTCTGAAGGCACTACACCGCTGTGGAAAGGTCCACCGAGATCTCAAACCAGAGAATGTACTCGTTAAAGCAGATGGCACTGCTGCCCTCACCGACTTTGGTATCTCTGGCGACCGCAACAAACGCATGACCGAGCGCAATATCCTCGGCAAGCCCATGCAGATTTTCGGCACCTATGCTTACATGCCTCCTGAGCAAGTCAATCCGCAGAAAGACGCCACTGTTCTCCCAACTACCGACATCTTTTCTTTTGGCGTAATGATGTACCAACTCATCACGGGCAACCTACCTTTTGGCACACTCAGAGATGAGAACGAACTCGTGCTTTATCTCAAAGCAGGCAAAGAAGGCCGTTGGAACCGCAGCGCACTCAGTATGTCGCACTATGGCACCATGTATCTACCTGTTATTGAGGGCTGTCTTCAACCCGATTTCCACAAGCGTTTACAATCGGTAGATGAAGTACTCGCATTACTGCCACCAGCAGATATGCACTCCCCTCAAGGTTGCACCTCCAACGATGACCTCATTACACCTTCTGTCATTCGTGGACTTCTGCTGCGCGTGATGCAGGGCGAGGAGTATGGTCGCACATACGACATCTCTGCCCTCGGCAAACTCAACCACGGCTTGCTTACTATGGGGCGCAATGACCGCAGCACCTTCAATACCCTGCCTATTTGCGAAAATCAAAGTCAGTACATCTCACGCAAACATTGTACTATTGAGTATGACGGCACCAGCGGCAACTGGTTCATCCGCGATGGTCAATGGGATAGAAACTATGCGGGCGGCTGGAAAACATCCCTCAATGGTACATTTGTCAATGCTAAAGAAGTCACCCCTAATGGCTACTTCTTGGCTATCGGAGACATCATCTCTATTGGCGACACCAAACTTCGTGTAGAGGCATATTAGAATTCATGCCTTTAAACTTTAATCTATAAACTTTAAACTCACACACAATGGCTCAAATAACAATCGGACGCAACGCACAATCCACAATCGTAATGGATGCGCAGTATAATACCGTCAGTGGCAATCATGCTACTATTTCTTATGATGGTGCTTCATATATTTTGCAAGACCACAGCACCAACGGCACCTATATAAATGGCAGTCACATTCATCACACATCCTGTCAAATTCGTTTAGGTGACCATATCACTTTGGGTACACAATATGTTCTCAATATGAACGAAGTCATCTCTCTCTTAGGTGGAGGACGCGCTACCCAACGCCGTGTGGACGCACCAGCTATCGCACGTGTCGCTCCACAAGCACAACCTATGAACCAGCAAATCAATATCAATGTAGGGCGTGAAGAGCATGCAGATTATAATCAAGAATCAGAACGACAACCTTCCAACCTGCATAAATTCAATTGGGGTGCTTTTTGGCTAACATGGATTTGGGGCGTATGCAATGGAGTGTGGATATCTTTGCTTTGCTTCATACCATTTGTAGGTTTCATTATGCAATTCGTGTTAGGATTTAAGGGTAACGAATGGGCATGGGAGGAGCAAAAACACTCTAAAAGTGCATCTGATTTTGAAAGTAGCCAATCATCTTGGGCAACTGCAGGATGGGTTATTCTTTTAATCTCTTTCTTAATTGGACTAATATCTGGATTAGCTAACTTATAATTTAGTAACCATCTAAAAATCAATAATTATGTCACAACCTACTCAAACTTACAAACGCTCACTCGCAGGTTCTGTGGGCGCTGGACTTAGTTCTGTATTTAACACAGGAGGACGTACATACTATATCCTCGAACACAAAGTTTCTTCACAATACCACCGTGCTGGCGAAGCACAAGAGATTATCGTGGACCAAATCGAAATAGGTCGCGATCCAAAATGCCAAGTACAGTTCGATGAAAACTTCAAAACGGTCAGCCGTCGTCATGCTGCCATTGTCCGCGATGGCGAGAATTGGAAATTAGTTCAACTCTCCAACACCAACCAAACATTCCTCAATGGTCATCCAGTAGCGAACGAATGGTATCTCCAAAACGGCGATGAGATTCAACTATCTATCAACGGACCAAAACTTGGATTTATCGTACCGTCGGGTAATAAGTCTAAGACGGGTAGTATTGCGCTTAGTCGTCGATTATCTCTTTTCCGTCAGCAGGCACTCAAGCCATATAAGACGGCTATGACTGTGCTGTCAATATTACTAGTACTTGCGATAGGTGGAGGTGTGTGGTATGGCATAGATGCTCATAAAAAGATGATTGGAATGATTGAAATGACTGAAATTACGCAGGCACAACTTGACGAGGCTCAGCGCCGTGGAGCAGAAACTCAAGCTCAATTAGATGAAGCAAATAAAAAAGTTATAGAAATAGATAAGAAATATAGAAACCTTCAAAAACAAATTACGGAAATAACAGTCCCTAAATCTGATGTTAGCGGTACTACAAAAGTTTCTGGTTCTAAAACTTCCAATAAAAGCATTGCTGCATGTGAACCATCTGTATATTTTGTATTGATACGCAAAATTGTGATTAAATTTGAAGGTGAAAGCAAAACATATGAGAATGTTGGTATGGGTAGTGGTTTCTTACTTAACGATGGACGTTTCATTACAGCTCGCCACGTAGTAGAACCATGGATGTTCCCAACGGATGAAAGAGATGAATTTAACATCCTTTGCAACGCAGTTGCTCACAATGGAGGTGAAGTTGTTAGCTATATCGAAGCTTATTCTCCAGAAGGTAAGAAACTTACATTTACATCAAAACAAGTTCGTGTCAATCGTTCATCGGACAATAGCAAAACAATAGATGGAATAACATTAAAAATGGCCCCCCTTGGACCAACAGACTATGCTATTTTTAACACAAGTCAAACTGGTGGTTTAGCTTACCATAATCAACTTTCCAATAAACTCGAAATGCGAGATAAATTAACCATATTGGGTTATCCAATGGGGTTGGGAGCTAATTCACCAACAAATATCCACCCTATCTATAGTGAAGCTGCAGTTGCATGCAATGGCTTAGAACATGGATTGATTTTAACGACAGCCACATCCTTTGAACACGGAAATTCTGGAGGACCTGTATTTGCCACAACCACAGATGGTGAGTTGATCGTTGTTGGCCTTGTTTCGGCTGGTGCAGGTCGCTCAACTGGATTTGTAGTACCTATTAGTGCAGTTAAATAAATGGACAAAAAAATGAAAAAGAATACTATTCTATTCCGAATGGCTGCCCGTTGCGAAGCAGCAGGCAGACCTAATAACGAGGACAATTATCAGTTAGATGATAACCTCTCCGACAACTCTTGGGGCTTCACAGCTGATGCCGAAGTATCATTAGGCGAAAAGGGTGCGCTGCTCGTTGTCTGCGATGGCATGGGCGGTATGAATGCAGGTGAAGTAGCTTCCGACATTGCAGTCAAAACCATCAAAGAATGGTTTACTACCGACAAACTCACAGACGCAGCCATTGCTGCCCCATGCAAGTATATATCTTCTGCTATTGTAGCTGCCGATGCTGCTATCAAAGCACATAGCAAAACCAATCCTGACACCGAGGGCATGGGCTCTACTATTGTTTTAGCATGGCTATTAGGGCAAAAGGTATATGTCGGCTGGTGTGGTGACAGTCGCTGCTATCGCTTTAATCCCGCACTGGGATTAGAGCGACTCAGCCACGACCATTCTTATGTACAAGAACTGGTTGATGCAGGCAAACTCACCGAAGAACTTGCTTTCGACCATCCTAATAATAACATCATCACTCGTTCCTTAGGTGATCCTCGCGGTGCTACTCAACCTGACTGCAAAGAGTTTGACCTATACAATCAAGACATTATTCTTCTCTGTTCCGATGGTCTTTGCGGCACACTGCGCGACAATGAGATAGCAGAGCTCATCAAGCAACATCAAACATCTATGCAGGAATGTCGTGATGCGCTTTGGAATGCGGATGAAGCAGCAGGTTGGACAGATAATACAACGATTGCCCTCGCACAAATTATTAGTGGAGGGAAAGACGCTACTGCTACTACCAAAGCATCAACAGCCAGTACAGATGTCAGCACATCTAAAGCCAAACTAATATCTGCTAATAAACGATTGAAATTACTCATTGCGGTAATCATCTCATTTATTCTGCTTAGCATGCTACTATACGGAGGATATAAATGTAGAAGTAAAATTAGAAATTTCTTCAAAGTACAGACTACTGAAACTATAGCAGATAGTACCTATTTGAACAATGCTGTCGTATTACCCGAGGATTCTGTCAAAAATGATACAAAAGACAACGATATAGACAAGGAACAAGTAATAGAGACAAAAAATAATGAGAAGAAAACTACAACAAAAACAAGCGTAGCATCAGTAGTGTCTAAAACTACTACACAACAAGTAGTCATACAAAAGCAAGAACAAACAGATACTATTGTTCCACAAGTTAAAAAGGTTAGTCCTATTGAAAATTTATCCGAAGTCGTAGGCGAATTAGAAACATCTAATAAAGACTCTGTACCTGCAATAGAAAAAATCAATGAAGAGCCAATAGTAGAAAAAATTGCAAGTGAATCCATAGAGGTTCCTATAGTAAATAAAGATTCCATTGTTCAAGGTCCAGATACAATTGCTAAAAACCAATAATAACTATGTTACAAGAAAACACTCTCTTTGCCAAGCGCTACCAACTCATTCGCCTACTTGGTCGTGGCGGATTTTCAGAAGTGTGGTTAGCCAAAGATAATTGGACACGCCTACAGATTGCTCTTAAAGTCTATGCCCCAGGGCAGGGTATGGATCAAGATGGCTTGCAAGACTTTTGTGGCGAGCTTGCTAGTGTGTATGACCTCAATCATACCAACCTGCTTAAACCGCAGCATGTGGATACGTGGGAGAATATGCCATACCTTATTATGGCATATTGCCCTGCGGGTTCATGCGTAAAGCGAGTGGGCAAAATGACAGAAGAAGAACTCTGGAAACTTATCCACGATGTGGCTGCAGGTTTGGCATACCTACACGAAAAGGATGTAGTGCACCAAGACATTAAACCTGATAATATCCTTATGGACGAGGAAGGACATTTCCTCATCACCGACTTTGGTATCTCCACTCGTGCCCGCAGTACCTTACGTAAGAGTGTGATAGGCGGATCTACATCGGGCGGCACAACGGCATACATGGGACCGGAGCGTTTCTCTCGCCAACCAGCCCCAACCAAAGCTAGCGACATCTGGTCTTTCGGTGCAATGGCTTTCGAGTTACTCGAAGGTGTAGTGCCTTTCGGCGAGATTGGTGGTGGTTTGCAGAAAGGCGGTGCAGACATTCCGTTTATTAATGCATCGGTATCACATGCGCTTAAATTTACTATCTTCAAAATGCTCAGCAAAGAGACATGGGATCGTCCAACAGCAGCTACCCTTGTAAAATGGGCTACTAATCCTAATGCAATAGAGATAGACTACGATGTAATAACCGATGAAGAACTTAATAAGTTTAAAGAGCAAAATGATAATTATGATCCTAATTCTATCTTAGATCCACCAGTTATGATGGTACACCCCCCTGTTACAGGTCGCGAAACACAACGCCGTAGTGCTACAGCAAGAACAGAGTTGAGCATATCAGTGAACCCAAAGGAGTTGAATGTTCCTGCTGCAGGTGGTAATGCAATTGTTTATGTCAATACAAATGGAGAATGGGTTATTCCTAAGGCTTCCACTCAATCATGGATACAGACGAGTAAACATTCCGATAATTCATTTATTGTTAAGTTCGATGCTAACAAGACAGGTAAAAATAGAGACTACTCATTACGTATTCCAGCAAAAAATGCTTCTCAAAGCACTTATGAGGATGTACTTATTAAACAACCTTCATTGCCTAAGAAACCCAAAGCGTTGTTAGTGTCTTTAATCTTTATTATTCCTCTAATATGTCTCATTATCGGAGTTAGTGTGAATCGTGCTTCGCAACGAGAAACTATACGAGACGCTCATTCAAATGCAGTATATAATTTTAACCAAAGTTTACAAACTGCAAGTATTGAAAATATAGAAGAGTTTGAAAATGCATACAATTATCTATCCATCATACGCAATAATGAAAATAAGAGTTTATTTAAAGGCACCTATGTATCTTCTTCTAAAACAACAGAATTAAAAAACAAACTTCAGCCTGTATATAACACATTGGATCGTAAGTGCCAGAAAATACCAACAGGTACACAAACAGGAGATAAACTGCATTCCAAACGAAATAAAGTTAAAAACTTGTTAGATAAATTGTAGTTATGATAAAAAAAATATTTTTTGTCCTTATAATACTGTGCACAGTATCATTATGCGTTTTTGCAGATGATTGCTCTGATGCATTAAGCGAGGCTAAAAGCCTTTACAATAATGGAAATTACGCAAAGGCAAAATCCCTATTTGAATATGTCAAGAGCGAGTGTGGCAGCAGTTATGGTGATGCCACCCATTGGATTGCGAAGTGTGATGACGCATTAAACCCCAAAACATCAAACACTAAGCAATCTACTTCAAAAACAACTTCTTCTACAACTTCATATTTGAAGGTTAATGGCTCATCTTCTAATTCCACAGTTTACTTGATGAATACTAGTTCATCAAAAACAATTACTATTAGTTGTTCGACATCATATTCGATATATAATATCCCATCTTGGTGTTCTATAACCAATAGAACAAGTACTTCATTCACGTTGAATTATCAAGCCAACCCTAATACATATACTCGTTATGGAAGTATTGATATTGGTGGAGGAGGAACAAGTATCCGACTTTCATTGGAACAGGCAGCAAAAACCACAACTTCTTCAAATAGTTCAAGTACAACATCATCTTCAAACTCATCCTCATTAAAAGTAAATAAGTCACTAATCGTTGCTGCTGCATCAGGCGTTACGGAATATATCACGGTAACGTGCAATAAAGCATGGGAAATTCAGTATCCGTCAGGTGGTATGTACACAGCTACTCGTAGTGGAAATTCAGTAAAAGTTGTCATCAATTCGAATACTACAAGCACTACTCGATCGGACTTTTTCAATATTCGAACCACGGATGGTAAAGAAACAATAATGATATCTTTGTCTCAATCAGGTAAATCATCTACATCTTCATACTCTTCATATAACTCAGGACATTCTTCATATAGTCGTAATAGATTATCCGCTTATCAGTGCTATAAACAGTCGTTCGGTGATTTTGAAGTAACATGGGGAGGTATAAATACCTCAATAGGTACTGCATTAGAAATAGGCTTCTCTGCTTTTCGGTTACGATGGGGATGGTTCCAATTATGTCCAATCGAAGGTCTAATAGGTGTTAATCTTTGTGACGAGGATGGTGAGTGGGTTGGTTATGATGAAGGAACAGGTATATTTGCATATCAACCAACTATAAATTTTGTGATACCAACAAACGATTACGAAGCAATTTATCTAGGGGCAGGCCCCTCCCTGACATTTGATGGTGTTTGGTTTAAAATAGAAGCTGGTTATCGTTTCAATTGGGGCGAGTGGGCCAGTTCGGATATATTTATGCGATATGATGGAACATTTACCGTTGGTGCATCAATTCAATGGTCCTCATATTATTAAGTTCAACTGCAAGCGACTAGATAGTCATTAGTTAGTGTTATGCTCCAACCCAACACAACATTCGATAACCACTATACCCTCATCCGCCAATTAGGACGAGGTGGCTTTAGTGAAGTGTGGCTCGCCCATGATAGTTACATGGATATAGATGTAGCCATCAAGATTTATGCTCCTGGGCAAGGAATGGACTCCAATAGTATAAATGAGTTCCGTCGTGAGATAACGGGAGTCTTCCAACTCAACCATCCCAACTTGCTCTGTCCAAAGCATTTGGGGATATGGGAAAACATGCCCTATCTCATTATGGCATATTGCCCAGCAGGCTCGTGCCTTAAGTTCGTTGGCAACATATCCGAATCGGAAATTTGGCACCTAATCCACGATGTAGCAGCAGGCTTGGCATACCTACACGAGAAGGATATTGTCCACCAAGACATCAAACCCGACAATATCCTCATTGATACCGAAAGCAACTATCTCATCACTGACTTCGGTATCTCCACTCGCGCTCGCAGCACCTTGCGCAAAAGCGTGACGAGTACCACCAATTCAGCGGGAACATTGGCATATATGGGTCCCGAACGCTTTAGTACCCAACCAGCACCCACTAAAGCGAGCGATATATGGTCATTAGGTGCAATGCTCTATGAATTGTTAGAAGGAGTAACCCCATTCCCTCCAGATTTTGGTGGCAGCATGCTCAACGCAGGCGCAGCAATCCCTGCTATCTATGCCCCTGTTTCCGAAAATCTCAAGCAAACCATCTACAAGATGCTGAGCAAAGAGACCTGGGACAGACCAACTGCTGCAACACTTGTTCAATGGGCAAGTAATCCATCTGCTGTTACTAATGATACTCCTAAATCACAACCAACAGCAACAAAGAATACTCCTCAATACACCCAAACATCTCAACCTAAGTCAAAACGTTGGATATGGATAGTTGTTGGATTGATTATACTCGCAGGATTAGGTGTACTTGGAGTACGTGAAATACACCTACACCAATTAGCGGTAGAAGCACAAGAAAGACGCTATCAAGATAGCATCCGTCAAGTCCAAATTCAGGACAGTATTCGTGAAGTCCGCCGTCAAGATAGCATACGTACGGAACAAGATAAAGCACGTCGGCGTGACTCTATAGCTGCTGCTCAGCTTGCAGAAAGAGAACGCCAACGCCGCGAAGCTGAAGAAGCTGAAAGGAGGCGTATTGAGAGTGAAAAGAAACGAATAGCTGAAGAACGAAAACGTGCTGGACTTGGTTCTCATAACGGGCATGATTATGTAGATTTAGGTCTATCAGTCAAATGGGCAACTTGCAATGTCGGAGCTTCTAGACCAGAGGAATTTGGTAATTATTATGCATGGGGAGAAGTGGTTCCGAAGAAATATTATGATTGGACTACTTACAAATATTGTAACGGTAGCTATAAGACTTTGACAAAATATAACACAGTCAGTGATTTTGGATTGGTGGATAATAAAACTACCCTAGAACCCAACGATGATGCTGCTACTGCAAATTGGGGAGGAGAATGGCGTACCCCAACAAAGGCAGAATTAGAAGAATTACGAAAATACTGTACATGGGAATGGATAATTATACATGGAATACAAGGAAGTTTAATTACAAGCGAAAAGAATGGAAATACTATTTTTTGGCCAGCTAGTGGTTATATATATCGTAACTCTACAAATAAGTGTAATCATAAAGAACAATATTTAGGTGGGCCACGAGGATATTACTGGTCTAATGTTATAAGTAGTTCTAAGCCATATAGTGCATATAGTCGTGATAATGATGATTGTACAGCAAGCTGGTCTTATGGTTCTCGCGTTTTTGGTCATACTATACGACCTGTTTGTCCATAATATTTTCAACAATATTAACTGTCAATCACTCAGAATATAAGTATGTATAACCGTCCTGATTTTTCTAAATATCTCATACATTTTACCAAAGATAGAAAACCTGATAGTAGTGCCCAAAACAATCCAGCATTATTTTTGAAAGGAACTTCTGCGAGAGAACGTCTTTTACAAATCTTAGACACGAAGCAAATATTAGCATCTAGATTAACTACTGGAAATACTGCTAATGCTTGTTGTTTCACAGAATGTATATGGGGAAGTCTCCTAACTCATGCTAGAAGATACTCTGCATACGGCATAGGTTTTACTAAAAATTACATTTCACAGAAAGAAGGTAATCCTGTATTTTATATCGGTCCCCAATTATTTAATATGTATAATAAAGAAGAAAAGTTATTGCCATTTTTAGCATTGTATGATCCTTTAAATGAGAAAAAAATTATTGATTATACACATGAGCGAGAATGGAGAATTGCGGAAACGTTACAATTTACATACAAAGATGTTGCATTTATCGTGTTAAAATCTCATAAAGACATATATCACTAAATAAATTTCCCTATGAAACGTTTTCATTTATTACTCATCAGTTGCTTATTCGTAGCAACATCATTTGCTCAAGGTTATTCTGAGCAACAATTGGCGTCTGTAATGGACTCCGTGTCAACCAACCCTGACTATGTTATCCGCTGGGCAGATGGCGCAATCGCGCAGAATGCTAAATGTGCCGATGCCTACTTTGTCAAGGCATTTGTCTTTGTCGCACAAGAGGATTACCTGCAAGCATTGGAGCTTATCAACAAATCCTTATCACTTGTAACAAAGAAATCTGTCGTTACCAAATCAAATGTTTTATGTATTAGAGGTGCCATTTACGAAAGAGTAGAGGACTATGACCTCGCATTAGCAGACTACACGGAGGCTATTACTACAAGTCCTAAAGAAACTGACCCCTATGAATGTCGTATTACACTCTACAAATCTCTTCTGCAATATGACAAAGCAGAAGCCGATTGTCGCACTCTTTTAACTATCAAGGATAGTCTTGCTTACAAATTAGAACTAGCTTCTGTTTTAACTTATCAAGAGAAAACAGACGAAGCATTGGATATTCTCAACAAAATCATCAAGTATCAACCTAAGTTGGTCACTCCTTATGCTTCACGTGCATGGGTCAATGCTGTGGCAGGGAACGGACAAGCAGCCATCAGCGACTATATCTCTTTCATGGCTCTCGAAGGTGATTATTCATTGGATGCCCTTGTGCTATATAGTTCTTTAGATTATACATATACTATTGGCGCACTCAGTAATTTAGTATCATCAGATAGCGAAAACCTCACATGGCTTTCTGCCCGCATTCGTGTAAACATAGCACAAGAAGATTATGAGGCAGCCCTCACGGACTTGGATGTCCTTGAGACGGTGGCAGATAAAAGTCCATTCTCACTCTACCAACGCGCACAATGCTATCAAGGCATGTATGAGTTTAGCAAACAAGTTGATGCCATGACTGCCTTGATTGCTCTCATGGAAACCGAAGATGCCGACCTCTACACCATGCGTGGCGTAGCATACCGTCAAATGGGCAATACCGAAGTTGCAATATCAGATTTTGACAAGGCTTTACAGATTGCACCTACATCTGCTTCTGCCCTCGCAGAACGTGGATGGACCAAAGATATGCTCAAACAAGATGCCGAGGCAATCAAAGACTATACTTC
Source organism: Paludibacteraceae bacterium (assembly GCA_045579895.1). GTDB lineage: Bacteria > Bacteroidota > Bacteroidia > Bacteroidales > Paludibacteraceae > Colicola. Next base: position 17,131 of record JAZNMT010000067.1, read on the forward strand.
TGCCATTACCTATGCTGAACCCAACGCATGGCTATATATCCAACGTGGTCGCATGTACCAATCTACAGGAGATAGTCTCAAGGCAAAAGCAGATTTCGAGACAGCTCTGCAATTAGACACTATCAGTAGCACACATGCCTTCGCATTGATGCACTTAGGCAAAACACAAGCAGCAGTCAATTTTATGAAAGCCATTGTTGCCGAAAACACAAACGATGGAGGCGAATACTATAACTTAGCGTGTTTATATTCCCTTGCTAACATGAAGCCTGAGGCTATCGTTGCATTGCAACGTGCTATTGAGTTGGGATATAAGGCATATAGTCACATTCAACTCGACCGAGACTTAGACAACATTCGCACAGAACAAGGCTACAAAGACCTACTCAACAACATTACCAAATCCAAAGTCTCTAAGATGTTGGAGGGATTCACTAAATAATGCTTTAGATACTATGTTTTCATTCCTAAAGAAAGATACCGTTGAATCGGTACGCGAAAAATTGTACAAGATGTACCAAAAAGGAATTACCTTATTCCCAGAGGAGTATTTCTGTTTATACCTTTGGTATCGCGAAGAACCATTATTAGAACTCGCTGTGCAAGCAAAGCATGCCCGAGCATTAAGCTTCATGTATCAAAAGACACAAGACATTAACTACCTCCGTATGGCAGCAGATGAAGGTGTATGCGATGTGGTATCTATTTCGGAGCTTTGTCAATACTATTGGAATAATGCCGACTATGCCAATTATTGGAAATATATTACCAAACCTTATGATGGTTTCCATATGAGTCCATACAATGAATTCGCACAAGCATACCGCGAAGGACTGGGTGTAGAAGCCAATCAGGATATAGCTGCATTCTTCGAGCACATACAAAATCCTGCTTCCGCCACCCCGCAGGAAACGGAACGCTTACTGCAAGTAGTGCTCTCATCTGATAATTTGTATGTGCAATATTGCGCTATTCAATCATTGCAAAATACCAATAAGGAAGAATATCTAAGACTCTTGAAGCAACTTGCCGATCAAGGATACCAACTAGCAAAAGAGACATACGTTTCCTATACATTTACTCCTAATCGATTCAAGACCTTCGAACAAGAGTTTCAAGACGCTTCACCTTCACAAAGAATACAGATGTACATGACTCAATCTGTCCCTGTAAGCGAACAGGTGCTACAAGCATTACTCAAAGCATTGGAGAACGATAATTTATTAGAGGTGATTGAGACCCTAGATATTAATCCTGACGATTACGACACCGAGGAGTATAATAACTTGTGCAACACATTAGGCAGAGAACCTAATCCTGAAGGTTTCCAAATAGATATACTTCTCACTCCTACCCAATCTATAGACTTGAGTTCGGGCGCACCTATATCCCGTGAATACACTATCCAATCTTCATTCCATTATGACTATGCCAACATGGCAGCAGATGTGCTGGAGAAGTTAGGATATGATTCCATCCATGCCAAATTCTATCGCCTCTTCGCAACCCACTGGGAAATGACTGCTTTTTAACCCAAAACAACAATAACATGAACCATCTTAAGCAATCTAAACTATTTTGGTTATGTTGCGTAATAGCCTCCATTTTTCTTCTAAAAGGGGGCTATTACCTTCTCCGAAATCTCACCTACCCCCCTCAACAAGGAGATGTAATCTTTCATGTAAGTGAATCTTCACAAAGTGCCGCTATTAAATTGGGTACTTGGTCGCGCTATTCACACTATGGGCTGATTATCAAGAAAAACGGAAAACTCTATGTGCTTGAAGCAGAGAATGGCGTTGAACTAACTCCTATCCGCCAATGGCTCAAACGAGGTAAGATGTGCGACCATTATCGTGTGATGCGACTAAAGGATGAACAAAACCTAAACTTACCCTATCAACTGGGCGGACGATACGACCGTGCTTTTCGCTTCAACAATGGCAAGTATTATTGTTCCGAATTAGTATGGGAACTATACGGCAAGAATAACATCAATTTATGCTTACCCAAAGAGTTGCAGGACTATCACTTTCTCTATCTGCCTATGGTACAAAAGCACATCAAAAGCCGTGGTTTCACGATGGATCAGAAAGTTGTTGCCCCTATTGATTTAGTCAAATCCCACAAATTAAAAACAGTCTCGTATGGCTATGGAAAACCTCTCTGGCTTTAATTATCATTGCCATTAAACTTACACCTTCAGGCTTATTGTATTATCGTGCATTTCGTGCTCATTTTTGAGCACGCACATCCCATAAAAATAGCAAACCGCAGCACCCTCACACGGTGCTGCTTTTTTTCATCTTTTGAAGACATCAAGTTCCTTTTCTCTCTTGACCTCATCTATAGCTTGCTCCTTTTTTTATTTCAAAAACGCACTTCGCTGAGATAAAAAAGGAGCAAGCCAACAGTAATGACCCTCCTTTGATAAAAAAATGCATTGTTTTGTAAAATTCTTTGACAAACTGACAAGTTTTAGCAGTTTGATATAGTACCTTTGCAGCGTAAAACAATAAACATACAAAATTATGAATCAAGACAATCAAATTATTATCTATCAAACTGCCGACAATCAAACGCAAATAGATGTGCGTCTAGAGAATGAAACAGTGTGGCTAACGACTAATCAAATGGCGATGTTATTTGATCGTGAAGAATCAAATATTCGTCGCCATGTCATTAACGTATTCAAAGAAGGAGAACTGGAAAAAGAAAATAACGTGCATTTTTTACACGTTAATGGAGTTAAGAAGCCTGTCCCTTTCTATAATCTTGATGTCATCATCTCCGTAGGCTATCGTGTGAAAAGCCAACGCGGTGTGCAATTCCGCCAATGGGCAAACCGTGTATTGAAGCAGTATCTCATCAAAGGCTATGCTGTCAATGAACGCATACGCCATGAGCAAATCAACGAGCTGCGCCAATTAGTACAAGTAGTTGGTCGCACGCTACAACACCGAGAACAGGAAAACACTATCGAGACACAAGATCTTCTTGACGTCGTAGTCGATTATACCTATGCACTTGATACACTTGATAACTATGACTACGAACGTTTGACCATTGACCAAACTACGAAAGTAGCCTCATTTCATGCCACCTATGAAAACGCAATGGAGCAGATTCAGCGCTTGCGCGATAAGTTTGGCGCATCTATTTTATTTGGAAATGAGAAAGATGATTCTTTCCGAAGCAGTATTGGTCAAATATACCAAACTTTCGGTGGCGAGGAATTGTATCCAAGTGTAGAGGAGAAAGCTGCAATGTTGCTTTATCTGGTAACGAAAAACCATTCGTTTAGCGATGGAAACAAACGCATTGCTGCAACATTGTTCTTATGGTTCTTGAATAATAACCATCTACTTTACCATTCCGATGGTAGCAAACGCATTGCAGATAGTACGCTAGTTGCTTTGACGCTGATGATTGCGGAAAGCAAAACAGAAGAGAAAGATGTGATGGTAAAGGTAGTTGTCAACTTAATTAATCAACGCAATTAACTAATTCTATCGAATTCGACAGAATGACCAACTCAAAATTCATAATTCTTAATTCAAAATTACTACTATGGGACTATTTAATTTTCTTTTTGGCTCCGATGAGAGCAGTTTTAATGCAGAAGATTACCGCAGTATTCATGAAGACCGCCGTCATCGCGCAAGTGGCTCAGCAAATTGGACATCTCGCGAAGACTGGGACTGTGGCGACTACGACAACGATGGCATGTCTGGTTTTGATTCGTATGAAGATAATGATTTTTAATGCAAACGCACCAACAAATTTCGGCACAATCTTCGCGCGAAGAAACTTTTTAAAAAAAAATACACCTACGCGGGAAGCCCTGTAAATACTGCACTTCCCGCGTGTTGTATATACCATTTTACTCTCAAAAATCTCCAATCTTCGGCGCAAAAACCCTTCCACGCCGAAGATTTTTTCACCATTATTATAGAGGCACAAATATTTGAAACATAAGAGCCACAGAAAGCCCACAGATGTGCTAGAGATGTGCTACAGTGGTCGCCTAATTTGTTCTATGCTTGCGCTGATTCCTCAGAGTGGGGACTCTTCGGGCGCTGCGCTCGGAGTGCGTTCCGCGCACTCCTTCAGGTCCCGAAATTTGCGGGTAACTTATGAGGAAATAAAGATATAATCCAAAAACATTGCTATAAATTTGGAAAATAGAAAAAAATGTACTACCTTTGCACCCGCATTCAGTTAAAGAGCACCCCACTCGCCCACATGGCTCGTCGGGGACCCCGCTTAAGGGAAGCAGGTGAGATTCCTGCACAGACCCGCTGCTGTGATTTGCAAAATCGTTTGCTTCGTATCTAAGTCACTGGCTAACTGTCAATTGTCAACTATCAACTGACAAGCTGGGAAGGCTAAGCAAACGAGCAATAAGTCAGAAGACCTGCTGCATGCATAAGGGCATCCCCACTCGCCCACGAGGCTCGTCGGGGACCCCGAAGTTGAACGCTCTCGAGGAATAGGGCTTAGACATGACAAACTGTTTTCCATATGATTGTAGGTACGCAAATGCGTATATGCTTGGTAAAAGTATCAAGCATCGGTTGCTGCTATGCATGGTAGTATCAGTTGTCCTGCTGCTGACTTCCTGCCGTGGCGACGATATTACCTTCCCCGCAGAGTATGAAGTTTTGCCGATGGAACCGAGAGAATTGAGCAGTTTCGCACCTAACGAGCCCATTGGCATGTACCTGCTCAACGAAGGCAACATGGGTAGCAACAAAGCTACTATTGACTACCTCGATTTCTGTAATGGTTGTTATATCCGCAATATCTATGGCGAGCGCAATCCGAATGTGATAAAGGAATTAGGCGATGTAGGCAATGATATTCAGATATATGGCAACCGACTTTATGCAGTCATCAACTGCTCGCACAAAGTAGAGGTGATGGATGCCCATACCTGTCGCCGTATTGGTCAAGTAGATATCCCCAATTGCCGATACATCTGTTTTCACGAGGGGAAAGCATATGTCAGTTCGTATGTAGGTCCTATTAGTATCGACCCCAACGCACAATTGGGGGCTGTCTTCGAAGTGGATACTGCTACATTAGCAATCACTCGCAAAGTGACTGTGGGTTATCAACCTGAGGAATTGATCGTTAACAATGAGCATATTTATGTGGTGAATTCGGGCGGATATAGGGGGCCAGACTACGATTCTACGATGTCGGTTATCTCCCTTAAGGACTTCCGTCAAGTGCAGAAGGTTCCCGTTTGCCTCAATCCTCACCGCATGCGCCAAGACCAATATAGTCGGTTGTGGATTACATCTCGCGGAGATTATAAAGATGTTCAACCTATACTTACATGCTTCTCACTCATATCCAAAGAAATATTGCCCATGGCTAAAGCACCAACTGTTTCAGAGATGGTAATTTGTGGTGATAGTATGTATTTTTATGGAACACATTGGAGTGAACAAACTATGTCAAATCAAATAACATATGGCATTTTTGACATCCGAAAACAAACACTCGTTTCCGAACATTTTATTACTGACGGAACGGAACAAGAGATTAAGATTCCATATGGTATACAAGTCAATCCTTATAATGGTGATATATATGTTACAGATGCAAAAAACTATGTCTCAAGCGGTCAATTACATTGCTACTCGCGTGAGGGCAAACGTAAATGGAGTGTGCGCACGGGTGATATCCCTGCTCATATGTGCTTTGTCTATCGTTAGTTGCGAGCAACCCGAAATACCCATGGTAGGCCTTGGTATAGACGACACCTATACCATTGAACGCATGCGCACGCTTATCCTTCATCCTGAGTATGAGGGAGAAGCATATGAGTGGTGGATAGCCTACCCCCACCCCCTCCCTGAAGGGATGGGAGTAGAAGACAATGAAACATTGCTTTCTACAGAAAGAGACCTTATCTTTTGCGCAGCGGAAGCAGGTACATATCATCTGCGATTAGAAATACATGATGAATACAACCCTATAAATCATTCATTTACCATTGTCGTCTTCGACGAAGAAGTTGCCTATTCACCGTATATTTCTAAGGTGCTAGAGTATAACCCTGCGCCAGGGCAATTTATCAACACCATGCCTGAATACGAAGAGGGCGACAATTATCAAACCATGCTTCGAAAGGCAGAAGATGCCATCGCAGGTACCAATCGCAGTCTAATCTCGCTCGGTGGTTGGGGTGGATATGTGACTTTTGCCTTCGACCATTCTGTGGTAAATACCCCTAATTTACCCGATTTCATCATAGAAGGCAACGCGTTCTATGCTTCAGCAGGCAACCGCAACGGCAGTAGCGAACCAGGAATAGTGATGATCAGTATAGATGTGAATCAAAATGGTCTGCCCGATGACCCCTTCTATGAACTCGCAGGTAGTGAATATACCAATCCTGCTACAATCCACCAATATGCTCTCACCTACCATCGTACACCTGCCGAGCATACACCACAAGCAGACACAAAAAACTCGCTCTCTGACACCACGTATATACTATGGAAGAATAATCAAGGCGAGCAGGGGTATGTACACAAGAACACTTTCCATTCACAAGACTATTATCCTCTTTGGTTTACCGATTCTACGCTTACTTTCTATGGTACTCGCTTGCCAGACAATGCTGTGGACAAGAGCGGAAAAGGCAATATGTGGGTGCAAAGAGCATACGATTATGGCTATGTAGACAGCCATCCTAATGATAGTATCAGCCGCTGTTCGTTTGACATCGCTTGGGCAGTTACCGCCGAAGGCGAGCCTGTTAACTTGCCATGTGCCGACTTCGTGCGTGTCTATACGGGTGTACACCAGCAATGTGGGTGGATAGGCGAGATATCTACCGAGATTTCTCATGCGCGCGACTTGAATATAGAGGAATAATCCTTTAATGAAAAAGAAATATTTACATACTAAGTCGGATCGTAGCCATGTCGTTCTGTGAGCCAAGGAGTT
>JAZNMT010000068.1:0-18532 GCA_045579895.1 Paludibacteraceae bacterium
TCATAAATCACATGATACGTCTGGTCGATGCTATCTGCCATAGCTATCACAGCCCTAGACTCCTGCCAGGAACGACAAGAGGTGAAACAACACGCAAAAAGCAATAAAAACAATATGACAACATGAAGCCGATTCATTACGGCTGCAAAGGTACTGCTTTTTTGTGATATATGCAAATAGACTCGCGGGAAAATCCACAAGGAGTGAACAAATCCGATGATATAGCATTGATACAACTGTGATTACAAAAGGACACGAATAACTAACTTATCACTAACTTATCACTAATTAATCACTAATATACAGTTAACTTCCGAAAAGACTCCAGAAAGGAACTCTACGTAGAGGTATGGGGAGGCTCCTAGGCGCAAAGCGCGGCAGAACTGTACCTTTGGACACCGACCGAATGATATTCGGGACAATAAACAAACTAACGCGTTCCTTCGGACGCCGCCTGTTATTCTATGTATTGCGCTTAATCCTCAAAGTGGGGACTTTTCGGGCGCAATACTCAAAGTGCCATCCGAGGCACTTCTTCACCCCCGAAGCTACTGCCGCACTATGCAGCCCATTTGCAAGAAAAAACTCACCTAAAAGTGAACTTTTGCTCGTTTTTTCTTGCAAATGTGCATTTTTTGTTGTACCTTTGCGGGCTAATTTGCGGTAGAACGCTTTAGCGTTAACGACAATATATTGAAAGCCATTAAACCCATATTACCTCGTTTTTGTATCTGCGCAATCATTTTCTGTTGCGCAGTGGCTTTGCACGCCGCAGAAAAGCCCGTTCCCACCGTGATGCGAGCATGGCAGTTAGACGCGTGGACAGGTATCGCAGATACCGTATCTGCCGTGGACACCTCCTATATGCACCTACCTATGCGAGATGTACTCAACGACTATTCCATCTCTAACCTCACCAACTCCAATCTCATATCCCCTACCCAATCTCGACTATACTTCGACCGCGAACGACGAGCAGACTTTATCTTTGCGGATGCTTATGCACCCTATATCATCTCACCTCAGAAAGTAAAATTCTACCATACCACAACTCCCTATTCCTCAGTAGGATATAAAAAAGGGTTCGTTACAGATCTAGACCAAAACGATATTAGTTTTATGTTCACAGGTAATGTCACTCGCCGTACTAATCTCGGCATGACAATTGACTACCTCAACTCTTACGGCCGTTTCGCTTCGCAAGAAGGTAAAACCGTTTTCGGTTCGATCTTTGGCAGTTTCAATGGCGACCACTACTCGCTGCAAGCATCCTTTACATGGAACACCCTGAAGAATTTTGAAAATGGCGGTTTGCTCAACCCCGATGACCTGCTCGGCAACCTCAAGCCACAAGATATGCCCGTAAAAATGCAAGGCATGTCAGCCTTCCGATACCTATCAGGATACTTGAATCATTATTACAGCATCTGCGTGGAAAGAGAACGCAAAGTAACCTACAGAGAAAGAGATGAAGAAGGTAAATGGGTGAAAAAAGACTCTATTAAAATAGAATATGTGCCAGTGACTACCTTCCGCCACGTGTTTGAAACCACAGACGCTACTAAACGCTACGCAGAGAAACCAGCAAACAAGAGCTTCTACCCTAACATATACCGTAATTCTCTCATTACTAACGACTCCGCAGCGTGCTTAACTATCAAAAACACCTTGTCCGTGACCTTTGAGGAAGAGTTTAATACCTGGCTGAAGTTCGGTGCAACAGTATATGCCATGAATGAGATACAACGCCATATCTCCCCTATTGGACAAGCAGTATCTGTCCCCAACATAGGCCACAACCTATTTGGCAATGCTATTGCCCTATTCCCAGACACCCCCTTCCACGAAGTACCTGATACACTGTATGGGCAGCGATGGACCAACAATACCTACGTTGGCGCAGCATTATACAAAAATCAAGGCAAATATATCCACTACGGATTCGATGGCAATATATGTCTGCTAGGATATAAATTAGGCGAGTTTCAAGTGAATGGTCATCTGGATGCTGGATTTAAGCTGGGCAAAGACTCTCTCTCCCTGACAGCCAAAGCATACATCAAGAACGAGACACCCGACTTCTACCTGCAACACTACCGCAGCAACCACTACCAATGGAATAACGACTTCAGTAAGACATATCGCTTCTTGGTCGGTGGTGAGATTGCCTATCCAACGCAATGGGTGAAACCCAAATTACACGTAGCATTCGAAAATCTAACAAACTATATCTACTTTGATACCAATGGCTTACCACAACAAGCGGATAAGAATATTCAGGTGCTAGCAGCAGACCTGCAACTCAACATAACAACACCTTGGATTAACCTTGACAATAGCATCATATATCAACATAGTTCATCCGAACACCTCCCCTTACCCACCTTGGTTCTATACAATAATCTATATTATTATGACACGTGGGTAAAGGCACTCGACGTACAGATTGGCGTGGATATGCGTTTCTTCTCCCGATATTACGCCCCTGTGCTCAATCCTGCCTTGGGACAATTCTGCGTGCAAAATGTGGAAAAAGTAGGTAATTATCCCATGATGAACCTATATGCCAACTTCTACGTGAAACATATCCGACTGAAGTTATTTGCCCAATATCAGCACTTTAACACTTTATTTATGAAGCGACCATACTTCGGAATGCCAGGTTATCCTATGGCCCCAGATATGTTCCGCGCAGGATTATCATGGCATTTCTACAAATAAAAGCATAGCCATCAAACTATAAACTTTCAACTATAAAGCAACTTATGCAACAAACACCTAATTTACATACAATTCTCACTTACGCCTGCGAAGAAGCAGGGCGTTTGGGTAATAGTGAGATTATGCCCGACCATATCATGTTAGGCATCTTGCGTTTAGGAGCAGGCAAAGCCTTTGAACTTTTGATGCAAGCCGGCATGGATCCAGTCGAATTTAAAAAGAATATCGACAATCGCCTGCGACAAGTAGAAACCACACAAACACAAAAGTTATCTCGCGCTAGCGAACGTGTGGTACGTCTGACAGGTATTGAAGCGCGCAACTATCAGGCTGAGACATGCGGGTCGGTTCACTTGCTAATGGGTCTCTTGCGCGATCGTATTAACTACCCCGCTATGTACCTAGAGCAGCAACATGGTATTGATTACGAGTGCATTGAGCGATTATACCCCAAACCAGACCCTCTGCCACAAGGCGAGTTAACAACAGATGATACCCCAAAAGAGCATGAGACCACCATCCACATCTTTGGTCCAGACATGGGTAGCAAAAAAAGTAAAAGCAAAACGGATACGCCTGCCCTGACTAAGTACGGTCGGGATCTCACTCTACAAGCCACAAAAGGAGAATTAGATCCAGTGGTAGGACGACAAATCGAAATTGACCGCGTCATCCAAATACTATCCCGCCGCAAAAAGAACAATCCAATCCTCATTGGCGAACCAGGCGTAGGTAAATCGGCCATCGTAGAAGGCTTAGCCCTACGTATCGCCGCCAACGAGATTCCTACACTAGAGGGCAAACGTATTATCTCATTAGATATAGCATCCATGGTAGCAGGGACGACCTACCGTGGCCAGTTTGAAGAACGCGTCAAAACCGTCATCAAAGAACTAAATGATCACCCCGAGATTATTCTCTTCATTGATGAGATTCACACTTTGATTGGCGCAGGTAACGCCCAAGGCTCTCTAGATGCAGCCAATATCCTCAAACCTGCTCTGGCACGTGGCGAAGTGCAATGTATCGGCGCCACCACAGTTAACGAATATCGTACGAGCATAGAGAAAGATGGCGCATTAGAACGCCGTTTTCAGAAAGTTAACGTGCAACCAACTACCCCAGATGAGACATACACTATCCTTACTCGATTGAGCGAGACCTATGGTCAGTTCCATCATGTACAATACACACAAGAAGCCCTGCACGCATGTATCAACCTCACGGATAGATATATCACCGATCGACACTTTCCAGATAAAGCAATTGACGCGATGGATGAAGTGGGCGCATGTGTAGGCGAAAAAGCGCCCAAAAAATCAGCAGATCTTTCGGAGACTCCGCAAGCAAGAGGCGATGAGGCGATGAGGCGAGAGATTACCGAAGCTGATGTTGCGCGCATTGTCAGTCAGATGTCTGGCGTTCCCGTACAACGCGTAGCACAAGCCGAAGGAGAGCATCTGCGTCAGATGTCAACCATACTCAGTCAACGCGTAATCGGGCAAGATAAAGCCGTGCAAAAAGTGGTGAGAGCAATTCAGCGCTCACGCATGGGCTTGCGCGATCCTCGCAAACCAATAGGCACCTTCTTCCTCCTGGGTCCTACAGGAGTTGGAAAAACACATCTCGCTCAATGCCTAGCAGAAGAGATGTTTGGCAGCCGCAATGCTATTATTCGTTTCGACATGTCAGAATACATGGAGAAACATACCGTCAGCCTTCTGGTGGGTGCGCCTCCAGGATATGTAGCACACGAAGATGGCGGTAAACTTACCGAATCCGTTCGCCGTAAACCTTACTCAATAGTTCTCTTTGATGAGATAGAAAAGGCTCACCCTGACATTTTTAACATACTACTGCAAGTAATGGACGAAGGCCGCCTGACAGATCGTCAGGGACATGTGGTTGATTTCAAAAACACAATCATTATCTTGACAAGCAACGTTGGCACACGACAATTGAGTGATTTTGGCGCGGGCATTGGTTTCGGTGCTGATAATCTGGATGATAAAGCATCAGAACGTATGCTCATTAAAGCTCTACAACGCACTTTCCCGCCCGAATTTGTGAATCGCTTAGATGATATTATCGTTTTTCATGCACTTAGCGATGAGGCTTTGGCACAGATATTGTGGCTAGAAATTCGCCCGCTACAATCCCGTTTAGAGGCTATGGGGTATAGTTTAGAACTCACCGATGAGACACGCAATAAAATTTTGGCTATGGCTCGCGACAAACAATATGGTGCACGCCCCCTTAAACGAGCTATACAAACCTTAGTTGAAGACCCTCTAACCGACAAAATGCTATCGGGAAACGTAGAAAATAAAATAATAACAATATAAGAATTATGGCAAAAGAGATTACAGATGCTAACTTCCAAGAGTTGTTAGCAGAGGGCAAGCCCCTCGTAGTGGATTTTTGGGCACCTTGGTGTGGTCCATGTAAGATGATTTCCCCAATTTTTGATGAATTGGCAGAAGAGTATGAAGGTCGTATCATCGCTGGTAAAGTTAACGTAGATGAAAACGATGAGACCTGTGCTGCGTACGGCATCATGAATATTCCTACCATCTTGTTCTTTAAGGATGGTGAGTTGGTACATCGTCAAGTGGGTGCTGTCCGCAAACCAGACTTGCAAAAGCTATTTGAAGACCTTTTGTAAGAATTTTGCAATATTTTTGAAAAAAAACACAAAAATATTTGCATAATTCCCGAAAAAGCAGTACTTTTGCACCCAAATTGCCTTTGTAGGCACTATTTAGTGTGCCTACATAGGTAGTTTTGTGCGTCTAAGCACTCAAAAAAGAGTGTATTTTGCACCAATGGTATGTGCGGATAAGTATCCTTTCATACGACAAGCGCATTCCATCGAGGTCTGGTAGCTCAGCTGGATAGAGCAACAGCCTTCTAAGCTGTGGGTCTCGGGTTCGAATCCCGACCGGATCACAAGGCGACGATAATAGTAATTAGAGTTGCCTTTTACTATCAATTATTAACTATTAATATTAACTGTACTACATGCGTCAGTTAAAAATCACAAAATCTATCACCAACCGTGAATCGGCCTCGCTTGACAAATATTTGCAGGAGATTGGCCGCGAGCCACTGATTCCAGTTGATGAAGAAGTAGAATTGGCTCGTAGAATCCGTCATGGAGATCGAGCAGCATTAGAGAAACTGGTGAAAGCCAATCTGCGATTTGTAGTTTCCGTAGCAAAACAGTATCAAAATCAAGGCCTAAGCCTTCCTGACCTGATTGATGAAGGCAACCTTGGGCTTATCAAAGCAGCAGAAAAATTTGACGAAACTCGTGGATTTAAATTCATCTCTTATGCCGTATGGTGGATTCGCCAGTCCATTTTACAAGCATTGGCAGAGCAATCACGTATTGTGCGCCTCCCCCTCAATCAGGTGGGATCACTAAACAAGATTAACAAAGCATATCAGCGTTTTGAACAAGAATTTGAACGCAAGCCAAGTGCAGAAGAACTGGCAGAATTGCTGGACATTCCAGTGGATAAGATTGCTGATACGCTGAAGATGTCAGGACGTCAAGTCAGTGTGGACGCTCCTTTCGTAGAAGGCGAGGATAATAGTTTGATTGATGTGATGGTCAATGAGGATTCTCCAAATGCAGACCATACACTGATTAACGAATCCCTCTCACGCGAAATTGATCGTGCATTGGCCACATTGACCCCACGCGAAGCCGACATTATCCGTAAGTTCTTCGGTATAGGTGTACCAGAGAAGACATTGGAAGAAATAGGAATTGAGTTTCACCTCACTCGTGAGCGTGTTCGCCAAATCAAAGAGAAAGCTATTCGCAGACTCAAATCCAGTTCCAGAAGTAGAATCCTAAAGACCTACTTAGGATAGCAAAAAACAAAGACATACCTGCAATAATGTGAAAGGACTGCCCTTATAAGGCAGTCCTTTTTGTCAACTTACTCAGCGAATAATTTATTATTGATATAGAATCACAGCTGATTGTGGGGCTACACGCACAGTTTCTTTAGCAATACGCTCACCATAATATGGACACTCACCATTTACACAAGCAAAACGATAAGTACCCTCTGGTAATGTCACTTGAGCTGTACGTGTCTGACTATTGATTACGACAACGATAGTCTTCCAACTATCACCCACAGCCTCACCATTCAATGTATATGCCACTACACCTTCCGCCACAGGCAAGAAGTGAACATTTTGGCGTACTAAATTGGCATCGCCCATGCGGAAAGCAGGGTGAGCCCTACGCAAGGCAATCAAACCTTGATAGTATCGGAAAAGGTCAATATTCTTATCTTTCAGTGACCAATCAATCGCATTAATCTCATCGGGACTGCAATATGAATTATGCACACCTTTCTTATCTCGCGCAATCTCCTCGCCACACCACAGGAATGGCATACCTTGTGATGTTAACACCACTGTTTGGGCTAGTTTGCTGAGTTTTTGCAACTCTCCAGGACGAAGTTTCTTATTCGCTTTGAGGCGGTCGGTAAGCATCATATCATCGTGGCAAGATACATAACTGATACATTGAGTAGGTTGAACCGTCCATGCTTTTTTAGAGTAGTTTACCTTCTCCATATCCACTTCTGGGTGCTCAATACAGCCCACTATGCCAAACTTGATACTCTCTTCGTGACCTTTTTCTCCAATGAGGAATGCCCCCTTATTGTTGTCGGAGAATGGCCCACGCAATGCATCACGCATATCATCGCAGAAAGCACCAATATTAGGCAACTTCTGCATATTGGCTTTCATGCAGAGCGAATCGCTATTATAGAGTGGTGCGCCTGCAGCCCAACCCTCGCCATATAGCAATAGCGATGGATCAATGCTATCCATCATAGCACGGACCTGATTCATGGTTTCTACATCGTGGATACCCATGAGATCGAAACGGAATCCGTCAATATGATATTCATCAATCCAATAGCGACAAGACTCAATAATAAACTTCCGCATCATTGGGCGTTCGCTAGCAGTTTCGTTCCCACAACCTGAAGCATTCCCCAAGTCACCAGCTTCCGTCAAGCGGTAAAAATAATTGGGTGCAGTTTGGGTAAAATTGCTATTTTCTACATTGAAAGTATGGTTATACACAACGTCCATAATCACTCGGATACCGGCTTTGTGCAAGGCTTGAATCATCTGTTTCATCTCGTGAATACGCGTAGCGGGGTCATATGGGTTAGTGCTATAGCCACCATCAGGCACATTGTAGTTCACAGGGTCATATCCCCAGTTATACTTGTTATCGCTGAGGCGGGTCTCATCCACTGATCCGTAGTCATATGATGGAAGAATTTGTACATGGGTCACGCCTAACTCCATGAGGTGGTCAATACCTGTAGCCCAACCTTCGGCAGTCTTGCTACCATGCTCTGTCCAAGCAAGGAACTTACCCTTGTTCTGCACACCAGAAGTTGGATGGATAGACATATCGCGGTGGTGCATTTCATATACAATAGCATCTTTGGCACCCTCAAAAGCAGGGCGAACATCCTCTTCCCAACCCTCAGGATTAGTAGTAGCAAGGTCAATAATAGCAGCACGACGACCATTCACACCTACTGCCTTAGCAAAGATACCTGGTGTTTCGTGCAATGTCCAACGCGAACCAGATTCTACCACTTGGAAAGTGTAGAATTGTCCGTTCAAATTTCCTTTCACCGTTTTGGTCCAACTGCCATCTTTCTGACGACACATCGTCAAACGTTGCAAAGGTTCAACGGTGGTCGCATCGGCATAAATGTTCAAATACACAGTATCAGCATTTGGACTCCATACCGAGAACGCAGTTTGCTCAAACGAATATACCATCTCGTCAAGCGCCCCCTGTTTCACTGGATACTCGTCTACATTCATGTAATGAGGTTTCTTAGCACAACAGCCAATGAGTGTGGCTGCAATAGTCATCATGATTATAACTTTTTTCATATATTGTATCTTTTTTTCTTATCTTATTCTCCGCTAACAGCCAACTGATGCAGATTAGCTTTCTCAATGCGTTGCTGCGCGTATGCTTTAGTCACTTCATATGCCTTTTTACGGCTTTTCGAAGAGGGCAAATCGTACATCACATCAATCATCACGGTTTCCATTAGACCACGTAAACCACGTGCGCCCAACTTGTATTCGATGGCTTTATCCACGATATAATCGAGCATATCAGGAGCAAAAGTGAGGTCAAAGCCGTCCATCTCAAGCAGTTTCTTGTATTGTTTGACAATGGCATTATTGGGTTCAGTGAGGATATTGCGCAGCGCATTACGGTCCAAAGGTTTGAGATAGGTGAGAATAGGCAAACGACCTACAATCTCAGGAATCAAGCCAAAGGACTTCAAGTCTTGTGGGGCAATGTATTGCAGCAAATCGCTCTTGTCAATCTTTTGCGACTTCTTGCTAGCATCGAAGCCCACCACTTGTGTATTGAGTCGCTGTGCAATCTTGCGCTCGATACCATCGAACGCGCCACCGCAGATAAAGAGGATATTCTGAGTGTTCACATGAATAAACTCTTGCTCAGGGTGCTTGCGTCCACCTTGAGGTGGCACATTTACTACCGACCCTTCGAGCAACTTCAGCAGACCCTGCTGCACCCCCTCGCCCGATACATCGCGGGTGATACTGGGATTATCAGATTTACGTGCAATTTTGTCAATCTCATCAATAAAAACGATACCTTTCTCTGCCTTCTTCACATTATAATCGGCTTCTTGCAAGAGGCGTGTCAAAAGACTCTCTACATCCTCGCCCACGTATCCTGCTTCAGTCAGCACCGTAGCATCTACAATCGTGAAAGGCACTTTCAGCAGTTTGGCTATCGTGCGTGCCAAAAGGGTTTTGCCCGTACCTGTAGAGCCGACCAAGATAATATTCGATTTTTCAATCTCCACCCCACCCTCTTCGCGAGGTTGCAACACGCGCTTATAGTGGTTATACACCGCCACCGACAAATAACGTTTAGCATCGTCTTGACCTATCACATATTGGTCTAAAAACGCTTTTATCTCAGCAGGTTTAGGCAACGTATTGAGTTCCAGTCCCTTGATATCGGTCTCTTCCTCCAAATACTGCTTCATCTCACGAATCATCTTATGACCCGCTTCGATACAATCATGGCAAATCAGGCTGCCATCATCGCCACGAAACATGTGCGGCATCTCGCGACCGCAAAAAGAGCATTGTTCCTTCTTTTTAGCCATAGTCACTTCTTTATTGCTTACTCTCGCGACGATATACTTTGTCTATCATGCCATATTTCACTGCCTCGTCGGCGGTCATCCAATAATCGCGGTCAGCATCTTGGCGTATCTTCTTCACTGCTTGTCCCGAATGGTCAGAGATAATCTGATAGAGTTCTTCTTTGAGTTTTAGAATCTCTTTGGCTGTGATTTCAATATCGGATGCTTGTCCTTGTATACCACCCATAGGTTGATGAATCATCACGCGGCTATGAGGCAAGGCAGCACGCATACCCTTTTCGCCTGCCACCAGTAGTACCGCCCCCATACTGGCTGCCATACCCGTGCAGATAGTAGCTACACGCGAGCGAACAAACTGCATCGTATCATAAATGCCCAATCCTGCATACACAGAACCACCTGGAGTATTGAGATAAATGCTAATATCGCGTTCCGAATCCACAGAATCCAAATACAACAACTGCGCTTGAATCACATTGGCGGTATAGTCATTCACCTCAGTGCCGAGGAAGATGATACGGTCCATCATCAGACGCGAAAAGACATCCATCTGGGTGACATTCAATTGGCGCTCCTCGAGGATAGAAGGACTAATGTAGCTAGCCGATGCATTCATGGCATTTTCCACATGCATCGAATTCATGCCGTTGGATACGGCAAATTTCAAAAAATCATTCATTTTTGTTAGTTTAGTGTTGAGAGTTTAGGATTTATAGTTGCTTTTCTCAAATACTGCCCGACACATGCCGGGCAGTACCTTAATATTTATCGCGTGCGTATACGCATGTACGCGCGCAGGTGAAAATTACTTATTCAACGCAGCTTTCTTTGCTTTGCGACGATCCAAAGCCTCTTGGATATCGTATGCCAAAGGAGTAGCTACGCATAGTGAAGAGTATGTACCTACAACTACACCAATAATCAACGCAAATACGAAGCCGCGAATAGTTTCACCACCGAAGCAGAAGATAGCAATCAACACAACCAAAGTGGACATAGAGGTTGAGAAGGTACGGCTCAATGTTTGGTTCAATGCATCGTTGATGTTTTGCTTACGAGCACGTTTTGGATACAATCCGGTGTATTCACGTACACGGTCGAAGATAACCACGGTATCGTTGATAGAGTAACCGATAACGGTCAAGATAGCAGCGATAAATGATTGGTCAATCTCCATAGAGAATGGCATCACTTTCCACAGGAGAGCGTATGCACCGAGTACAATCAAGGTATTGTGTGCCAAACCTGCCAACGCACCTACTGAGAAAGAGAAGTTGCGGAAGCGGAGCAATACATACAAGAAGATACCCAGCAACGCAGCCAAGACTGCCCAAACAGCAGATTGGGTAATGTCATCAGCAATAGCAGGACCTACTTTTTGTGATTGCATAATACCAATCTCAGGGTTAATGTCGGTCGAAGTGAACTCTTTCAAGGTAACATTCTCTGGCAAGAATTGTTTGCAACCCTCATAGAGCAATGCCTCGATCTCGTCATCCAGTGTCTCAGAGTTGTCATTGATGCGATAGTTAGTAGAAACGCGCACTTGGTTTGCATCACCGATAGTGATAACATTCAATGCAAATGTCTCCTCATCAGCCAACTCAGATTTTGCTGCCATAAATACATTATCAAGAGCAGCGTTCACCTCCTCAGTATTTACTGGCTCAGCGAAACGGATGATATAGTTACGACCACCAGAGAAGTCAATACCCAAGTTGAGTTTACCCATGATATGTGGGTTCACTCCCAAGATACCTATTACTACCAATACGCCAGATACGATATAAGT
The DNA here is from genome assembly GCA_045579895.1 of Paludibacteraceae bacterium. Classification (GTDB taxonomy): domain Bacteria; phylum Bacteroidota; class Bacteroidia; order Bacteroidales; family Paludibacteraceae; genus Colicola. The sequence continues at coordinate 11,740 of JAZNMT010000068.1, forward strand.
TACCTTGCGCGCACCGATGAAGTTAGCAGCGGTGTTTTGCAAGAAGTTTTGCATCAATTTAGTAGTGAAGTTCAATTCTTTTGCGTTCTCTCTCTTAGCGTACGCCTCCAACAACAGACGGCAAATGAACACTGCAGTCAAGAAGGAAGAAATGATACCAATCATATAGGTTACAGCGAAGCCCTTGATAGGACCTGTACCGAAGATTGCCAAGATAGCACCAGTCAAGAACGAGGTAACGTTAGAGTCAATAATTGCAGAGATAGCGTTGCTGAAACCGTCTTCGATCGCTTTGCGCAAGTTCTTTCCTGCACGACGCTCCTCGCGGATACGCTCGTAAATAAGCACGTTAGCATCCACAGCCATACCCATGGTCAGCACGATACCGGCGATACCAGGCAAGGTCAATACGGCAGAGAAAGATGACAAGATACCTGCCAACAGGAAGACGTTGCAGAGCAATGCAAAGTCAGCAATCAAACCAGGTATCAAACCATAGTACATAATCATGTAGAGGAGAATGAGGACGAAACCAATCACGAAGCTCCAAAGACCATCGTGAATAGCCTCTTGACCCAATGATGGACCTACAACGTCCTCCTGGATAATGCGAGCAGGAGCAGGCATCTTACCAGAGTTGAGGGTATTAGCCAAGTCTTTTGCCTCTTCTACAGTGAAGTTACCAGTGATTTGTGAGCTACCACCAGCAATCTCGTTTTGCACAGTTGGGAAGCTATATACATAGCCATCGAGTACGATAGCGATTGATTTGCCAATGTTGTCGCGAGTGATACGTTGCCAATCGCGTGCGCCCTCAGCGTTCATGGTCATACTTACGTTAGCGTAAGCAGATGTTTGACCAAAGTCAGCGCGAGCGTCAGTAATCACGTCACCCTCCAATGATGGACGACCATTGGTTTGTGATTTCAGTGCGACCAATTGATAGAAAGACTCTGCCTCGTCAATAGCTTTCACAGTCCAGCACAAACGCAACTCGCGTGGAAGAACAGTTTTAGCCACTTGTGAGTTGAGCATAGCCATCACCTTAGCGGTATCGGTATAGTGAACAGTACCTACCACTGGACCTTGGTATGGTTGACCTGCTGGGCTAACAGAAGGATTCAACACTGCGAACAATGGGTTGGCTTTCTTGTACTCTTCCAAAGCAGCCTCTTGATCTGCCTCGGCTTGAGCCAAGCTGTCTGCTGCCAAGTCTTCTACCAATGCGTCCAACTCATCCTCTACCTCAGCCTCTGCTTTAGCCTCCTCTTTAGCAGGAGCAGCCTCTGCTTGAGCAGCCTCAGTACTTGCGTTTTGAGCAGCGAACTCATTGTTTACTTGTGCCAATGCCGACATGATTTCTGCCAAGTCATAGGTCTCCCAGAACTCAAGGTTAGCAGAACCTTGGAGCAGTTTACGAACGCGCTCAGGCTCTTTGATACCTGGTAATTCAATCAAGATACGACCTGTTTGGCTCAGTTTTTGGATATTTGGTTGTACTACACCAAAGCGGTCAATACGAGTACGCAATACGTTGAATGAGTTATCAATTGCGCCTTGTACCTCTTCACGAACCACATTCTCCACTTCTTGGTTGGTAGAGTTCAAACTCACTTTCTCGCGGAGTTCGAAGGTAGAGAATACTGATGCCAATTGGGCATTAGGGTCTATCTCATAGAATGATTCGAAGAAAAGGGTCAAGAAGTCTGCACCCGATGTTTTTTGTTTCTCTTGTGCCAAAGCGATGGCGTTGTTGAAGTTCTCGGTAGTGTTGTATCCACTCAATGCGCGAATAATCTCTGGAACCGATACTTCCATTGTTACGTTCATACCACCCTTGAGGTCAAGACCAAGGTTGATCTCTTTCTCGCGGCACTCTTTCAGCGTGTAGCCGAACCACACTTTCTCACCAGCAATCGAGTCCAAGTATTGGTACTCTTTTGCATCATCACCCTGAGCATACTCTGCGGCTTTGTTGTCGTAGTGATTTGTCACTACTGAGAATGACAAATAGAACGCGCTCACCAATGCCAAGCAAACTGCCAAGGTAATAACAAGTCCTTTGTTTTGCATAATTTTAATTTAGTTTTATTGTTATTATTATTTTGTTCTTCCATATTATATTCATGCTCGCACGCGCACGAGACGCATTCACACAAAATAGGGCGCAAAGTTACTAAAAAAAACGCATACACGCAAGAAAATACATAAAAATCTAATATTTTTTGCCAAAAAGTATAAAAATATTTGGTTATATCAAAAAAAAGTAGTACCTTTGCACCGCATTTTGATAAACGAGGTGATATATCGCGGAGTAGAGCAGTGGTAGCTCGTCAGGCTCATAACCTGAAGGTCGGTGGTTCGATCCCGCCCTCCGCAACACAAAAAAGCCGCTTGCAAGCGGCTTTTTTTTCATTCCATATCATCTAATATCCTTAGAATATACTAACCAACCGAACCTTCAAGACTCACTTGTAGTAGTTTCTGCGCTTCCACAGCAAACTCCATTGGCAGTTTGTCCATCACCTCTTTGGCATAGCCATTTACTATCAAACCCACGGCATCTTCCACACCTATGCCACGTTGTTGGCAATAGAACAACTGATCCTCACTAATCTTGCTCGTGGTGGCTTCGTGCTCTATAATCGCAGTAGGATTTTGTATACGCATCGTTGGGAAAGTGTGTGCGCCGCACTTATCGCCAAGCAACAGACTATCACATTGGCTATAATTGCGTACATTCTCTGCATTAGGCATCACGCGCACCAAACCGCGGTAGGCATTTTGGCTCTTGCCCGCCGATATACCTTTACTTATTATACGCGAGCGCGTGTTCTTCCCGATATGAATCATCTTCGTTCCCGTATCGGCTTGCTGATAATTGTTAGTTACAGCCACCGAGTAGAACTCTGCACTCGAGTTATCGCCTTTCAAGATGCAACTGGGGTATTTCCACGTAATAGCCGAACCCGTTTCCACTTGTGTCCAACTCAGACGCGCATTTTCGTACGTAATACCGCGCTTCGTTACAAAGTTGTATATACCTCCTTTACCCTCCTTATCGCCAGGATACCAGTTCTGCACAGTAGAGTACTTCACTTCTGCATCCTTGTGCACCACAATCTCCACAATAGCAGCATGCAACTGATTCTCATCACGCATTGGCGCAGTACAACCCTCCAAATAACTGAGATACGCCCCTTCATCTGCCACCAGCAATGTACGCTCAAACTGGCCTGTATTACCCGCATTGATACGGAAATACGTACTCAGTTCCATCGGGCAGCGCACACCTTTTGGGATATATACAAACGAGCCGTCCGAGAACACGGCCGAGTTCAACGCTGCATAAAAGTTATCATTGGCGGGGACCACTGAACCGAGATATTTCTGTACTAGTTCAGGATACTCTTGCACCGCCTCCGAGATAGAACAGAAGATAATACCCTTCTCTGCCAATGTCTCGCGAAAAGTTGTTTTTACAGACACAGAATCCATTACTGCATCTACAGCCATATTGCCTGCTAGCGCTGCGCGTTCTTCCAGTGGGATACCTAACTTATCAAAGGTCTTCATCAGTTCTGGGTCAATCTCCTTTTTCTCATCACCTGTGTGTGTTTTAGGTGCAGCGTAGTACGAAATCGCTTGAAAATCAATTTCCGGTATAGTTAGATGCGCCCAGTTGGGATGTGGCATTGTAAGCCACTTGCGGTAGGCTTTCAGGCGGAACTCAAGTAGCCATTCGGGTTCATTCTTCTTTGCAGAAATCAACCGAACGACATCTTCGTTCAACCCTACAGGAATTACATCGGTCTCAACGTCTGTCGTGAAACCGTATTTATATTCCTGACTTGTTATTTCTTCTATCTCTTTCATTCCTATATCCAATAGCCCAACGGGCGTCCAATCTCCCGAAGAGTGCCCTTTTAACAAAAAAGAGCCACTCCACTGAGCGGCTCTTTTTCAAGAGGTACCTGGCGGATTCGAACCGCCGTCCCCGGTTTTGCAGACCGATCCCTAACCGCTCGGGCAAGGTACCAAATTTTCAAATCGGCTGCAAAGGTAGTGTTTTTTTTTGGATTGACCAAATATTTTTATACTTTTTGGCAAAAAATATGAGATTTTTGTATATTTTCTTGCGTATTTGCATTTTTTGTAGTACCTTTGCAGCCGATTTTAAGCCGCGATGGTGGAATCGGTAGACACGAAGGACTTAAAATCCTTTGGCCAGTGATGGCTGTGCGGGTTCAAGTCCCGCTCGCGGTACTGAAAAAAATATTGTGCATACGCTTGCGTATGTGCAATATTTTTTGTACCTTTGCGCCCAAATTCGTAAAAGAGAATTTATGCGTTATTCATTTAGTGTACCATAGTAGTAAAAGAAATGCAGAAATCGGATTTTATCATTGAGGTAAATCACGTGTCCAAACAATTTGAGGACGGAAAATTTGCCTTAGACGATGTAAGCCTTCAAATTAAGAAAGGCGAGTTCGTAACCATTTTAGGGCCATCAGGTTGTGGTAAAACCACTCTACTGCGTTGTATCGCAGGTTTCCAAGTAGCCACCGAGGGTGATATTCTACTCAACGGAGAGGACGTAACACAAATGCCTCCGCACTTGCGCGATGTGAACACGGTGTTTCAGAAATACGCGCTCTTCCCACACTTAAACGTATTTGATAATGTGGCTTTCGGTCTGAAACTGAAGAAGATGGACAAGAAAGTCATTGAAAAGAAGGTAAAGCAGGCACTAAAAACTGTCGGCATGACGGACTATGAATATAGGGACGTAGACAGTTTGTCGGGTGGTCAGCAACAACGTGTGGCTATTGCTCGCGCGATTATCAACGAGCCAGAGGTGCTGCTGCTGGATGAGCCATTGGCTGCGCTCGACCTCAAGATGCGCAAAGACATGCAAATGGAACTGCGCGAGATGCACAAGAAACTCGGCATCACTTTCATATACGTAACGCACGACCAAGAAGAGGCACTCACCCTCAGCGACCGCGTGGTGGTCATGCGCGAAGGAAAGATTCAGCAGATTGGTACACCTACGGACGTGTATAACGAACCGCAAAACTGCTTCGTAGCCGACTTCATTGGCGAGAGCAATATCTTAGACGCTACTATGGTAATGGACGGCGTGGTAAACTTCTGTGAGAAGGACTTCGAGTGCGTGGACAAAGGCTTTGGCGAAGACCAAGAAGTGGATGTAGTGATAAGACCCGAAGATCTGTATATAGGTACATTGCAAGAAGGCAAAGAGGACAACTGGCAATTGCATGGCGAAGTGCAGAGTTGTATCTTCAAAGGCGTACACTATGAGATGGCTGTACTTACTGACAATGGCTATGAACTCATGATTCAAGACTACCACGCCTTTGAGCCAGGCACGAATGTAGGACTATTGGTCAAGCCAGAAGATATACAAGTAATGAAGAAAGAACGCCTATGCAACACCTTCGACGGTGAAGTGCTAGAAGATAATCATGTGCGTTTCTTAGATGAGGAATGGGATATTCCAGAGCGCGTGGCAGAACGCTTTGAAGTGGGCGAAGAAGTGGAAGTGGAAGTGGATTTCAATCGTGTAAACTTGCAGGATGATGAGGAAGATGGCGTACTGTGCGGCGAGGTATATTTCATCTTGTACAAAGGCGACCACTATCACCTGACCGTCCGCACCGATGACGGCGACGACCTGTATGTGGACACCCATGATGTGTGGGACGACGGCGACCGAGTGGGTATTCGCATCGCACCAAGTTATATACGTCTCTACAAGAAGAGTCAAGAGTCAGGAACCAAGAACCAAGACTGATAAGAGATGAAGAGTAGCAAATTAAGAATGGTTTTTCAGTCGCGGAGTACATGGGCATGGCCCTATGCGCTGTTTATGCTCTGCTTGGTAGTACTGCCGCTATTGCTGATTGCGGTGTATGCCTTCACAGATGCGAACGGAAGCTTTACAATACAGAATTTTGTGAGTTTCTTCACAAAGTCCGAAGCGATAAACACATTTATCTATTCGTTGGCTATCGCACTGATAACCACAATCATCTGCCTGCTATTGGGCTACCCCGCAGCATATATCATGGCAATGGCAGACTTCAAGACACCACAAGTGATGGCGATGCTATTCATTCTGCCCATGTGGATAAACTTCTTGCTCCGCACGATTGCGACAGTAGAGTTATTCCGTATGTTCGGCTTGCCATTGGGCGAAGGGGCGTTGCTGTTTGGCATGGTGTATGACTTCCTGCCCTTCATGATCTACCCTATCTACAACACCTTGCAGAAGATGGATACCAGTCTGATTGAGGCAGCACACGACTTGGGCGCAAAGCGTCATCAAGTATTCTTGAAAGTGACTTTGCCACTCTCCATGCCGGGTATCTATTCGGGCATCGTGATGGTGTTTATGCCTACGGTTTCGACCTTCGCTATCGCAGAGTTGCTCACTCATAACAAGGTTACCTTGTTCGGCTCACTCATCCAACGCTGCTTCGGCGAAGGCGGTATAGCGATGTGGAACTACGGTGCAGCATTGTCGCTGATTATGCTGATAATCATAGGAATGACCAGCTTCTTTGGAGGCGATAAGGAGGATATAAATCGTTGAGTGTTTAGAGTTGAGTGTTTAGAGTTTAGAGACATGTTTGAAAATTATAAAAAATCGAAAGTTGAGCAGCGAGGATTGGGTTCGCGCATAGCAGCACAAGCATACTTGTGGTTGCTGCTGGTGGTGTTGTACGCCCCTATTCTGCTGATTATCATATTCTCGTTCACACAGAGC
>JAZNMT010000069.1:0-12981 GCA_045579895.1 Paludibacteraceae bacterium
TACGAAGGGTTATTTTAGACCTCGATAGTAGTGGTATGGATTATTCGGTTGGAGATATAATCAGTCGCTATAAATCTCCCCAGAGCCATATTCTAGTGCTCGATTATATGCGTTCGCAAGTTGATCAACTTCGGGCGACAAACCGCCTCGGAACAGCCAAGAATTACGAGAAGACAATGAGTAGTTTTGGCGAGTTTTTGGGCGATATGCGCCTGCCACTATCAGCCTTGACCGAACAAGTGATTACAGATTATAACTCATTCCTTGTTCAGAGGGGTTTGGTGCGTAATTCTGTGTCGTTCTATATGCGGGTGCTTCGAGCCGTTTACAACAAGGCGGTAAGGCAAAAACTCATCGAGCAACAGCACCCTTTCACAGAAGTATATACAGGCATTGACCGTACACGCAAGCGCGCTGTGTCTGAATCGATTATCGCACAACTGCACCGTTTGGAGTTGGAGACAGGAACACCTCTCGCCTTATGCCGCGATATGTTTATCTTCAGCTATTGCACTCGCGGAATGGCATTCGTGGATATTGCTTACCTCAAAAAGTCAAACTTACAAAATGGAATGATTTGTTATGCTCGCCGTAAAACGGGGCAACTATTGAGCGTTCGCATTGAGCCGAGCATTCAACGAATTATTGACCGATATGCCGACTCGGATTCGCCTTATGTGTTCCCGATTTTGAACTCACTTGACGCTAACGAAGCATACGAACAATATCAAATTGCCTTGAATACTCACAACCGTTTACTCGGCAGATTATCAGAGATGTTGGGGTGTGGCTGCAAACTGACCTCATACACCTCACGCCATAGCTGGGCAACCGCTGCAAGAAACCACAATGTGCCAATTTCGGTCATCAGCCAAGGTATGGGCCACACCTCGGAACAGACCACACAGATTTACCTAACAATGTTAGAAAATTCAGTGATAGATGATGCAAATAAGGGGATAATCAGGTGTTTAGAGTAGGTGTTCCATAAAAGAACCCCGAAATTTGATGTAAAATTAATATAAATATTCTAAATAGACTCAATTATGCTCCAATTATTTTTTAACATTATATTATCAATCGTTCCATAAAAGAACCTCGTCAATATTTTGAAAAACAGAATTTTATAGGACAGGGTTTCCCATAAGTAGCTGAATCATAGTTGCAAATTTATAAAACTTGTAACACCAATACCATAAATGTTTGGACCTTAAAGTGAATGATTATATTAAAATGTTTCGAGTTTTACCGATGATATATTTTCAAAAATAGTTAAGTATTAAGATGTTGAAAACTTTGGAGAGTTCTTTTATGGAACTCGTAAACAGTTGAACAAAAATAAGCAAAAATATAAAGTTATGAAATGTCCTTACTGTGGCTATGACAAGATTCAGCCAAATTTCAATTTCTGCCCTAAGTGCAAGCGCTCATTGAAAGAGCAAAATGAAACAAAACAAGTTGAAGAGTATAACGAACACCTCTCTCAAGAAAAAGGTTTCATAAACCGTGCGTTTTCTCGATGGACATATGAGAGGGCAATGGCCGATCCATATGCCTATGCCAGTTGGGCATACCGTAACCCCAATGATAATCGCGTATTTTTAGAGCGCTGGAATGGGGATGGGAATGATTTGACAACTATACGCAGAGCTATTTCAGAGGCAAATCGTGCACGTCAGGAGAATCCGACAACAGATAGTACAGAGGTTGAAGCAAACATAATTGATTCTAATCAGCAAAGTTCACGCCGCCAGTCTAATAATTCATTTGTTGAGGCTGTTAACTCCGATTATACCACAGATGCTGCCGCAGTTGTTCGTAATAAGGCAATATGGAAACTTCAACCGGGAGAATTGGCACGACATATTGCTCCTGACGAGTGGTGCTATATATCTGAGCACCTCGAAGGTCTAGTTATCGAGGAGGGAACAAGTGCTATCATCTATATTGATGGTCAAGAAGTCGCTCAAATGGGTAGTGGTATGTATGTTTTTGATAATAAACATACCGCAGCAGCTGAATTAGAGGCAGAGCGTCGCAAACATGAGCGTCAAGGCTTCTTCTCTCGTCTTGCAGATGGCATATATAGATTCTTCACTGGACATAAACGAGAAGAGAGTACTTCGCAGCGAGAGGAGCGCCGCCGTCGTGTTCAGCAGATTATGGGACGCTTAAAGAAAGACACTATGATTGATGTCTATCTGAAATCAGACCGTGTATTCCCAACTATCTTTGGTAAACAATATCTATCTGATTCACCTGAGGGCTATCAGCCATATATCATACAATCACGACATCTTGATTTGCAGGTGGGTGTAAGTATGCAGATGCAAATCGGTGACTTTAAGGATTTTATCGCTAATTATTTAGCCGGTCGTAAATCTGTTACTATCACAGATGTTGTCAAAAGTGTTGATAGTTCAGTATATAGTATCTTGAAATTCCGTTTGCGTGAAGTTGAAGTTTCAGAGCGAGGGTTGGATGAAATTACTTTCAATAAGATTAAAGATCATCTGAAACAAAACCTGCCTAATTTATTGCACGGTGTTGTCGTTGTAGATGTGCTTGATATAGCAACATCTAACGAGCAATTGGCTCGTTTTAGACAGGTAGAAGAGCAACTTTACTGTTCTGAACGAGAATATGACTTCTTGCAACGTACCAACGAATTCCGTAATAGAATAGCATCTGAAGAAAACGACCAAAAGATTCGCGAGGCGCGTTCAGAGCATGAACTGCGCGTGCGACTTGACGAAGTTAATAAGGATAATCTACTTCATACTGATGAAATGGAGCAGTTTGTCAGCCTGTTAATGAATCAGAAAGTTATCCGTGAAGCATCTAATAAGGCAGACTTGGATAAGGCTATGCTTGAAATACAGCGCAACAGTCTTATCTCACAAGAGGAGTTCGATATATTCAGTAGTGACTTGGAGAATCGCCGCTTCGACCGTGATCAAGTTTCCGAACAACTTCGCGCACGCTCACTTACCGCCACAGTGTTACTGAAAACAGAGATTGACAAGATGGAGCTTATTGCCAAGATAAAAGCTGAGGATGAGATAAGTGATGCAGAATGGGAGGCAACTCGTAAGCAGAAGGGGCGTGAAGCTGAAGGATGGGATTTGGATGCAATCATTTATGGCCGCAAATATGTCCTTGAAAGGCAACAATTGGTTGACGAAGTTGAAAAACGCCGTCTTCAAAATGATGCAAATGCTGAAACGCTTAGAGGACAGCAACAGCAAAATGACTTTGAACGAGATGAGATATTAAAAACTCATGATGTATCTGAGAAAATCAAGGAAGATGAGTATCAGCGTCAACTTCGCGAAAAGGAGGATGCCCTTAAAAGATTGCAACAGATGCTTGATATGGAGCAAAATGTTGCAGATCGTGAGACTCGTCGTAAGTTGGAAGAGGAGCGTGCTAGAATTGAGCTAGAGTTAAGCCAGTCAAAGGAACAGCATGCTTTTGAACTTGAGCAAGCGAGAATCAAGGCCGAAACAGAGAAAGCAAAAATCGAGGCCGAAAGCAAAATGACTGCTGATCAGTTATTAGGTCGAAACATTGCACAGATGGATGCTGCTGCGCAAGCAAAGTTCGCTGAATCATTCTCACATCTCAATGAGGTTGAAATAACAAAGGCTAATGCTGAAGAACGAGAGAAATTATATCAGCAAATGCTGCAAATGGCTGAGGCAAATAATATTAGTATGCGTGATGTTCAGTCTGCAAATGCAAATCAACAAATGGATATGATGCAGCAGATTCTGGCCGCCTTTACGCAGATCAGCATGACTCAAAATGCCAACCAGCAGGGATTTGTCAATTCTATGGTCGGTGCTATTCAGAGTGTTGCGGGAGGCAAAGTTCAGGATGCAGAAGCAATGAAAGAGGAGTATAGGGCAGAAAAACATCATGCAGAGGCGAGACTTGATGAAACACAAAAGCAGTCTTTGAATGCTACTACACGTATCAAGGTGTCTGAGAATATGCCTAATATAGTAGGAGGAACATCTGTGAATGTTCATGTAGGTGCTACTACATGTCCTATCTGTGGCCAACAAATCGAGGACAATGATATCTCTTGTTGCCCAATTTGTGGTAAGGATTTAAAATAAAAATAATATGCTGACAGGTTTGATACTCACAGATACACAGCGCTTAGCTCCTCTCTTATCTTCTAACCAAAATAAGATAAAAGAAGTTATCGCATCATATGTGGCATCTTGCGACTCGTACATAGACTGGCAGATAGTAGATGTTTCAGACGAAATTTATACCGACCTTGATAGGACAAACTGGGGGGCTTATTTACAAGTTCTTGATGACTACTATATTGGCCTTGGTTTGCAGAATAGAAGTTATTGCCCCCTATTCATTCTTGGGGGTGATGATGTGGTTCCTATGCCTATAATTCGTAATCCTCTCGATTGCGTAGGTAGCGAATACATATATTCAGATATGGCATATTGCTTCGATTCTTCAATTGCAATGTTAGGTGATTTTGTGTCCCAGAAGCCAAGATTTGCAATTGGTAGATTGCCATTAACAAGGGACTGGAGCATAGATGGTTTTACTGCATATCTTAATGATTGTGTTGAACTTGCAGCAAATGGTATTTCAATTCGTGGAGCAGCAATGACAACAACTCAAAGTTGGCTGCGAGCATCCAATGAAATGATGAGAGATATTCCTACTGTATCCCTTTCTGAAGACTATGTTCCATTGAATAACAGGATGATTGTTAGTCCTGATTTGGATACATCGTATAGAGAGATGTATGATGGTTATGTACACGAATTAAAAAAGATTGATTTCCTAGTATGCAATCTTCATGGCGATGACGATAAAGAAGTGCCATTCTTTATTGGAGAAGATACTTCGCACTCACAATATACTATAGCGACACAACCTTCTATGTTAGAAGAGACCACTCCTTATATATTTAATACTGTGGCATGCTTTGGGGGTCGTTATATAGACTACAAAATGGATGAGTCAATGATGCTGACAGCTTTGGCTTATGGTACCATGTTGTATTGTGGCTCTGGAGAAATTGCTTTGGGAGGCTTCGATATGGAAGGCAACTCCGAGTTGATGATGAAACTTTACAATATCTATCTCCACAAAGGTATCCCCGCAGGTTTGGCGCTAATTAAAGCAAAACAAGATTATTATAAAACTTGCCACAATGAAGATGGTGATGAAAATGCAATGTTTACAATATTGGAGTTCAACCTGTTTGGTTGCCCAATAATCTCGATGCAGCCTAAATTAAGTGCCGACTATGAACCAAGATTATTAGGACATCCGATAACTAAAAATACACAGACATCATATCGACCTAAAACAATAGAAGTCGTTTCAGGAGGAGCCCATAAAGCGGAAGATATTCATACATATGTGCGAGGTTTAGTTGATAACAATTTATCAATAATCAAACAAAAGGTAGAAGCAGAAGTCTATCGACGATTAGGTCTGGGGAAAGATAACCTTCAACAAATTATGCGAGTATCGCAAGACAATAGCGCAATTGGATATCAGTTCTTATATGCGTGGTCTCCACAGCAATCGTATAGAAGGCTGGAAATGTATTACATTGTTGATACAGACAATAATGGTAAAATCACAAAAATAATTCATACCAAGTAATATTATGATTAGTCTTAGTAATAATAATGGTCCTCATAAATCAAAATCACTTACCTGTTGTCCTATCTGTGGCAGTAATGTGATTGTAGGTGAATTGTTTTGTGAAAAATGTGGAATGCGTATCCATAGCCGTCAATATCACAAGTATGCTGCCAAAGCAAACTTGAGAAGTCGTTATATTTTCTACTTTGAACGAGATTATGAAAATGCGAAAGATGCTATATACTACGGTAATCGCACTATTTATGATAAATTATACTGGTACGGCGACTGGGGATATACCAATGGTCACGATCATGCATGGCGCGTCGATTTGTACGATGACCTAACACAAGAAGAGTTAGAGTATGCTGTTGGACATATACGTGAACATAATGGTTTATATTACAAAGATTAACATTCTGTAAATATGAAGACTTGTCCCAAATGTAATAAATATTGGCCAGAAGAACATTTGTGCTGTCCTGAATGTGGTGTAGATTTAGTGTCAGAGAGAGAGCTTTCTAACATTAATATGGGTAATGCCAATGCTATAAGCGGAGGTGTTCATTCTTCTGATGATCACTCCAAAAAAGATAGTGATAATGTGGTGAATAGTAATAATGAAACTCACACAAACAGCCATAATACCACTAATAACACTACTATTTACGAGGCTGAAAAAAGCGCAAGTGAAAAGTTGGAAGAAAATAGGTTAAAATACCGTTTGGAGTGTAAAGCGCTTTTCCGGGATGGTCTTATATCAAAAGATGGGGAGCACCAATTGCGCGAGCTGCAGGCCAATCTGAATCTTGCCGATGAACTCGTTTTGCCCATCAAGGAAGAGATACGACAGCAGAGCAAAACGCGCAAGACTCAATTGTCGTCGACTGGTCTGTCCGACATTCGTCAGACCAAATCAATCATAGAGCAGAACACAGCCCCCGCATTACAGCGCCAATTGGTTAAATTAGAATCATGGATGCAAGAGTATGATGATAATACATTAAAGTTTATGTACCATCAGATGTCCTCTATGCTTGAACCTGTTCGCTATACCAATAGGTACGAAGATGGTGTAAAAGATGAGTATTGGGAGGTTTTTTGGGTGTACATAGCATACCTATTACAAAATAGGGAAAAGCAAGCTAATGATGCTCTCGCTTCATTAGGAAGGTGGCATGCTTATTATCCGGAACAGAATGATACAATCCTACTCCTTGCAGGACGACTTATGCATAATGAACCGATAGAGGATATTCAACAAGCGAGAAATCAACTAGCGGCACATTTTACGCCAGACTTACAACTGTTGTTAGATGCAATTGATGAACTTTTGCAAATGGATTGGGCAAAGGAATCTATCGTAATTCGTTCTGCCCATTCGTTCTATGTTAACACATTATTCGGACCTTTTGTTGAAACCCAAAAGGCTGCTGGTTTACAGCGTTTGAAAGATAGATGCGAACAGGAAAGAATAAAACGCGAAGAGGAAGAACAAATTAGACTAGCCGAACTGGAACTACAAAATAAAATTCGAACGCAGCAAGCATCAGTCCTAAATAAATTCCAAGAAATAGGCAATATCGAAATTGCTTGCCAAGAGGCTGGTATCGAGTTCCATATTTTCAATATTTGGTTGGAGGAGGATTCTACTTTTGCATCATCGTACAATGATTTAGTTCATCGTATGGAGGTGAGAAAATATGAAGAAGCAGAAAAGAAACGCAAGGAACAAGATTTACAAGAAGAAATTAAACAGAAAAAATCTCAGTTCAAAATTTTGTTTGAGCAAAATAAATGCGACCTTCTTAAAACCTGCTCAGAACTTGGGTGTAGTTCTACGGACTATCAAGAATGGCGCAGATTGGATTCTGTGTTCAATGATGATATAAACTATATTATTCGAGAACATCAGAAAGTCATCGACCAACAATATAGAGAGAAGCGAGTACAAATCATTAAAAAAGTAAGTCTTATAATTGGCGCTTTAGCCATATTATTGGTTTTAGTATTAGGTGCCATAACTATCATAGACAATATTAATGCGACAAAAGCAGCAGAAGAAGCAAGAATTGAACAAGAAGAAAAACAAAAACGAGAGATTGGAAATCAACATGAATCACTGATTAATACTTTCAATGATATATTGGCCGATATAGATAAAGCGAAATATTCTTCTACACCAAATGTTGAAGAGTTCAACTCGACATTAACTAGATTAGAAGAAACTCTTAAGGAAATTAAGCGTTTTGAATCATCCAATCCATCAGTCGCTACTGAATATGAAAAACTCAAGCAACAGAGTAAGAATATCTGCGATGAACTCGGTGGAATATTTCTTATAAAGTCAACAGATCCATTAGACTCGAACATCTTACAAAATGGTCCGAAATGGAATGAGTTGAAAAAAAATGTAGAATCTTTAACAAGTAGATTATGAAAAAAATAGTATTGGTCATCGGTTTATTATGTGCATTCGTGCAGTATGCCATTGCGGATGGATATCAGGCTTTTCATCAGGCACAAGTACTTTTCAGTCAAGGTAAATTCTCGCAAGCGAAAACGAATTTCACCATATGCTTGAATGACCCTGCATTCGAAGATGTTAAAGGCAACGTGAATGTTTGGATAAGCAAATGTGAATCTGCAATTCAGGAACAAAATAGAAATGCTCAGATTGCGGCGGAAAGACATAAGAGGAAGCTTACAGAACGAAAGAACAATCAGTATGTGTATATTTCTGTTAATGCATCTGAAACAGGAGAGGTTTATTCAAGTACAGTGTCAGCGATGTCTGAAGTCATGCGACTTAATGGAAGACGATTTTGCCCTAACATTGACGATGCCTTAACTATTGTCACAGTGTCGCTTGATATAAAAAATGAAGATACCGCAAATGGATTTTACAAGGCGAAAGGAAATGGAGTGGTAAGATTGGGTAATGCAATTGATGCTAATGATTTTGTAGGGCAATGGTCTGTTGATTGTGAGGCTACAAGTGCAGTAGATGCGAATGATGCAAAACGATTATTACTCAACAAACTTAATCATAAACTTGGGTATGCATTGGATAATCTCCTAAATGGAAGACCTCAAGAGTCGGGATATTATATTCCTGAACAATCAATATCGGTTTATTTTGCCAATGGAAGTGAAAAAGCAGAATTCCTTCAGGAGTCTATAAATGGATATATTTCCAAAACACCAGGGGTAACTTTGAGTACGGCACTTGATAAAACAAGAAATTCTGAACGAGATGAAATAGCCCAAATACAGGCGCAATATGTTAAGATGGAGAGTCGTGCGCCAGTACACGAACTCGAAGGATTTTCTCAGATACTTCGTATATCGGTCAAGAAAGAGACAAAAGGACCAAATGACTATTATACATTTGCGGGTGAATTATCTGAATTAGCTACGGGCAAAAGTTTAACAACTGTCACAATTGATGGAGCAGACTTTGGAATCACAGACTTAACTGCTAAAAATCAGGAACTTGCAGCTAAACTACTCGCCGTAGGATTAGGTTTCAAAGAATGGGTAATCGGAGAAGATATTGGTGGCTATAAATTAGCATCATTTAATGGTATGCATGGCCTTATTTTGTGCGTAATAGAAGAAAGTAATACCAAATACAAAGAGGCTGATAATGTAAGAAAAGCTCTATTATTTGATGATAGTTGGCGAATGCCTATCACAGAAGAATTGTTGGATATGCATAACAA
The DNA here is from genome assembly GCA_045579895.1 of Paludibacteraceae bacterium. Lineage (GTDB taxonomy): Bacteria > Bacteroidota > Bacteroidia > Bacteroidales > Paludibacteraceae > Colicola. Next base: position 9,366 of record JAZNMT010000069.1, read on the forward strand.
TAAAAAAGTGTTGGGCCTTACAAACGCATATTGGACAACATCTATCTCGGCGAATGGCAAAAATGAAGTTGTAGACTTTCGTTTCCCTAAAGAGAATGCAAGACAACAATACAAATATGCAGAAGTAATATTAGTAAAAGAATTTTAATAGATGTGACTATGAGAAAACTATTCCCTTTTATTCTATTTTTGCTCTTTGCCCAATATACATATGGGCAAAAAATGAGCATATCTGAAGATGAGTATTCATCATATGTATTATGCTCGGCAAGTACAACCATGGCTCCACAACCTAGACTATCGATATCTGAGGCCAGTAGAATTCGAAGAAGCGATCCGTTCTTGGCATTGGTTCCAGGTGCGGTTCAAATGAGAAGAAAGTGGCCTGCTGTTGCTGGCTCAATATGGGGAGGTATGGCGGTGACTGGTGGACTTGCTATTTATGAGCAATTTAATATTGTTAAGCTAAGAAATAGAATGGATGGAGACCCTTCTAATGCAAATTGGTATGACCATAAAATTAGGCAAGCAAAAAAAGTTCGCAATGGGTCACTGATTGCTCTTGGCGGAATATATGTAGCGAATTATGTCACCGCATTATTACTCCCTGACAGAAACCCGGATACGAGTTGGATTGCTCTGTACGCAGACCCTCAAGGAGCCATTGGATTAACATACGCATTAAAATTTTAATGATATATGAAAGCATTTTATAGGTATATATTTGTTGTTATGGTTTTGTCCCTATTTGTAGGGTGTGAAGAGGATAATTATACTACGAAATCTTCAATATATGGAACCGTCATTGAAGCCACAGATAATACACCGATAGAAGGTGTTGTTGTAACTAACCAAACCACGGGTAAAAATTGTATAACAAAGGCTGATGGCCGATATGAATTCCAAAATTTGGAATTTGGTAAAACATATAAAATATACGCTGAAAAGGATGGATATATCCCATCGTCTCAAAGTATTACTCCATCAGAGGTACGAGATAATATTGAACTTAATATAAGATTGGAAAGGAGACCTTAATGTATGAAAAACAGAGCATTGTTATTGGCATTCGTTATATCCACTATGATATTTTCTAGTTGCGAAGGTGATCTCCCTCCTGAAAAAACAGTGGGCAATATCACTTTTGTTATTACGGAAGAGAATACGCCACAAACGCTTTCGGGCGTTTCTATTCAACTATTCTCTGACGATGATCCTTCTGTAACTCCTACAGATAGAACTGACGCATCTGGACGCTGTACATTTTCTAATATTCCGACAGGCTCGTATCATCTAAACTTAAGCAAACCTGGGTATGATAGTAAGGATGGTTTGACTCTTAGAGTTAATGGTGGCGATAATCCATACAAAGAGATTTCATTAAAACGTGCCACAACCACTTTGACAGTCGCTCCTGAGGTACTAGATTTCGGGGATAACGAATCTGTTGTGCAAAAAGCATTTAGTTTGGTGAACCCAAATTATGAGGATTTGACTTGGGCTGTTTTGGACACGGATGTGCCTTGGATTGTATCTGTTTGTGATAAGGATGGAAAGAAAAGTGGTACGATTAAATATAACCAGGAGGTTGCGATGTCTGTTACAATAGACAGAGATGCGCTTACAAGTGGTAACAACGAAAGTACTATTGTAATACTTTCTGACTATGGGCGAGCAGAACTCCATGTGACTGCTGTTGGCGCGGATAGAAGACTCCCTATAACAGAAATAACGGAGGTAATAGATGTAGATCTTCAAACGGCTACATTTAAAGGAAAAGTATTGAGTGTTGGTGCTCCTGAATATGAAGAAAGAGGTTTTGTTTACAGCACATCAACTATAGCAGAAGATGCTACTGATGGATTCACAAAGATTCCTTCAGAAATGAATTCAGGAGACACTTTTAGTACTGTTGTTAATGGTCTAAATAAAGGTACAACATATTATGTTCGTGCATATGGAAAGAATGCTCTAGGACTTAAACTTAGCAGTACATATAAGACCTTCACAACTATTGCCACAATAACATCTGTCAGTACTCTACCTGTTACACAGATAGATATTGTTAACGGAAGAGCTCAGTTTAATGGAACGATAACCGAGGTTGGCAGTCCGATATATTCGGAAAAGGGCTTTTGTTATAATACATCAGGTGAACCAACTGTATCTGATACAAAATATACGGTTTCAGGAACAAGTGGAGGTGACTATTACTACTCATGTGCTGGACTGGCTACAAATACAACATACCATGTAAGAGCATACGCAATACAAAACGATAAGATTTATTATGGTACATCAGTGTCATTTAACACTGACATGTCTACAACAGGAGTCTCTACATCAAGTGCTACTAGCGTAACACCATCGTCGGCTACACTAAATGGGGCAATTGTGAAAGTTGGAAGTCCGACTTACTCAGAGAAGGGTTTTTGTTATTCCACATCACCTAACCCGACAATCAATAGCACCAAGAAACCTGTTGGCGGAACTGGAGAAGGAAACTTCTCTCTAAATATCACAGGGTTGGATTATAATACTACTTATTATTATAAAGCATATGCGATACAAAATGGCATACCTATTTATGGAGCAGAAGTAAACTTTAATACAGGATTGACTCCTGCTGTAGTACAGACAGAATCTGTAGGAACCAATGATATTGGATATACTGACGCAGAGGTTAGTTTTAGAATTACAAATATTGGTGATCCTGTATGCACAGAGGCGGGAATTTGTTACAGCACCTATACAAACCCAACTATCAGCTCAAACAAGATTAAAGGAAGTATTCACACATATTCTCAATCCATCGAACTTACAGGATTGCGTGAAAATACCACATACTACTTTAGAGCGTATGTTATACAAAATGGTAAAACAATATATAGTTCAGAATTAAGCTTTACAACTGGAACAAAACCATCTGTTTCTACGCTATCACATAGCAATCTATCCAACCCATATGGAATGATGAATATGTGGGAAGTCCAATTAAATGGACGAGTTAATTCTGTTGGTAATCCTTCTATAAAAAGTAGAGGTTTTAAGTATAGCACCTCTGGAGATCCTGAGAGTGGAGGCACTACCGCATCAGTATCAGGTTCAGCATCAGGTGATTTTTCAAAATCTTTATCAGGATTGAAAAGTAATACCACATACTATGTAAGAGCATTTGTCACTGTAAAAGTTAAGGGCAAAACGGAGTATGTGTACGGAGATATGCGTACTTTTAAAACAGGGAACTAATAGAATAGTTCTACTCATAGGGAATGGACCTGTCTAACAAGTCTAATTTTAACGATTTCACCCCCGTCAGATGCACTTCTGACGGGGGGTGATTCTTATTTTCGAGTACTTGTTAGACAGCCCCATTTTCTTTATTATTGCATCCGTTCTTCGATTGGCATAATTTTGAGTACCTTTGCTACCGCTATGAGTGAATTTGTACCACATAAAATAGATGCAGAGGAGACATTTGAGAGTCATCTGCTTGGAGATGTTAAGGCGGGATTCCCTTCACCCGCCGAGGATATACGAGAAAAGTTAGATCTTATTAAGTTGCTTGTAAAACATAAAGCATCGACTTTCTTTTTCCGTGTCAGCGGTGTATCAA
>JAZNMT010000070.1:0-18920 GCA_045579895.1 Paludibacteraceae bacterium
CGCCGGCGATGACGTACACGCCATTGGCTGGTAGGGTAACATCTACGCTAGTCTGCACCATGCCGCTGAAGAGCAGTGCGCCTGTAGAAGACAGTACACGCACGTATTGTGGTGCTGCCACAGCGATATTGATGCCACCTGCGATGGAAGTGATGAAGAGGTCGTTGCCACCACCTACCGTTGGCATATTACCACCTGTAGTTGTGCCGTTGTTGTCATCTGAATTACCATAGATGATTTGACCACTACGAGTAATACGTCGCGCAGGCATACCCGATTGAGATGCGATATCAGCAATTAAGAACGATACAGTTGGCTGAATTTTTTGATAGTTAGTTATACCATCTTCAGTAGTTGTTGAATTTTCAAACCCTTCTAAGTTTAAAGAGCCAGCGTATGTATATACCTTATCATCCACAGCTTTATTACTTGTCATTAGTGCAAAAGTGCTATTACCAGTCAACAATGCAGAATTTCCATCACCTGATTTCGCTGGAGCGAATAGTGCATCATGATAAGCTGAGCCTTTAATGGTGTGAGGGTTATCAGCTGTAGCTTGGGTACTCTCAAAGATGAGGAACTTGCCTGACCAATAATCCCAATAATCACGGGTATAACTCATTATTGGCAAGCCATTTCCGTCCTTCTTAATGGTGCCATCGTCATTCTTCTCCACATCACAACCTGTACAATATGGGAACAGCAATGAGTAGGTTTCACCTTGATGCATTAGAATTTCTCCCTCGTTCACTTCGCCAACGACTTGCCATTGAGTATCATACTTATCATTATTCCATGTCCATTCGCCCGCATTTTTGTATAGATAATAATGCGCAGTGGCGAAGTTAGAGCCATTGTAGTGTTGCAATTGGATTTTTCCGCGTTTAGCATAATCTGTTTGACTACCTTCATAAGCGTCCTTTTGCATTGCCCATCCGATATAATCTCTATAGATTTCATCAAATGTCTGATCACGTCCTAATGCCATCGCCACGCCAAAGAAAGCAGCAAAGTCCGCGTTATGTTTTGCTTGCTCAAGCAGGACACTCTGACGTTTGTTAAGCTTAGTAGTATTATCTTCCTCATCCGTCACTTCCTTCTCAGGAGTTGCTGCCAATGCTGCCTCGTCGTATGTTTCTACAATCCACAATTTCTCCACGTTGAATGGGGCAGTAAATGTCATCCACACATCGGCTGTAGCAGGTACTACGTAATATATCTTATCAGTAACGGAATAATCATCTCCTGTATTTATTGTGCCGCCATCATCACTATCCGTATTTCTCTCCACCGTCTCAATATAGTTTTGCCACTCATCGCCCACATATGTTGGGATGACTGTTAGATATGGTGTTGACAATTGACCAGTTGGGTCTTTTACAGGGGCTTTATAGGTAAAGACTTTATCATCACCGGTACCGTTACCAGCAGTAATTACGTTATTGATATTTTCATCCAATTGGCAATAGAGCAAATACTTAATTTCTTCATTAGGGAATATCTTGGTATCACCACCCACTGTACCACCATATGACATATATTCCGCAGCTATCTCAGTCATACACGCTTTCCAGAAGCTGATGGTTTTATCTACTTCAGGTTTAACTGTAGATTCTTCGTCTGTAGTGAACCAGAAATTGAGATAATCATCGTTAGTATCAACCGTGCCATTGGTATTAGGTGTTACACTCTCCACGTTGTACCCAGCAGGTACATCATTTGGAGTAACCAATCCTGTACCATCGTTTTTGTCAGTCCAACCTCCACGAGGTGCCACTCCTGCGCCATTTGCATCGGGCTTTGTCTTAGGATATTTGTAGATACCCAATGGAGTTCCGTTTTCGTCAAGAGGTGCACCGCCCTTGGATGTTACATCTTCGCAGGCACGCATCATGCAGTGCGATCCTCCTGTTACCACAGTATTAGTTGGACAGCGGAGACAAGAAGTTGTTGATAGTTCTGCTATTGAATCATTACCTTGCTTATCTTTAAGTATTTGGGTATCCATCAAATAGTAATCTCTAAACTTCACATCTACCTCCATAGGAATGACAGTAGTTGTACCATCTGTGAAGCGTACTTTTCCACCTACCGCATCTGTACCTATACCATATGCCATGGGGAATCCTGCCATCAACCCAGAACGGTAGGAGATTGCCAATGTCGTTTTGTAATTAAGCGATACAACAGCAGCATTTTGCAACTCTACCTTTCCTCCAGCAAATTCTACCGTCGTATTAGAGTTACCCAAGTCAATTGATGGCGCATTGTTATGTTGTTTTTGCAAGCTGAGATAGCCATTAGTACGAACAAACGCATCATAAGTAGCATCCGTTGGCCACTTGTCATCAAATGTAATATTTGTTACAGAGTTGGCCAGGTGTTCTTCGCCTGCCAGATGCACTTGGATTGGTGATGACACTTGATAGGCACGCATACCCTTCATCAACTCAAAGAAGCAACCGTAGTTACTCTTGAACATATTGTTGCGACGAGTATGAATAGTCACATCAAATGAACCATTCTTAGCATTGTCTTGATTCTCGAATACAAGCACACCACCCGAACCACGCACATAATTCTCTGAGAATGCTTGTCCATCGTAGCGTCCACTGAACGAGCGGCCTTCTGGTGTTTTGTTGCGGCTATAAATATAGCAATCATCCAAATAGATTTCTAGTTTTGCGCCGTTGACACCTTGGAAATACCAAACGCCTTCATCTTCCTTGGTGTAACCCGTAGAAGCGTATGGACAGAAACCAGTGATATACACGCGCATTGTCTGGTCTTTTTCTACTCCCAAATAAGGCATCATTTTATTAGCAGCATTGGCGTTCTCCTCCATCATGGCAAACTTATAAACACCATCCTCGCGATAGTAGATCGAAACAGGTGTCTTTGCATTACTACCAACCGTATTTGTTGGTTCAGTAATGATAGTGCTACCATCGGTAGTAGTAGTTTCGCCATAGATAACAAGGAAATCAAACAACGCCTTTCCGCTAGTATCGTAAGTATTGCTCAAATCAACTGGACGATGTTCCGTACCATCATTGCCTTCGATAGCGTATATACCCATGAAGGAGCCTTTGAGCGTATAGTCATTCTTAACGCCTGTGTATAGTTCTGCGTCCTGTTGGATGGAGGTTGCATTACCCACCAATGGCACTGTAGCCAAGGTTTTCACTTCATCATCAATGGTGGTGGTGATGGTGATGGTGCCAAATTCTGATACTTTTGCAGCATTCCAGAATACTTCGAAAGGAATCTCTCCGACTACATCTGTACCAAAGACATTATCAATATTGCTAGCATCCAACGTGAATGTAGTTGCAGGACTCTCTTTGTCATATGACAAAGTGAAATTCTCATTATCCGTACTGATTGTCATATTGGTCAGATTGATAGTTGTGATAACTAAATCCTCACCTACAGTCAAGTCATTCGTGTACGTATTTTTCTCTGTTAGGTTCAATCCCTCTGGATTAGGCACAGCACTCTGATCGCTGAGAATATTCACCTTGGTCATCTTCACGACATCCATGTTCTTGCCCACATAGGTCACGTGCACATAGCGTGTAGTATAGAGGAGTGTCTGTTTTAGTACACCATTTTCCATTGTAGGGTCCTGACATTCGCCCCAAACAGTTCCATCGGGACTTTCTTCTATCTTCCAATTAGATTGGGTATTATCCACTTGAGGTACGAAGCTGATAAACTTAGGAGCTCCATCAAAAGCAAAAGTAACATATGGATTATCGTCCTCAGCACTGGTTTTCTTCTTGAGATTGATAGCGTAATTAGCAGCATCCCATTCTACATCCTTATAGAAAGTAGCTACATAGTAGAAGCGTTTTGCTTCATCTTTTCCAGTCTCTAGCTGGATAGGCAATTTCTGTGGGAAGCGATAGGTTTCAATAGGAACTTCCAATTTAATATTTGCAGTATTACCAGCACTCACTTGCTCCTGAATAGTCAACCTAGCCTCTTGCTCAGTAGTAGCCTTGCTAGCTACAGTAATCGTTACTTTTCCATATTCACCTACCCCAGTTTTGGTCAATGTCTCAGTTTCTGATGAGAAATCATCCGTAGAGAATCGAATATCTAAATCTTTGTCACTCACATATGTAAATGTGATGTCACGTTTGGTTGGGTCATTTTCTGGATCCGCAGCGATTGGCATGTATAGAATCTCTGCATCTGCTTTCACGCGGTCAAGTTTCTTAATACATAAATCTTGCAATGCAGTACCTTGCACCACGCTAAATTGCAGATATCGTGTAGTAGGTTCCAGTTCTACCTCATATGGTGTATCAGCGTTTACTGGAGCATAATAGGCAGAAGCCCACGAAGATCCATTGGCACTTTCTAGTACCGTCAATTGTGTATTGATTGTAGGTGTAAATGACAAGATGTCTGGTACCCCCACGAAATTGATTATCCATGAAGTCCCACTTGGGAAGACCACTTGATCCTCTTCTGCAAAATAAGCGGCTGTATTGCCCACCTGCAAACCTTTGAATATACGCTCCGACTCCACACAGACATTCAACACATTTGGACGAGCATAGATAGTGGATGTAAAGGTCTCTGAGTAATCACTATGCGAAGTGCCTTCCGCTTGCTCAAAAGAGAATGTAGCGATATACTCACCTTCTAAATCTGTACCAATTGTAGCCTTCTTTTCAGTTGGATTGTAACTGATAATTTTTTGAATTTCAGCATTATCAGTAATCTCAGTTCCATCTTTTGTTTCCAATTTGGTCAAAGTGAGCGTTACCAGTCCATCACTATTGGATACTACAGGCTCTGTAAATTCTTCTCCAAAATAGAGATCTGACCAATTCCATTGAACCTCAGGAAAGCAATTCGCAATACTAGTTGCATACGCACTAGTAGTATGTGCTCCATAAATGCCATCGGACCCTTGTGAGATAGTGATGGTTGGCATATTAGCAGGATTAGCAGGCACAGATGTAGCAGTAATAGTATATACAGTACCCTCAACTGATAATGTAAGCACCTCACTACCTACAGCTCCATTGTTAGCGAAGTCGAAGTCTAGAGGTTTGGTATTCGCCGTAAGCCCTTGGAATTCAAGCGTAACAGGGATGCCGACACACATATTCTTCAATTCGTTTTGGCAGTTTTCAGTTAAAGCAAAATTATTAGTTTTCAATGCTTTGGCTGTAGCTGTTACTTTCAACTCTACCTCATCACTATGAATGTCTGTATTGTTAGCATCCTTATATGTAGCCCTCAACTTAATAGTAGCTTCTTTTTGACCAGATGAAGTAGGAGTGAAAGTAATTTTGGCATCACTCAACGCTTCCATACCCTCGCCAAACTCAAACGTAAATTCTGAATTACTATTGGATACCACGCTCCATGATAACCGACTATAATATGTATTATCGGTCATCAAACTGGTTACATTATCTTTGGTCGGATTAACTACAGAACTTGCTGGCACTGGAAGAGGAGTGCCCACATATGTTTCACCTATATTTAATTTTTCTGGCGAAGCAGGTGTAACAGAGAATATTGGCTTGTAATCTTCTGTCGCTGAAATAGAAGTTGTATAGGTTTCTGAATTGTGTGTTATGGTTATGGTAGCAGAATGTGTATCATTCTTATTTTGGACAGCATAATGAATTGGGAATTTAATATAATCACCCATACTTGTTGTATCATAATATGTAATGGAAGTGGTTTTCGAAGTACCATCAATAGAAAATCCATCATCTCCTGAAATAGCAACATTCCAAGGGTTTGCATCCTTATCTGGAGTTGATATTTGTAATTGCACTTCTTCTCCTTCAAAAACTTTGGTAGGTAATGTTGTTTCGAATGTAGGCAAAATCCACTTTGGTTCTTGCCACTTTTTATCGTTTTTATCATATACATATATCTTACCCTCATCGGTATCAGAAGTAGTCACAAAAGTATTATCTCCATTCTTTAATAGAGCAGAAGTAATTGGAATTGTTAAGTAGCCAGATATATCATTGCTAGTCTGGATTGCTTGATAAGTTTCAGTTGTTGTTCCAATATTCAAAAATTTAACTCGACCATTGTCCGTAGAATTGATACTTGCTCCAAATGTACCACTTATATCATGGTCTCCTTTTGCGGTAGTATACAACTCTCCAAATTCTCCGATTTCTAACATTCCATCAATAGTTAAGGAAGCATCAGAATCAATAGAACGAGTTCTAATACCACCTGGGCGTTTAGTGAGTCGTGCTATGGATACGTTCTTACTTCCAAAATATCCACCATCATCAGGGTTTCCAGTTCCAATACCATTACGAGTTTTCCATTCTACATCATATACAAATACCGACGCGGGATTACCTGACGTACCATTAACCGATAACTTAGCATTTGGATTGATATTCAAAGTAGAGCCAGGCAAGAAACACAAATCATATTTCAACTCCATGGTAACATTATTAAGACTAATGTCCATATTATTGGTAACTGCCAATACGTAATCTGTAGAATTTACCGTATACACTGAAATCTTCATAGATATATTTTCTATTGAAGCTGAAGATTCTAATGAATTACCATTCACAATAAAGTGCAAACGATCCTTCTGCACTTCGTAATATTTTGTGATAGAGGTATTGTTACCCAACTTGAAAAATCCCGAATTCGAATCATCATTAGGCAATAGAAAAAATGCTTCAAGAATATTTTCACTTCCACTCATCTGCACTGTTGTAAGTAAGGATTCTTTACTGCCTTTAACAAATGTAATGGGTACCTCAATATTTTGAATATAATATTGATTCATCGGGAATACACGTTTTTCATTTTCAAGCATGCCTGTAGTTGCGTTACCCCCTCGCCAGTCTGCAATTTGGAAAGTCTCGTACACTTCAGCAGTACTATTGGCTGTAATTTTTCCAACAGAGTTGATATTTGTAGAAGTAATAGTTGTAGTGGTTGGATTAATAATATATCCATATGAATATAGTTTACCATTTACCTCGATATGAGCTCCATCTTGCAGCTCTATAACACCGCAAGCATTAGGGCTTCCAATAACACCGCCTGTAGAAGTAATAAATGCGAACACGCATAAAGTACCATTTACTGTCATTTGCGTACCACTCTCGATTATTAACTTGCGATATGGCGAAAGCCCACTCTCGGGACCACAGCATTCTGTATCGAACTTATCCATACCATATGCATAGGTATCATTCGCTGGAATCAATAATGTTACACCATTTGGAATAGTATATCCATCCCCCTTGGGAAGAATAGCCTCCGTAGCATTAGCTGGTTTTTCAAAGCCGTCTGGACGAGTAATATTTAATTTTGAGAAAATCGTTGCAAAGTTTTCAAATACTACAAATTGGCCTGCGAGGGCAGTATTGAGTGCATCTTGCATATCATAGTGTATACTAATAGCAGTCATTTTGTATGCCCAATGGGAACCGATTCCCAAGAAGCCTCCTTCACTTTCTCCATCATCTCGCATCACCATATATCCACAGGTGTTGGGCACAAAGAATGGTTCGATGATATCACCATCATTAAAAGTCTTAGTACAACTTATTTCATTAGAAAAAACTTCTGAAACACCCAATTCGCTTGTTCGTTTCCACCCCCAGAAAATCATTCCATCAGTTGTTTTATCAGACGTTAACTCCAATGAAACATTTTGTAATTCATCACTACTTTTTGCCACATAAGTATATGGTTCATTGGAAGACCCATTAAAGGTTTCAGAACTAAATCGATTAGATGAATATGTTCCCTGTCCATCGGTTCCCTTAAAAATAAGTACCGGAGGGTCTTTAATATATACTTTAATATTAATTGCACCTTTACCACTTAAGGACAATTGAATAGTAGCGCACTTCCCTCTTAAGTTATCAATATTCGTTTCTGCACCGATATACGAAACCGTAAAACTATATTTCGCATCTTCAGGTGAAATTACTGACTTACTTATGCTAAAATTATCTTTTGACAATGAATTTAGATCGTTATCGTCATTTACCAGTTCAACATTTAATTGTGTATTCTGGTCAGAGTTATATATTTCAGCCGTGACATTGCCTGCTGCAGACTCAATTCCATTGAGACCTTCCCATACCGCAATATTACCTATGTTAGACGTACTAATACGATGTTTAAAGATGGCATAGTACGGAGTTGAACCAGTATATGCGTTTTCCGAAGAATTATTCTGATTACTTGCTTTGAGTTGGAATTTGTAGTTTGCATATGTAGCATAATAGGTGGTAGTGCTGTTCCACCCTGTGCTTTCAGTATACTGATCAACTGGGGTAGACTGATCATTTTGAACCCATTTTTCAAAATAATAGCCTTCATTAGCCGTTGCCACAGCGGTATAGGTTGAAGTTGTATAATTTTGAGTTAGACTAACACAATCACCCCCCGGTTCTGTAGCTTCTTCTGATTTATTGCTTGATTTTTCTGACTCATAAACATACACCATACCTGAACCAGTAGGACTATCCGGGTGTACTCCCACTTGAGCTTTGGTCCAATATTCTGTAGTATTTCCACCACCTGCAGTTGCCACAGCAGCAAAAGAAAGGAATACAAAAACAATTGCCAATCGTTTGGCGTGATTGAACAATGAAGAGTTAATCATTTGAGAAAACATACTTTTCATATTTTTATTTTTTAGTTAAACTTCTATTTGATAATTTTATAGTATCTTGAGCAACGGACTTGTTAATTAATCGTTGCAGAACATTCGATTGTTTGAGTAGTACAATGGCAAAAGCCAATGCAAGAATAATATGGGTCGTATCCACTAACATATGAGGTACAAACACCATCAGTAAGCACCATACTGCCAATACCATGGCGTATGGCAACGCCCAATATTTACGCCATTTCCAACAAATAGCAGGTAATATATTGAATGGAATAAGGAGCCAGTTCCAATCGGTTTGTGGGAAAGGCAAATATGCCACCCACATCATTAACATTAGAAAAGCACCAGCTATCGTTTGCAACCCTAAAATCACATAATCGGTTCCTTTGCCAACATTTATTATGCACGATGACTTTCTATAAAAAATCGTACACAAGGATAACAGTGCCAATAATAACAACATAATCGCTATACTAATTGGGGTAACCAATGGTGCTGTCATAACCTCCGATCTTGTATGTACTTTTGCCTCATTAGATAAAATAGGTTTACCACAAAGGGTAGTGTGGTGCAATAGCACTAACAATTGCTCAGGAAATAGTATTTTTTTCGCATTGCTTATACCTACACAGTCCACATATGAATAACCTACAGAATTCATCAACATACGATGCCATGGTGCCTTCGCAGAATAATGATTCATCAACTCTCGTATCGTATATTGCTGTTCGAATAGCCATTGTATAGATATACTGTCTTTTGGATAGTATGTAATCATCGCTTGATGTAGATATTGGTGCAACTTTTGTGTACAATTTCCTGTAATCCAATTAAACGGAGTATTATAACCTTCTGCTACATTTTCATCTAAAATACGCCACAATTCAGTTTCTACTTTAGGAGGTAGAAACATATTATATTCGCGTACACCTCTAAACTCATCTTCTATGTACTGTTTTGTAGGAACTGATATTAAACCCATTGTCGGCTTTATAACCATATAATCAAATAAAGAAGCCTCTCTATGAATCGAAATGTATGAGAATACATAATCTAAATTAAAAATAGGGCACTGCAATCGAAGTGCTGCATGACCAAACAAGGAATAAACCCGAGCAGAACTTGGTTGTGAAATCAACAAAGACACTTGGACAAAATCCTCTGCTGTGCGATCCACGTTGTCATGGAAGACCGTATCAACATACTGCCCCTCTGCATCCACAATCTGTGCGGATACGGAGAATGTGCCTGCTACGAGGAACAGGAGGGAGAGGAGTAATATGTTCAATCGTTTTTTCAAAACGCTTCGCTCTAAACTATTTTTATGTTGTCGCCCAAAGGGCGGGGGTAGTCAGTTAATAGTTAATATCTTTTGCCGCGGGGGATCTCGGCGGACCACCGCCGAGCACTAGACTGGCAGCGGGAGCGCGCGGAACGGTCGCGAATGCGCGGGGCGTGCATTCTCCTTCTGCGATTACCCGAATAACATTCGGGGTAATGGACATAGAAAGAATAGCTATCCCATGCTTATCACTTGCTTATCCCATATTCATCCTACGGTGATGTTCCGATCAGATTCCGATGAGGTTCCGATGAGGTTCCGATGGAGATAGGTGGCACATAAGGGGCAAGCCATAGGCGTATATGTATTACAAAGAGCACTGTGCGGCGGAGCCGCTGTTTTGGTGTATAGCGTAGAGTGTAAAGTGTAAAGGCAAGGAGCGCTTCATCGCTTCGCTCTAAACTTTGTATGGTGTAGAGTGTAAGGTGTAAAGGCACGGTGCTTTTCGTTACACTCAAATTTTATATTGTCGCCCTGAGGGCGGGACAGTCGCAATTGGACAATAACAAAAAACGGTAATTCCGTTTTTTAATGGAATTACCGTTTAATTGTTTATCTACTACTTCTTAATAAATCATACTCTGAGGTATGATACGATGGATATATACAACCTCATCCGTCATCGAATACAAGATTGCCATTCGTTCATAATTCAACCTACGGATAGGCGTGCCTAACTGGAAAGACAACTCTGGCACAATAGGAAACAAATCGGCATTCTGTTTCAACCACAAAATCCGCTACTCCAAACCTGCAAGATAGCGTTTAGCTGTCAAAGGAGCACAACACTGCTGAACGATATAGTCATTGAGTTTGACAATATCGTTATAGGCATCTGCACTATATCGTATCACGCGCATCATTCAGCCTCACGAATATCGTTCATGCCATAACGTTTGCCCATATCAGCGTATGCCATATCCCAAAATTCTTCGTGAGAATAATGGGCTTGGTTTTGCCAATTAGGATTGACCAATGGTTCCTCGTGCACTTGCACACCACCATCATAATTAACTTGCGTTTGCATATTCGTAATTATTATTGATTACTTTTGTCGTGCAAAAGTACTATTTTTTTCTGATATATACAAGCAACTAGAGAAAAAAGTGCATTTTTTCTCATTTTTGGGTAATTCCACTATTTCAAAGATCGCTTTTTTGCTCCTCACGAGGAGCGTTGTATGCGGCGGAGCCGCGTTATCTGTCCACAAGTGGACGTTATCTGCACCTGCGGTGCGTTGTATGTGGCTAAGCCACGTTAGTTTTTTATGTTGTCGCCCAAGGGCGGAAATTTACTACTTGTTTCGCGACCACCATAAGACATCTATAGGACATCTATAGCACTTCTGTGGCTTATGTTTTGTGAGCAAGGTTCAAATCAATGAACGGTGCCCTATAGTTATTATTTGTGCAACTAAGCACTATTTTTTATTGAAAAAGACTGAAAAACATACTATTTGTTCTATGCGCAAAACGATTTTTAATAAAAAGTGTTCTGTACGCAATACACTTTTCATACAAAAGTGTTGTGTATATAAAACATTTTTTGTAATTTTGCAGCGGATTTGGGTTTATCCACTAAGGTAACCAATAGTAACAACAACTTAGACAACTTAAATTAACCAAAATTACTTGACATTATGGAACTTTTATTTATCCGAAATCAAGAACTGCTCAACAATGTTTCTACTGCCTTCGTTCGCTCACGAATGAACGACATTCCATGGCAAGAAGCACGCCTAATCGCTATCCGTGGTGCACGAGGTGTAGGTAAAACCACCTTGATGTTGCAATACCAGAAGTTACACTACGGCAACACACAAGACCGCAAGTCGTTATTCGTGCGTCTGGATAACCTGTATTTCACGCAACACACCCTAATAGAAGTAGCAGAACGTTTCTATCAGCAGGGAGGTGAACTGCTCTTGGTGGATGAAGTACACAACTACCCCAATTGGAGCAAAGAAATCAAAGAAATCTATGACACATTCCCAAAACTGCGTGTGGTATTCAGCGGTTCCTCACTACTCCACATCCTGAACGCAGAAGCAGACCTTTCGCGTCGTTGCTTGAGTTACGACATGCAAGGATTGTCCTATCGCGAATATATGATTATGTACCATAACATACATCTGCCATTAGTTTCGCTGAGCGACATTCTGCACAATAATGTAGCCATCTGCGAAGGAGTCAACAAACGATGCCGTCCGCTGGAGCATTTTACACATTACCTGCAACAAGGGTACTACCCTTTTGGCGCAGAAGGTTTTGCCACATACAACCAACGTGTAGAGAACACCGTTGAACTATTGCTGAACATTGAACTGCCCCAACTGCGCAAGGTAGATATTGGCAATATCCGCAAACTGAAAGCATTGCTATCTGTACTCGCAAGCGAGGTACCGATGTTGGTAGATACCGCTAAACTATCCACTCTGCTTGGTATCAGTCGCAATACCCTATTGGCTTATTTGGAATATCTGGATGAGGCCAAATTGATTAGGCGCTTGTATTCGGACGATTTATCGGTCAAGAAAATGCAGAAACCAGATAAGATTCTGATGGATAACTGCAACCTACTAAAAGTGCTTGCTCTCAAAGAACCTAATATTGGTACACTCAGAGAAACATTCTTCTGTAATCAGTTGGGGTATCAACATCAAGTAGAATACTCCAAGCAAGGTGATTTCCTCATTGATCACCAAATCACATTCGAGATTGGTGGACAAACCAAAGAAGGAAAACAAGTTGCTGCGGTAGAAAATGCCTACATTGTAGCCGATGACATCGAATATAGCTACGGTAATAAACTACCGATTTGGCTATTTGGATTGCTCTACTAAACACAATACGCTGGCACGACAAAAAGTCGTGTCAGTTTTTTCAGTCTATTTCAATATTTCAAAGGTCGCTTTGGGCTCGGCATGCCGAGCGTTGTGGGTGCCCAGAGGGCGGGTGGTTACTATACATGATACTGAGAAAACTAATAATCCGCCAAATTCGGTAATAAAAACTCACCAAACGCCTTAGATATATCCCGCCAAATTCGGTAATAAAAACTTGCCAAATTCGGTAATTTTATCATAAACACTTGCAAATGTGGAAAATATGTTGTACCTTTGCAGCGACTTTTCAAACAACCTATCATAAATCATATTAATTATGGCAAATTTTGAATATAAACATCGAATTGCAGACCAATTATTGGCATCTAAATTACGTAGTGCAGGAGCTGTACTGATACAAGGACCTAAGTGGTGTGGCAAATCAACTACAGCTATACAACAAGCAAAAAGCAATCTCATGCTCGGTAATCCACAAACACTGCGAGATAGCCGCACCTTACTCAGCATTGACTCATCACTGATTATGAATGGCAAAACGCCTCGCCTGTTTGATGAATGGCAAACGATACCCGAACTATGGGATACGATTCGCTCGGAAGTGGACACACGCCACGAGTTGGGACAATTTATCTTGACTGGCTCTGCTGTTCCACTTGAAACCACTCAAATTCAACATACTGGCACAGGTCGATTTGCTTGGTTACGAATGCGACCAATGAGTCTTTGGGAATCAGAAGAATCAAATGGTGCAGTCAGTCTGGGCGAACTATTCTCTGGCCTAAACAAAAAAGTTTTAGGAGAGAATAAACATACCCTACAAGACATAGCACACATACTTTGTCGAGGCGGATGGCCAATCACCTTATCACAACACCCAAATGATGCGCTACAAACAGCATATAACTATGTGGATGCAATTGCAGAATCTGATATTTCACGCGTAGATAACACATTGCGCAATCCTATGCGTGTACGCCGATTGCTTCGCTCGTTAGGACGTTTACAAGGAACACCTGCACCAATTAGTACGATATACCAAGACATGCTCGCTAATGATGAGCAAAGTTTATCAGAAAAAACGATTGCCTCATACATCAATGCGCTGGAGAAAATCTTCGTTATCGAAGACTTACAAGCATGGTGCACAAACTTACGCTCTAAAACCGCTATTCGAACAAGTGACACACGCTACTTTGTTGACCCAAGCATTGCTGTGGCAGCATTAGGTATCACGCCCAACAAACTGCTACAAGACATGAATACCTTTGGTCTATTGTTCGAAGCAATGGCTATACGCGATTTACGAATCTATGCAGATGCTATCGACGCAAAAGTGTATCACTATCGCGACAAAGATGAATTGGAATGTGATGCTATCATCGAACGTCGTGATGGCACATACGGATTAGTGGAGATAAAAATAGGTGGTTCCGTTGCTATCCAAGAAGCTCAAAAGTCTCTTGACAAATTGGCTAAAAAAATCAACACCGATAAGGTGGGTAAACCTGCATTCCGTATGGTACTTACTGCTGTGGGTGAATATGCACTAAAGCAACCAGATGGCACATTGGTTGTGCCTATTGGATGCTTAAAGCCATAATACAATTAATAGCATTAGTTTTCTCAATATTTCAAAGATCGCTTTTTTGCTCCTAAGCGAGGAGCATTAGTGGCGGCGAAGCCGCGGTGATATTTTAACAATAGAACAAGAACAACTTGCATTAATGCAAATTGCTCCTATTTTGACAATTTTATACGCAGCGCGTACAAAAACTAAAATGCCCGATTTACTATCAATATATTGGAGATTAGACTACCAATCTAAAGATTCTGGCTTCAATAAGAAATCCGTTAATGAAATAGTGAGAATACCATCTTCATCATGCCACGGCACAACAGGGGCGTTCTGAATCAAGATTCGCTTAAAACCATCACCGATCTTGCGGAAAGATTGCGTTTCTTGCTTGCGCTTCTCGCCCGTCTGCATCTCAAAAGCAGATTGAATATAGTATCTACGACTACCACTATTCACCACAAAATCCACCTCGTACTGCTTACGAATCAATTTTTGATTTTCATCTTTTTCTGAAACAGGGACAATGCCTACATCTACTAACATACCACGAGAAAGCAACTCATTGTATATCATGTTCTCCATCAAATGGCCATCATCCTGCTGACGAAACTGCAAACGCGCATTACGCAAGCCCAAATCTATAAAATAGTACTTCTGCTGCGCGCCTATATACTGCCTCCCCTTGATATCATAACGCTTGGCTTCGTTCAACAAAAAAGAATCCTTCAGATACTCAATGTAACTACCAATGGTGTTTTGCGAAATATCGGACTTGCACTCGCTTTTGAAAGTGTTTCTCAAGCGCGTTGTGTTAGTCAAAGAACCCACCGCTGAAGCTAAAACATCCGTAAGCATACCTATCTCCTCTACTCCGCGCAAATGATAACGACCAATAATATCCGACAGATAGACATTGTCAAACAAAGCACGCAGATATTGCTCACGCTCTTTTGTATTATCCGTCATCCACACTTGTGGCATACCGCCATAATAATAATACTGACTCAGCAATACTTGTGGATGCTCCTCGTAGAGCGTACATATATCGGCAAAACGGAATGGAAAGACGCGGATCTCATCACCTCGACCACGGAACTCCGTGATGATATCAGAGGACAAGAAACGTGAATTACTACCCGTGACATACACATCCAGATTATCGCGATGAAGAAAGCCATTCAGTACAGCCTCGAATCCTTCAACCATTTGTATCTCATCCAAGAGGACATAATACATCTGATTGTCAGTAACGCGATCTAACACATACTGATATAACGCCTTAGGGTTGCGGTACTCTTCGTTGAGCATATCATCCAAAGCCAACGCAATGATATGTTGTTCATCCACACCCTGCGTCAATAGATGACGACGGAACAAGGTAAACAACAGATACGATTTGCCACAACGGCGAATACCTGTAATTACCTTTACCATACGATTGCCTCGTTTGCTTTCCAAGCGAGTTAGGTACTCATTTCTGCTTACTTCTCTCATGTTCTATTGAAAATTTTTGCAAAGATATGCATTTTTTTTCAATAGACCAAAAGATTTGGCATTTTTTTGTCAAAATATCACAATATTTCAAAGGTCGCTTTTTGCTCCTCAGCGAGGAGTGTTGTTAGCGGCGGAGCCGCTAATCCACACCTTTCGCCTTTAGCCTTATAGCCTATAGCCAATCGCCTCTCGCCTCAACCTAATAGCCTGCCTATGGGCGGGAGGTCATCACTCCGCCAGGGCAGTCGTCAGCTGTCCCTCGTACTCCGTCAGGAAACGGACATACAAGTAACCATCCTCGTCCACGTACGCAGACAAGCCAGACAAGATGTCTTTATCCAATACCACTTCGCCCTTGGCAGGCACCTCGGTATAATTCACCACATCCTTGTGATGGATAGCCACCGCGAACTCGCAATCCTGTGCCACAAAAGTATGCAAAGGCTCTGCACCAGTCCACACCAGTTTCACGCCACTAGTCAACCATGCTTGATAATCAATACGATATACATCAAATGCATTATCCAAACTGAGCGTCAAATTAGCCGTAGGCTCAAGCAAAGTGCTAGCAAGGACGCAAGGGCTAACTGGTTCTGGATCTACCTCTTCTGGTTTGGTAGATGCAAATGTTACAGATCCTTGATTCGTTGGATTAAAACGTACATATAAGTAGCCTTCATTATCTACTCGTGATGCCCAACTGGCAACAGTCTCAGCAGAAATGGTGAAAGAACCTTTAGGGTTGACATTTGCATATTGTAGCACATGACTATTATTTTGTGCTAACGTAAATGAACAATCATCAGCTATATACGTAGGTAGATAAGAACGAGCAGACCAACTAATTGTAATATCATATCCATCCCAGTCTACATATCGCATACGATAAATTGTATTGCTAGAACGAGCTACTAGAGTAAAAGCGGTATTCAACTTTATCAGTGTAGATTGATTTGCACATTCTGAGGCATCCCATGCATCAGGAGTAATCATTGTTGAGGTATTACATACAAAACGTACATAAATATAGTCATCCTCTGCCTTACTAGTTAAACTTTTCATCTCTACATCTGACATGTATAATGCACGATGATTATCCTCCAGGCCAAACACACAAGTACGACGCATTACTCCATTAGCGGAAGAGATGCCAAATTGAGTAGATGGAGATGCATACATCGTTAACAAATAATCTGTAGAGGCAGTAAATTGAGTTGCTCCCCATGTACGAGGGAAACAATACAACTGGTTTGTATCATTAGCCGCCAATTGAATTGGTTTACCATACTCCATCAAGATAGCACCACCTTGTGCTGAACTCATAGGAATCTTCTCCACGACAAACTTACCCGATACTGGAGCTACAATTTTTCCATAATATAGACCACCTGCTTTTTGGGTCTTAATAGCATCCTTCATCTGGTGAGAATAAAGTTTTTTGGGTTTTTCATCTGCTATATCATATGTGGCCCAAACAAAACCATTATTTTCATCAGGAATAAACTCACAATCCATAGTTGCTAAGAAAACACGAGCAGGTTGCTCACCAACCCACACAAAACGAATACTATCCTCTTGCCAATCTGTATATGAGAATATATACGCTTTATCCACATCATTTGGCAATACCTCAATAGTATCCCCTAGCGTAATCTTCTCTGTGTTTTCCATACAAGATTGGAAAGCAGTATCAGGACGCAGACTGATAGTACCAGCCTCGAAGAAGGTGACTTTCACATATGCTTGTACATTGTATGTGATACCAAACTCCGCCATTTGCTCACGATAACTGCGATTGATAGACAAATTCCATTCGTTTTTACCGTTAGAATTAACCAAATCACACATAAACTCAATTGGGAAAGAGACATCAAATTCCTCCACCACATTGATAAGACTATCTAATTTAGGATCATCATACACACCAGGAACACAAGTAAAATCTACCATTACCTCTGGTCCCCAAGCGCTATTGTCACTGTCTGGAATAAAATGCACTTTCAAGGGTAAATCATAGGTATTGGCAGTGTACCACAATTCACATGCGCCTTCCACACGACCTACATAATTAGAGTCTACAGGAATAGGATCATTACATGTAAGACCCGTTTGTGCCAGCATACTAGTGGCGAAAAGCACTACGAAAAGTGCAGAAAAAAACTTTTTCATAATCGTATCGTTTAAATGATTCATTATATACTGATAATAACTTATTTACTCGCTTTTTGTGCAAATCTCATGCGTACAAACAACGCCATGAAATACAGTAATGCCAATACAAACAAAGGCACAAAATCGCCAACAGGTACAAACGAATAGGTTTTATTGCCATCCTCACTAGTGTGAGTTTGACCCATCAACCATGCCAACCACTCAGGATATGGCACAATTGGCAATTCTGGACTACGAGATGATAACCATGCAGCATAAGCTGCCTCAGCTTGGGCATTATCAAAAGTATAATTGCCATTTCCATCATCCGTACCATAAGACCAACCTATAATATCAAACCAACGCAACCAATCGTCATAGGTTGAGCCCATGCCTTCGCCTAGATTCTTTCTGCCACTAACACCTGCATAGCCATGACCGCCATAAACGGAAGACATGGGATTATAAGAACCGACAGTAGTAGAAGCGTAGATATCGCCATAAGCACCGAAGAGAGAAGAAGAGCGAGCTGGAGCTGCGGCATAAGAGCCGTCACCAGACATGCCTAACCCCGACCCTTCCCTAAAAGGAAGGGAGGTAGATGAGCCTACACCCTCCCTAAAAGGAAGGGAACTGAAAGAGCCTACACCCGATGAAACATAAGTTATTGGAGATGAGCTATTAGACATGGTAGCACCACCACGCATACCACCACCCACAACAGCACCACCATTGCCACTACCAAAACTCTTAAAGGTCTGGCTAGAAGTAGCATACAAGCCTCCACCGCTAGACATAGGAGAGGAGGTGACAGAGCTATTAGGCAAGGAGGCAGGAGCGACACCATATGATACCCCATGCG